>NZ_JBEXMH010000005.1:60381-301097 GCF_040610415.1 Amycolatopsis sp. NPDC004079 | reverse complement strand
CCACGAAGCCATGATCTACATCGCCATGATCATGACCATGTCCCGACGACTCACCCGCAACACAGACCAGTGACATCAGTTCTCAGACGCCCTCTGAGGGAATCTGATTCCCTCAGGGTTCCCCTCACGTACGGTCAGCTGGCTGGCTACTCGCGCATGCCGATCGCGTCCACCGGCCGGGCACGCAGCGCGAGCTTCGCGGGCACCAGCACCGACGCGGCGCCCACCAGCGCGGTCGCGGCGACGATCCCCAAATACAACAGCGGCGGGATGCTCGGAATCGGCGACCCGGTGAGACCGAGGCTCACAGTGGCCAGCGGGATCAGCGGGACCGCCGAGCCCACCGCCACCGCGATCAGCACCACCGTCAGGGCCTCGATCCGCAGCACCTTCAGCACCTGGTCCCGCGTCATCCCGACCAGCCGCAGCAGCGCGAACTCGCGCGTCCGGGCCAGCGTGGTCATCACCAGCGTGTTCGCCACCGCCAGCGCGATGTAGGCGAAGACCAGCACCAGCGGCAACGCGCTGCTCAGCACGGAAGCAGTCGCCGCGTCGCGTTGTTCTTCGGACAGGCCTGCCTTGGCCGACACGGTCAGTCCCGGATATTTCCCGGACAGGCTCGCCAGATCTGTCCCGGGGCGGGCCCGGACGAGGATCTGCTGGTCCAGCTGCCGGGAGCTGTGTGCGAAGACGTCGTCGTGCGCCAAGGTGACGTCGCCGAATCCCCTGCCCCGCTGGTAGATCGCGACGACGGCCGGGGTCGCGGCGAAGCCGTCCGGGAGGTTCAGCTTGATCTGCTCGCCGACTTTGACGCCGAGGGTGCTCGCCGCGCTGGCACTCAGGGCGACCTTTCCCGGGGCCAGATCAGCGAGGTTTCCTGCCGAGACACCAAGATCCATCGTCTGGGAAGCGTTGTCGACGGTGATGCCTTGGGCGGGGAATTCGAAGATCTCCGGCGAATCGAGCACCTTTGTCGACGCGAACACCTGCACCCGCGTCACGCCGGTCGCGGCCTCGACGCCCGATAACGCGGCGGCGTCCCGGACGGCGTCGGCTGGCAGGCCGCCCGCCTCGCCGGTGAGCGTGTACTGCGCGGTGATCCCCTCGTCGGCCTGGTCGGCGGCCGCGGCGCCGAGGGTGGCGGGAATGAACAACTGCACGCAGGCGAACCCGATCGCCAGCACCAGCGGTCCGATCCCAGCCGCCAGCCGACGCGCGTTCGCTCGGGTGTTGGCGGCGGCGAGGTAGCCGTATTCCTTGAACCGCCGGGTGATCGGCTTGGCCAGCAATCGCGTCGCGAACGCCGCTACCGGAGGTGCCAGCAGCAGGACCGCAATGATCATGATCAACCCGCCGCTGCCCGCGCCCGCCACGGCGAAGACGCCGGAGAAAAACACCGGGAGCAGCGACGCGGCCAGGCCGAGCAGCAACAACAGCACCCCGAGCGTCCGACGGCCGCCGCTGATTCCTGGCTGCTCGGCTGCGGCGTCGCTCAAGGCCTCGACCGGTCGTACCGACGAGGCTTTCCACGCCACCGCGAACGTCGCGATCTGTGCCGTCGCCACCCCGGCGAGCACCGCGACCAGCATCGGCAGAATACCGACAGAGAAAGAGAAATCGCTCGGTACGACGCCGATCAGGACGAGCGCGCCGCGCAACAATTGCGCGGCGAGAATCCCGGGCAGGCACCCGATCGCCGACGCCACGACCGACAGCACCAAGGCTTCCACCGCCAGCATTTTCCAGATCTGGCGCGGAGTCGCCGCGATCGCGCGCAGCACGGCCAATTCGCGGCGACGCTGGTGGGCGCTCAACGCGAGAGTGCTTGCCACCACCAGAATCGCGATCAGCAGCACGGTGCCGCCGAGCGAACCCGCGATCTCCTGCAGCGCGCCGCGCGCCGAGGCGACGTCGGGGTTCTCAATCCGGCTCCGGTCGTCTCCCGTCGTCACCTCCGCACCGGAGCCCAGCCGCGAGGTCAGCCGGTCGGCCAGCTCGTCAGGATCGACGCCAGGCCGGGGAAACACTCCGACGGCGTCCACCCGGTCGCCGCGTCCGGCCAAGCTCTCCGCTTCCGTATCAGCGAAAAACACGACGGGTGTGCGGAGTTCTCCGTCCACACCGGACAGTTTCGCCACGCCTGCGACGCGGTAGTCGGCCGCGGCTTTGGTCGTCTGGATCCGGACCACAGCCCCGGGTTCCTTGGCCAGTCCGGCGTCCAGCACGACCTCGCCCGGCCGTTGCGGTTCGCGACCGTCGACGAGATCGAACGGACCGAGCCGGGCGCTCGACCACCGATGTCCGGTTGCAGTCGTATCGCCCAGCACCGCGGGAAAACTCACGTCCGGCACCACTGACCCGACGCCGTCGGTCCCGGCGATCTTCCGCACGCTCTCGCGCGTCAGCGGGGCCGGTTCCTTGAGCGGCTTGGACTTGGTCTTGCCGTTTTCCCGCACCTCGAACGATTTCGGGCCGCCGACGACCACCGGGACCCCGGCGTACCGCTGCGGCGCCACCCCGGCTTCCGTCCCGGACTGCAGGAGAATGCCGAACGCCGTGACCAGCATGGCCGCGCCGAGAAGAGCGACGAACGCTCCCGCGAAACCGGAAGCGCGTCCGCGCAACGTTTTGACCGCGAGTTCGAACATCGCTCACCACTCCCCGAGCGTGGTCATCCGCTCGGCCACGCGGTCCGGGGCCGGCTCGGTCATCTCGTCGGCGAGCGCGCCGTCGGCGAGGAAGACCACGCGGTGCGCGTAGGACGCAGCCACCGGGTCGTGGGTCACCATGATCACCGTCTGGCCCGTCTCGTCCACGAGCTGCCGCAACAGCTCGAGCACCTGACGGCCGGTCCGGGTGTCGAGCGCGCCGGTCGGTTCGTCGGCGAACACCACCTCGGGCCGCGGCGCGAGCGCGCGGGCGATCGCCACCCGCTGCTGCTGGCCGCCGGACAACTGCGCCGGACGCCGGTTCAGCCGGTCGGCGAGCCCGACGCGCCGCACGATCTCCTCCAGCCAGGCCGGGTCGGGAACCAGCCCGGCCATCCGCGCCGGGAGCGAGATGTTGTCCGCGACAGTCAGCGACGTCAGCAGGTTGTAAGCCTGGAAGACGAACCCGACCCGCTCGCGGCGGAGCACGGTCAGCGCGGTCTCGTCCAGCCCGGCGAGATCAGTGCCGCCGAGCAGCACCGTTCCGCTCGTCGGCCGGTCCAGCCCGGCGGCGCAGTGCAGGAAGGTGCTCTTGCCTGCGCCGGACGGGCCCATCACCGCGGTGAACGATCCTCGGCCGAACCGGACGGTCAGGTCGCGCAACGCGGTCACCTCGCCCGCGCCGGAACCGTAGGTCTTGCGCACCGAGCGCAGCGAGACCACGTCGTCCGGCGGGGCTCCGGTCTCGGCCGGTGCCAGGCGTTGCCGTTTCTCGCGTGCCACTTCGTCCTCCGGGTGCGGTGATCTTGCTTTTCCCGGACGCTACGGATCCGGGAACCCGCCGGACAGCACGTATCCTGCAGATCCCAGGTGCAGAAAACTGCACCCGCGAATCTTCCGAGGGGGTCGGATGGGGCCGGTGCGCGCGAACCGGTTCAGCGTCCGGGACCACCTCGCCGGATTCGGCACGTCCTTCCGCTACCTCGCCGTCGGCGCCGCGATCGGTCTCGGCGGCCTGCTGCTCTTCTGGCTGGCCGCGGGCAGTCTGCTGCTGAGCCTGGCCGGGATCGGGCTCCCGTTGCTGGTCCTCCTCGTCCCGCTGCTGCGCCGGTTCGCCCGCGCGCAACGGAACCGGATCGAACGGCTGCTGGGCACGCCGGTCGCCGAGAAGTACGCGGTCCCCGGTTCGCCGCTCGGCGTGCTCAAGGACCGGGCGGTCTGGAAGGACCTGGCGTTCCTCGCGGCCACCACCGTCGTCGGCACCCCGCTGTGTTTCGTCGGGCTGAGCCTGCTGTCCGGCGCGCTCTGCTGGGGCACCGCGCCGATCTGGTGGACCGTCCTGCCGCCCGCCGCACACCTCACGTTCCGACCGGTCACGAGCTGGGCCGAAGCCTTCGGCGCGACCGGCATCGGCCTGGGGTACGCCGCTGGGCTGATCCTCCTGGTGCCGCTGCTGGCCCGCGGGCACGCGATGCTCGCCCGGGCGTTGCTGCGCCCGCCGCGCGGCAGCAAGCAGACCCGCCGGATCGAAGAGCTGACTGTCACCCGCGCCGAAGCCCTCGAAGCGCACGGGGCCGAGCTGCGGCGGATCGAACGGGACCTGCACGACGGCACCCAGGCCGGGCTCGTCGCGATCTCGCTCCGGCTCGGGTTGATCAAGCACGCCCTCGAGAATCAGCCGGACAGCGCGCTCAGGCTGGTCGACGACGCGCAGGAGCTGACCGAGCATTCGCTGGCGTCGCTGCGCACGATCGTCCGCGGGATCTATCCGCCGCTGCTGACCGACCGCGGCCTGGTCGGCGCGGTGCAAGCGCTTGCGTCGAGCAGTGCGATCCCGGTCGGGGTCGACGTCTCCGGCTCCGGGCAGGCCCCGGCCGCGGTGGAGGCGGCGGCCTACTTCGCGGTCGCCGAGGCGCTGACGAACATCGCCAAGCACAGCGGGGCCGACCGGGCGTGGATTACGCTCGCGCTCGACCGGGAAAGGATCGGGATCACTGTGCGGGACAACGGGAAGGGCGGCGCCGCGGAGAACTTCGGCACCGGGCTGGCCGGGATCCGGCGCCGGGTCGCGGCCTTCGACGGCAGCTTCGAGCTGAGCAGCCCCGAAGGCGGCCCGACGGTGCTGCGGGCGGAGCTGCCGTGCGTGTCGTGATCGCCGACGACAACGCCTTCATCCGGGAAGGCCTGGCGTTGATGCTGTCCACGGTCGGCCACGAGGTGTGCGCCGTGCTGGAGCGCGGGCCGGACGTGCTGCCCGCGTTGCTGGAGCACCGGCCCGACCTCGCCGTCCTGGACGTCCGGCTCCCGCCGGGCTTCACCGACGAGGGGCTGCGGGCGGCCGCGGCGGCGCGCGCGGAGATTCCGGGCCTGCCGGTGCTGATGCTGTCGCAGTACGTCGAGCACGCCTACGCGGCCGAACTGCTGGCCGGCGGCGCGTCCGGGGTCGGCTACCTGCTGAAGGACCGGGTCGGGCGGATCGAGGAATTCCGCGACGCCATGGACCGGGTGGCCGCCGGCGGCACGGTGATGGACCCGGAGGTCGTCTCGCAGCTGATGGCGCGCCGGCGAGCCGCAGACGCGCTCGACGTGCTCAGCCCCCGCGAGCGCGAGGTGCTCGCGCTGATGGCCGAGGGCCACGGCAACGGCGCGATCGCCGGGAAGCTGTTCATCGCGGAAACGTCGGTGAACAAGCACGTGGGCAACATCTTCGCCCGGCTGGGGCTGTCCGCGGGCACCGGCGACCACCGGCGGGTGCGGGCCGTGCTCGCCTATCTCAACGCCTGACCCGCGGCGCTCAGCCGGAAATCCAGTGGAGCCGCGCCCGCGCCCGCGGCTACTGTCGCCCGACCAGTGTCGGCCAGGCAAGGACGTGCCGTTGTACCTCGCGTGAGGCATCCCAAGCTCTGATCCCGTCGCGCGCCGCGTTGTGCGCCGCGCTTCTTCGTGCTGCGGAATTCTCACTGGAAATCGGTGTACTCCTGTGCTCTACAACTGGACAGTCCTGCCCACTTGCCTGCCGCTCGTCCGGCGGCGCTGCCACACGTGCGCGTCCGGACGCTTCCGGACCGGCGGCAAGTTCCGGGTCAACGCCCATCACAAACTCATCGACGCCTGGCTCCTCGTGCTCTGTACCGGCTGCGGGGAAACGGCGAAACTCACCGTGTTCGAACGGGCGAGGGTGCGCACGGTCCGGCCGGAACTGCTGGACCGCTTGCACCACAACGATCCCGGCCTCGCCGCCGAGCTCCTCCAGGACCCGGTCCTGCTGCGGCGCAACCGCGTCGCGCTCGACTGGGACGGCGCCTGGCGGCTCGACACCGGTGGTTCGGACCACTTGGACCAGGACGCGATCGACGTCTCGGTCGGTTTCGCGGCCCGGATCCCGGTCCGGCCGGTACGGCTGATCGCCGAGGGCTGCGGGCTCGCCCGGGCCGAGGTCGAACGGCTGCTCTCCGGCGGGAAGGTCGTGTCGGGAGTCCGGCTGAGCGGCAAGCTCTCCGGCGACTTCGCCTTCACGCTCAAGTACTGAGCCAAGTCCGTGAGGGGAACCCTCCGGGACTCTGAGTCCCGCAGGGTTCCCCTCACGGACAGCTGTCTGTCCACAACAGACTCCGCAAGTCCATTCCCGACTTCCGCTCGCATGAGCGCGAACCGCGAACCAGGGCACCAGCGCTGCCTGAACGGGCACTCGTGCGTAACCGGATCGCACGGAAGGCGTTGCCGCAGCTCAGCGCCCCCCAGGTGGAGGAGCCGCTTGCCCCGCCGTCCGCGCGCCGGTGTTCAGAAGGGAACAACGCGGCGACAACCCGTAGACCGGCGCTTACCGTAAGTCCGCAGTCTCCCCCGTGCTCTGTCGTATCGGCCGAACGAAGGGCATCCGCGGCGACGTCGGCGGTCTGGCATGCCAGTCCGTCATATCCGGAGAACCCGACCAGAGGAGAAAGCATGGCTTCGCAGGACGGCGCCCGCGTCGACACCAGCGTCATGCGCAAGGGCGCGCAGACGATCAGCGACACCGGGCAGAACATCACCGGGGTGAACCAGAAGGTCGACGGCACCATGCAGACGCTGTTCGGCACCTGGCGCTCGGACTCGGCGAACGTGTTCAACCAGGCCATGGGCCAGTTCGACCAGACGGTCCGCAAGATCGTGCAGAAGCTGGACGAGCTTTCGCAGAACGTGCAGACCTCGGCGAGCGAGTACGACAGCCGGGACTCGGACAACACCTCCACCGCCAACAACGCCGCCACGGTCATCGGCGGCGGCGGCCTGCAGGGCTTCTGATCCCCCTCCTTCCCACGAAAGGACGCTTCCCATGGCTTTGGGCCAGTTCCAGATCAGCTTCGCGACCATGCAGGACACCGTCGGGCAGGCGAAGCAGCAGTCGAACCAGATCACCGAGCTGCTGGACCAGATGAAGGCGGTCATCGAGGGCCAGCGCGAAAACTGGACCGGTGTCGCGGCGGACATGTTCCACGAGACCTACAACTACTGCCACCAGGCGGCGCTCACGCTGCCGCAGGCGCTCGACGCCGCCGCGCAGACCCTCGGCCAGATCAACGAGGGCACCTCGAACACCGAGGGCAACAACGCGAAGCGGTTCGCCTCGAACTGACGCCGCCGTCGCGGGCGCAACTGACCTGAAAGGAGGGTGACCGGCCATGGTTTCGTTGGGCGACACC
The DNA here is from genome assembly GCF_040610415.1 of Amycolatopsis sp. NPDC004079. Lineage (NCBI taxonomy): Bacteria > Bacillati > Actinomycetota > Actinomycetes > Pseudonocardiales > Pseudonocardiaceae > Amycolatopsis > Amycolatopsis sp. NPDC004079. The sequence continues at coordinate 293,767 of NZ_JBEXMH010000005.1, read as the reverse complement.
GATTACGGAATGCACAACGACACGTCGAACAAGCATCAGACGACGTCGGACGACGGCAAGTTCCACAGCCCGGGCGACCAGGCTCCGCCGGACGTGAAGAACGAGTGGATCCCGCCGGGCGACGTCGGCAAGCCGCCGCCGGTGCCGGGCGGTTCCGAGCATCCGGGCAAGGGCGTCACCGCGGTCAACACCGAGGCGATGCGCACGTTCGCGAAGAACCTGCAGTCGCTCGCGGACGGGCCGCTGAAGGACCTGCCGACGAAGCTCGACGGGGTCCAGCTCAAGCCCGGCGTGTTCCTGACGGCGCAGAACAAGATCTTCACGCCGATCCAGGGCGCGAACTCGCTGCGGGACACCACCCGCACCGCGATCCACGACCTCTGCAAAGCGCTCGACGAGGTGGCGGACGCGGTGAACAAGGCCTCGAAGGCGTACGACAACGCCGACGAGGTCAACAAGATGTCGGCCGACGACTACAACCAGTACTTCAACACAGTCAGCGGCCACATCACCGGCGCCGGTCAGAAACCCTGACCGGACGGGCGGCGGTCTTTCCCGGTTCTCGCCGGGGTCTCTCAGGTTCGAAGCGATCGAGGGAAGATGGCGGACGACAACAACACCCACGGGTTCACCTCGGACGACAACGGGGTCTGGCCGGACACCACGCAGACCGGCAACCAGAACAGCACCGGTGACCCGTCGAAGGATTTCGACGGCCTGACGTGGAAGCAGATCGAAGCGGCGATCCTCGGCGGCGGTTCGCTGTCGGGCGGCCAGGACAACCGGGACAAGGCCTACGGCAACGTCAACTGGCAGTCGCTTCAGGACGCGGCCGGGGTGTTTCAGGAGACGCAGCAGAACCTCGCGATGGTCGCTCAGTCCATTCAGGACCAGACCGCCGCCCTCGCCGGACCGGACGGTCCGTGGAAGGGCGACGCCGCGACGAAGTTCAAGGACATGATGACCGCGCTGGGCAACAAGTTCTCCGATCTGGCGGACCGGATCGGCGACGGCGGCGGGTCGAACAACGTGCCGAACAACCTCGTCAATTCCGCGGCGTACCTCAAGTGGGCGCAGGACACGATCCGCTACATCGACAGCTATTACGCCAGCCAGGTCCTCGCCCAGGGCAGCAAATACCACCTCAGCGACGGGCGCGCGTACATCTCGCAGTTCCCCGAGGCCGTCGAGATGATGACCAACGACATGCGCAAGGTCGGCGGGCAGCTCGCGCAGAAGTACAACACCGTGCACGTCAACGCGGGCAAGACGACCCCGCCGCCGACTCCTGGTGGCGGCGACGGCAACACGCCCAAGCCTCCTCCGCCCCCGCCGACTCCTCCCCCGCCGCCCACGCCTCCGCCACCTCCGCCGCCGGTGACTCCTCCCCCGCCGCCGCCCACTTCTCCGCCGCCGCCACCGGTGACGCAGCCGCCTCCTACTCCGAAACCGCCGCCCGTGTCACCGCCTCCGGGTGGCGGCAACGGTGCTCCTCCGCCGGTGAACAAGGCCGCGATTCCGCCGCCTCCCAACGGGGTCAACGGTCCCAACGGTCCGGGCGGCCCTGGCGGGAGCAATGTGCCGCCGCCGTTGAAGAACGCCCTCGTGTCACCGCCGCCGGGCGACCTCAAGGGTCCCGGGGGCAACGGCACGCCGCCTCCGATCACCGCTGCTTCCATTCCGCCGCCGCCTAACGGGGTTGGCGGGAACAAGTCGCCGAACCCGCAGAAGCCGCCGGGTTCGGAGGTCAAACCGCCGTCGATTCCCGCGCCGCCGGGCGATTCCGGCAGCGTGAAGCCGCCGAAGGTCTCACCGCCGCCGGGCGACGTTTCGGGAGGGAACAACCTCAAGTCTCCGTCCATCCCGCCCCCGCCCGGGGCTTCCGGCAACAACCTGGGCGGGCACGTCAACCCGCCGTCGATCCCCGCCCCGCCGGGAAGCTCGGGCGGGTCCGGGCACGTGAATCCCGCGTCGATCCCGCCGCCTCCGGGAGATTCCGGCGGCAACCTGGCGAACAACGCGCTCAACCCGGCGCACCTGCCGCCGGGCCTCAGCAACCCGCCGGGCAACCAGAACCCGGGCGGCAGCGGCATCCCGATGATGCCGCCGGGAGGCATGGGCGGCGGTGGCGGGCTGAACCCGCCGTCCGCGGAGCGTCCGGATTCGTCCGGGTTGCTCGGCAACATCAAGAAGCCGTGGATCAGTCCTCCGCCGGACGGCATCGGCAACCCCGATTCGCACGGCGAAACTCCCCCGCTCAGCTCGGCCAAGTGGGCTCCGCCGCCCGGCGCGAGCGGCGGGACCGGCGACGGCGCGAGCGGCAACAGCGTCGGCGGGCCGGGCGACAGCGGTCCGGGCGCGATCAAGGGCCTCGGCGAAAGCGATCTGCCGAAGGTGCCGAATCCGGTCGGGAACCACGAGCAGGTTCCCGGTGGCGGGACTCCGCCGATGGTGCCGCCGGGCGGGATGGGCGGCGGCAGCGGAATGAACACGCCCGCCGCGGAGCGTCCGGATTCCTCCGGGCTGCTCGGCAGCATCAAAAAGCCGTGGATCAGCCCTCCGCCCGACGGCATCGGCAACCCCGACGCCCACGGCGACACGCCACCGCTGCACTCGGCCAAGTGGGCCCCGCCGCCCAGCGCGAACGGCGGGACCGGCGACGGCGCGAGCGGCAACGGCGTAGGTGAGCCGGTCGGCCCTGGGGTGAAGGGGCTCGGCGAGAGCGACCTGCCCAAGCTTCCCGACCCTGTCGCCAACCACGAGCAGCAACAACTCCCGGCCTCGGGAACGCCACCGATGGTCCCGCCGGGCGGCATGGGCGGCGGCAGCGGCATGAACACGCCCGCCGCCGAACGACCCGACTCCTCCGGACTCCTCGGCAACGTCCAGGAGCCATGGCTGAGCGCACCGCCCGACGGCATCGGCAACCCCGACGCCCACGGCGACACACCACCGCTGCACTCGGCCAAGTGGGCCCCGCCGCCCGGCGCGGACGGCGGAACCGGCGACGGCGCGAGCGGCCCCGGAGTCAGCGGCAACGGCATCGGCGGCCCGGGCAGTGAGCCGATCGACCCGGGTATGAAGGGCCGCGGGGAAAGCGACCTGCCGAAGCTGCCCGACCCCGTCGCCAACCACGAGCAGCAACAACTCCCAGCTTCGGGAACCCCGCCAATGGTCCCGCCGGGCGGCATGGGCGGCGGCAGCGGCATGAACACGCCCGCCGCCGAACGACCCGACTCCTCCGGGCTGCTCGGCAACGTCCAGGAGCCATGGACGGCCGATCTGCCTGGCGGCGTCGGCGACCCGAGCACGTCCGGGGAGACGCCACCGAACGAATCCGCTGGCTGGGCTCCTCCGGCACCTGGCATGCCGATGGTCCCGCCGGGCAACACCGGCAACGGGACGCCCGCCGAACGACCCGACTCGGCCGGACTGCTCGGCGACGTCCAGCAACCCTGGGCGGCAAGCGCACCGTCGGGCATCGGAGACCCCAGCGCACAAGGCGAAACCCCGCCAAGCACCTCAGCAGGCTGGGCGACCGGCGCTGGCATCCCGATCGTCCCCCCAGTCAGCAACGGGACGAGCACGCCCGAACGACCGGACTCCGCCGAGCTGCTCACCGAAGTCCAGCAACCCTGGGTCTCTTCGGCCACTGTGGACGCACCCGCCAACACCGGCTGGGCCGCCACGAGCAACGACAACGACCTCGTCCGCATCGCAGTCGTGCAACCCCTCGACCACGAGGACACCTCGGCCTGGGACGTGGGCACCGCCGAATTCCTCCCCGGTCTGCTGCCGGTCACCACACCGGCAGAAGACCGTCCCGCGGAAATCACCACCGATTTCCTGCAGCGCACCGACGAGCCGTGGCGGCCGAACCAAGCCGACGAGGAACCCGCGCTCGGCACCTACCAGCGGGTCCGCGGCGGTCCGGCCGAGGTCGTCCCCGACGAGTTGCCCACCTGCGGCGACGCGCCGGAACCCGAGGAGCCCGAAGCGGACACCGCCGAAGAAGAGACCGAGGAAGAAGAGGAACGCACCATGGCCGACCTGCTCCGGCAGGACGACGCGGCCTGGGGCAAGCCAGCACACCGCAGCTCCCCGGGGGTGCTCGAATGAGCACGGAAACCGTCAAGCGCGGCCCGCGCGCCGCGGGCCCGGAAATGCCCGAGGGCCAGGAAGAACTGCAAGAACCGCCCGTCATGGCGGAACCGGCGGCGCGCGATTTCAACTCGCTGCTGATGATGCTGCCGATGGCCATCGGGTCGCTGGTGATGGTGCTGGCGTTCTCGGGCGTCGCGGGCAGTTCGCCGTTCACCTACGTGATCGGCGGCGGCATGGGCGTGTCGATGATCGCGATGAGCCTCGGACAGCTCTCCCGCGCCGCCGCCGAGCGCAAGCGCAAGATGCAGGCCGAGCGGCGGGACTATCTGCGCTACATCGGCCAGGTCCGCGAGCGGGCCCGTTCGACCGCTGAGGACCAGCGGCACGCGGTGGCCTGGAACAACCCGTCCCCGGATTCGCTGTGGTCGCTGGCGATGGGCCCGCGGCTGTGGGAACGCCGGATCAGCCACGAGGACTTCGCGCGGGTGCGGATCGGGCTGGGCACGCAGCAGTCGGCATTGGAGCTGGTGCCGCCGGTGACCAAGCCGATCGAGGACCTCGAACCGCTGTCGGCGATCTCGCTGCGCCGGTTCACCGAGACCTACCGCACGCTGTCCGGCATCCCGACCGCGGTGGGACTGCGGAGCTTCACCAGCGTCGAGTTCGACGGAGATCCGGAAGCGGCCGTCGGGCTGGTCCGGGCGATGCTCGCGCAACTGGTCGCCTTCCATTCGCCGGACGAACTGCGGCTCGCGGTGCTCACCACCGAAGCCGCGCAGGCGCAGTGGGACTGGGTGAAGTGGTTGCCGCACAACAACCACCCGACGCTCCGCGACGCCGCCGGCCCGCTCCGGCTGCTCGCCGCCGACCACGACGAGCTGATGGACCTCCTCGGCCCGGACGTGGCCGATCGCGACGACCACGACAAGACCGTCGGGCCGACGACGACGGAGCCGTTCGTGGTGGTCGTCGCGCATCTGGCGGCGATCCCGGAATCCTCGCGGCTGGTCGGCGCGGGCCTGCGCAACGTCGTCCTGCTGGACGTCACCGGCGCGCTCCCCGGCGGCCCCAAGGTGCTGCGACTGACCACAAAGGACGGTCTGGTCGAGTTCCCGGCGGGCAGCGGAGTGGGTTCCGCGACCCGCGACGAGCTGTCGGTGACCCAGGTGGAAGGCCTCGCCCGGCTGCTCGCGCCGAAACGGACCAGCGGCACCCTGGAGATCGCCGACCAGCCGCTGGAAAGCGACTTCGGACTGACCGCGCTGCTCGGCATCAAGGACGTGCACACCTTCGACATCCCGGGCCAGTGGCGGCCGAGGGCAGCTCAGCGCGCTCGGATGTCGGTGCCGATCGGCGTGACCGAGGACGGCGAGATCGTCGAACTGGACCTGAAGGAATCCGCGCAGGGCGGCATGGGCCCGCACGGGATGCTGATCGGCGCGACCGGGTCCGGCAAGTCGGAGCTGCTGCGCACGCTCGTGCTCGGGCTGGCCGCGACGCATTCGTCCGAGATCCTCAACTTCGTGCTCGTCGACTTCAAGGGCGGCGCGACGTTCCTCGGGATGGACCGGCTGCCGCACACCTCGGCGACCATCACCAACCTCGCCGACGAACTGCCGCTGGTCGACCGCATGCAGGACTCGCTCAACGGCGAGATGGTGCGCCGCCAGGAACAACTGCGCGCGAGCGGCTACCCGTCGCTGTACGAATACGAAAAGGCCCGCGCGGCCGGCGAACAGCTGGCCCCGATGCCGACGCTGTTCCTGGTGGTCGACGAGTTCTCCGAACTGCTGAGCGCCAAGCCGGAGTTCATGGAGCTGTTTGTCTCCGTCGGACGGCTGGGCCGCAGCCTCGGCGTACACCTGCTGCTCGCGTCGCAGCGGCTGGACGAGGGCCGCATCCACCGCGTCGAGGGTCACCTGTCGTACCGGATCGCGCTGCGCACCTTCTCCTCGATGGAGTCTCGCAGCGTGATCGGCGCAGGCAGCGCATACGAGCTGCCGCCGGAACCAGGCAACGGTTACCTGAAGATCGACACCACGAACCTGGTGCGGTTCAAGGCCGCTTACGTCTCCGGTCCAGTGCCTGCGGGCAACGGCGAGAACTCCGCGGTCGCCGCGGCACGGGCCAGCCGCGAGGTCGTCCCGTTCCGCACCGAAGCCCGGCCCGCCAAGCTGATCATCCGCGACGACGAGCCGGAACCGGCCGAGAAACAGTCCGATGTGGACGCTCTGGAAGCAGCCGTGCCCGGCGGGCCAACACTCGCCGACGCGTTCATCGACAGGCTGACCGGCGCGGGCCCGGCGGCCCGTCAGGTGTGGCTGCCGCCGCTGGCCGAATCGCCGAGCCTCGATTCGCTGCTGCCGAGCGTCACGCCGGACCCGGTGCGTGGGATGGCGGTGGCCGACCCGGCGCACTGGGGCAGGCTCCGGGTGCCGATGGGGATGATCGACCGGCCGTTCGAGCAGGTCCGCGAACTGCTGACGGCGGACCTGTCGTCGGCGGCCGGGCACGTCGCGGTGGTCGGCGGGCCGAAGACCGGCAAGTCGACGCTGCTGCGCACGCTCGTGCTGGCGCTGGCGATGACGCACACCCCGCAGGAGGTCCAGTTCTACGGGCTGGACTTCGGCGGCGGCGGGATCATGTCGCTGTCCGGGCTGCCGCACGTCGGTTCGGTCGCCACCCGGCTCGAGCGCGACCGGGTCGTCCGGACCATCGAGGAAATCTCGCAGGTCATGGAAGGCCGCGAGACGCTGTTCTCCGAGCACGGCATCGAATCCATGGACGCCTACCGCGCGTTGCGCCGCAGCGGCCAGATCGAGGACCCGTTCGGCGACGTGTTCCTGGTGGTCGACGGCTGGTACAGCCTCAAGAACGACTACAGCGACCTCGAGCAGAAGATCGGCGAGCTGGCCTCGCGCGGCCTGTCCTTCGGGGTGCACGTGGTGATCGGCGCGACCCGCTGGTCGGAGATCCGGCCCTACCTGCGCGACCTGCTGCAGACCCGGTTCGAACTGCGGCTCGGCGATCCGATGGAGTCGGAAATCGGCTCGCGCAAAGCGAAAACGGTGCCGAACCAGCCGGGCCGCGGCCTGACCCCGGACGGCCTGCACTTCCTCGCCGGACTGCCGCGAATGGACGGCAGCGGCAACACCGACGACCTCGCCGCCGCGGCCAAGGCGGTCGCCGAAGAGGTGCATCTGTTCTGGCCGGGCGCACCGGCTCCGTCGGTACGGCTGCTGCCCGCGAAACTGCCGATGGCGCAGCTTCCCGCGCCGGACGGCGACCTGCGGATCGCCCTCGGCCAGGACGAGCAGCGGCTGCTGCCGGTGTGGCACGACTTCGCGGCCACTCCGCACCTGCTTGCCTTCGGCGACAACGAAACCGGCAAGACCAACCTGCTGCGGGTGGTGCTGCGTTCAGTGCTGGCGCGCTACTCGTCGAGCGAGGCGAAGATCGTGCTGGCCGACCCGAGCCGCCAGCTGGACGTCGAAGTGCCCGAGGAATACCGCGTCGGGTACGCGACCACCACCGAGGCGTTGCAGGAATTGGCGCAGCAGGCCAGCGTTTCGCTGACCCCGCGCGTGCCGGACCAGACCATCACCGCGGACCGCCTCAAGCGCCGCGACTGGTGGACCGGCCCCCGGCTGTTCTTCGTGGTGGACGACTACCAGCTGCTGACCAGCGGCATGGGCTCGCCGCTGGAACCGCTGTTGTCGTTGCTGTCGCAGGGTTCCTACATCGGGTTCCACCTGATCCTCAGCCGCAGCACGTCCGGCGCGATGCGCGCGCTGAGCGACTCGGTGGTCCGCCGGATCTGGGAACTCGGCAGCCCGGGCGTGGTGTTCTCCTACCCCAAGGAAGAGGGCAAGTTCCTCGGCGAGGCGGCCCCGCGCCAGCTGCCCGCCGGCCGCGCGCAGCTCGTCACCCGCCGCGGCGTGAAGCTCGTGCAGACCGCGATCGCGGAAGAGGACCGGGCCGACGAGGGCTGGTCCCCGCTCGCGACGACCGAAAGGGGCGTGCGATGACCGCGTCGACCGGCGAACTGTGCCGGATCACCGTGTACGGGCCGCAGGGCCGGGCGGATCTGGCGGTGCCGATGTCCGTCCCGCTGACCAGCCTGCTGCCGGTGCTGCTGGAACACACCGGCAGCCGGGAGGACCTCGGCGACGGCTGGGTGCTGCAGCGCCTCGGCGAGGAGCCGCTGGACGCGTCGGGCACGCCGGAGTCGCTGGACTGGAAGGAGGGCGAGGAATTCCACCTTCGCCCTCGCACGGATCCGTTGCCGGAGCTGGATTTCGACGACATCGCGGACGGCATGGCCACTGCGGTGAGCCGGCACCCTGGCCGCTGGCGTCCGGAGTTCAACCGCGGCCTGTTCCTCGGGTTCGCGATCTTCTCTCTCCTGGTGCTCGCCAAGGTGCTGCTCTACCCGGGTTCGGCCGGGCTGACCGCGGTCGGCGGCGGCGTGGTGTCGCTCGGGCTGCTCGTCGCGGCCGTGGCGACCGGGGTGCGTTCCGACGACAAGGCGCTGCTGACGTTGCTCGGGCTCGGCGGCTGCGCGTTCGCGTTCCTCGCCGGTGCGGTCGCGGTGGCCGGACTCGATCCCGCGTTCGACCTGCAGGGCGCACCGATTTTGACCGGCTGCCTGACGTTCGCGCTGGCCGGCGGTCTCGTGCTCGGAGGACGGGCGGCGTGGTCGCACGCCATCCCGTTCGTGCCGTTCGGCGCGGTCGTCGCGACCGGACTCGCCGGAGCGCTTTCGCTCTGGCTGCACCTCGGCGCCGGGTTCACCACCGAGCAGGCGGCCGGACTGGTGTCGTTCGTGCTGGTCGGGCTGATGGTGTTCGCGCCGCGGATCGGCATCCGGTTCGCTCGCATCCGCGGGCCGCAGCTGCCGCGTTCGGCCGGGGAACTGCAGTACGACATCGAACCGATGCCCGCCGCGCAGATGGTGCACCAGACCGGGTACGCCGACGGTTACCTCACCATCGCCTGCCTTGCCGCCACGGCCGTTTTCGTCGGCTGCTTCCCGTTCCTGGTCGGCCACGGGCTGTTCCCGACCATCCTCGGCGGGCTGGTGTCCGCCGCGGTGCTGATGCGTTCGCGGGCGCTGCTCGGCGTGTGGCAACGGGTTCCGCTCGCCGCCGCCGGGGCGATCGGTCTGGTGCTGCTCGGGCTGTCGCTGATCCAGCCGTTGCCGACGCCGTGGCGAGGCGCCTGTCTCGCCGGGCTGTGCCTGGTGTTCTTCCTGCTCCTGCTGGCGATGCTGCGCCCGCCGCCGCGGCGGTTGCTGCCGATCTGGGGGCACCTGGCGAACTGGCTGGAAACGCTGAGCGCGGTGGCGATGATCCCGATCCTGCTGCAGTTGTTCGGCGTCTACGCGTGGGCCGTCGGGCTCACGTCCTGAGCGAGGGAGGGGTGACATGGTGCAGACGCAGAAGGACCACGTCGAGGCGTATTCGTTCCTGATCGGGCGGATGACCTCGGCGCTGGTGCTCGGCGACGCGAGCCACCTCGACGTGCCCGCCCGGCGGGCCTGGGTCGGCCTGCTCGTCGGGCTGGTCCTCGGGCTGCTGATCGCGGTCGGGTTCTTCGTGTACGGGCTGATCGCGCACCACACGGGCGCGGCTCCGGCCGTCGGCCGCCGAGTCTGAGAAGGAGGCAGCCATGGAACTCTCGCTGATCCGGCGCGGCGACGGCGCTTTGGAGAAGAAGACCGTCGGCAACGCGCTGGTCGTGCACCTCGCGGAGGGGATGACCGGCGAGGCGCAGTCGCTCGCGCTCGGCGTCGCGGCCGATCCCGACCACGACCTGGTCGTCGTGGACCTGCCGGTCGATTCGCCGATCGCGATGTGGGAATCGGTGGCCAAGGCGCTCCCCCGCCGCCGCCGCGGCGTGCGGCTGGTCATCGGCGGCCGCTCGCGCGAGACGACCGCGCTGGCCGGGCAGTGGCTGGCCGAGCGGATCAACCGCCCGGTGCTCGCGCCGGACGGTTCGGTGATCCCGAGCGCGGGCGGCGCGCTGTTCGTCCACGCCGGACGCGGCGGCGGCTGGGTGCGCTTCCGGCCGGGCCGTCCGCCGGCTTGGGAGGCGAAGCGGTTCCCGCGTCCGGCTTGGGATTCCGGGATCGCCGCCGAGCTGACCCCGACGAGTTCGCGCGGGGTCGCCGAACCGCTGCCGGGCGGATTGTGGGTCCGTCCGGTCGGTTTCGACGCTCCTCAACGGCACCATCGCACGGCGCTGATCTCCCGGATGCCCGCGCAGCACGACACCATGACCATCGTCCTGGGCTGCCCCGGCTGCCCGCCGCTGGCGCTGGACGACGCGGCCCGGCTGTGGGTCCAACTGCCGGAGAAGGTGCGGGCCAAGGCGCGGTTCGTGCAGTACGGCCCGATGTCGGTGCCCGGCGAGGCCACCATCGGGCAGGCGCTGGCGGACCTGCTCGGCAAGCCGGTCGCGTTCTACGCGGGCGTGCCGGTCGGTTCGCCGCAGCTGCCGACGCTGCGGACCGTGATGCACGACGGGCGCTTCGGCTGGCGTCCGTTCACCACCGAACTCGGGTACGAACCAGGCTCGGCCGCCGTCTTGCCTGAGCTGCTGTCGCACCGTCCGCCGATCCACGGACTCGACCAGGTCTCCCCCGCGGTGTACTGGTACTCGCCGGACGCGGTGGTCGAGGTCGTGCAGTCCGGTCTGCTGGTGCGTCCGCCGCAGGACGGTCCGTCGACGGCCGCGGTCCGCGAGATCACTCTTGACGCCGCGGTGCACAACCTGACCTTTGACGCGGCTGACGAGGGCTCGGTGTCGCGGATGCGGTTGCTGGCGGAGGATTTGCTGGCGCGGCTGGATGAGGAGACTCGCCGGATGAGCCGGGTGTTGCCTGCTGCTGCGTTGCTCGCGGAGCGTGCGCGACCTCGGGTGGTGACTCGGGCGTTGGAGGCGATCGAGTCCGGGCATCCGGCGCCGGTTGTTGCCGCGGCTCCTCCGGCGGCTTACTTGCCCGCGGCTCCGGCGGCGTTGGGGATTGCTGCGCCTACGGAGGTTCCTGGGGCGATCGCTGCTCCTAGCCCCGTGGTCACGCCCGTCGTTGCGCCTGCCGTTGTGCCTGCCGCTCCGGCTGTTCCCCCGGCCAAGGCCTCCGCTGCTCCTCCCGCAGCGGTGCCGGTCAGCCGCATCGCTCCGGCGGACGTCGCCCCGGCTAAGCCCGTCGAACCGCCGGTCGCCAAGCCCGCCGCCCCGGTCGCGGAGAAGGTGCCCACGCCGTCCAGCCCAGTGTCCGCTTCGGACAAGCCGGAGCCCGCGCCGAAACCCTCGGCAGACCTGCGCTTCCAGGAGACCCCCGGCGCGGAATCGACCGCCCTGCTGCCCAAACGCGGCGCGGACAAGGAACGCCAGTGGCTGCGCAAATCGCTCGGCGCGGAGTACGGCCTGATGTCGAACACCGTCGCGCGGATCCTGTCCGAACACCCGGGGTTCCAAGGCGTGCTGTCGACCTCGTCCTCGGCCGAGGTGCTGACCGACGCGGTGGCCGTGCAGCTTTACCTGTCCCCCAAGGGGTCCACGATCGACGCCGGGCTGCGGCGCGGCGCGAACGGTCCGCACGTGCCGGTCGCCCGATGCGTCGTGGCCGGGCTGAGCCGCCTGCCCTCGCACCGCGGTCCGGCCACTTTCGCCACCGAGCTGCCGCCGCCGGTGTGGCCGCTGCTGGACGGGCGGAAAGTGCTGACCGAATGGGGCTTCCTGAACGCGCTGACGCAACCGTCGTCCACTGTGGACGGCGAGACGGACGTGCTGGTGTGGTCGATCACCGGACGACGCACCAAATTGCTGGAACCGAGCGAGGGCGGCGTCGAAAACCGGGTGCTGTTCGTGCCGGGAACCAGCTTCAAGGTGCTCGAAACGCGCAAACCGGCCGCGGGAGCGCGGGGTGCGGTGCTGCTGCGGGAACTGACCGCGAGCGAGATCGACGAGACCGGCCGGGTCGCGAATGACCGGGCGTCGCTGGACGAGCTGGCGATGAACTCGCTCCGGCAGAAGCTCGAGACGTGGGCGGAAGCGGGCGAGGACCTGGTCCGGACCGTGATGGACGAGCAGGCGGCGGAGCGGTTCGGGGCGCTCCCGGGCCTGGCCTGAGTGCGGAGAGGCGGAGAGGCGGAGACGATGAACCGACAGCTGCTCGTGGTCGGCGGCGACCGGCCGGGTGCGTTCGGAACCATCGGCGCGGCGCTGGCGCAGGCGCAGCCGGGGGCGACGATCAGCGTCCACCCGGGACGGTACGAGGAGAACCTCGTGGTGAACCGGATGGTGTCGCTGGTGGCCGAACAAGGCGCGGGCACCGTGGAAATCGCGGCGAGCACCGGAAGCGTGCTCGTCGCGAACGCCGAAGCGGTGCAGTTGAGCGGATTCATCCTGACCGGTGCCGACGACCAACTGGTCACTGTGGACGTTGTCCGCGGCGAGGCGGCGCTGGACGGCTGCCGGCTGTCCGGGAATTCGTGGGCGACTTTGCTGGCCCGCCTGGAGGGTTCGCTCGCACTGCGCGGATGCACGGTGACCAGCACCGGCGGCGCCGGGGTCGTGATCGCCTCGCCGGTGCAATCGGCCATTGAGGACACTGAGATCGTCGATGCCGCGTCGTCCGGCGTGGTCGTGGCCGAGACCGGTTCGGTGCTGCTGCGCCGTTGCGCGGTGCGGGGCGCGGCGGGCAACGGGGTGTGCGTCAACGGCGAAGCGGTCGCGATTGTCGAGCAGTGCGAGATCGTCGGCGCGCAGAAACCGGCGATGGTCGTGGAACAGCAGGGGCGCGCGACCATCACTGGGCTGACCGTGCGGGACAGTGCGAACGTCGACCTGTACGTCACCAGCAAGGGCCGAGTTTCCGTGGCGTCGTCGCAGTTCCGGTCGGCGCCGATGCAGGCCGCGCACATCGCCGCGTCCGCCGAACCGCTGCTGCGCGAGTGTGTGTTCGCCGGGGCTGGCACGAACGCGGTGCAGGCCACCGGAACCGCCGCGCCGCAGTTCGTGGACTGCACCTTCGAGGGTTCACCGGTCACGATCCTGGTCGACGACCAGGCGCGGCCGCGGTTCGAACGCGCCACCGTTCGGGGTTCTACGCACACCGCGATGTCGGTCAGCGCGGATTCCGCCGTGACCGTCGGCGGGCTGCGGATGACGCCGGACAGCGGCGTCGGGATCGTCCTCTCCGGACAGTCCACCTTGGACCTTGCCGACGCCTCCATCGACACTGGCCGGGAAGCCGGGGTGCAGGTCACCGAGGACGCCCGTCTGACGGTGACCGACATTCGGGTCGACTCGACGGCGGACAAGGCGGTCTCGTTCGCTGGCGGCGCGCCGTCCTCGGCGAAGTCGGTGCAGGTGCGCGGCGGCGGCCTGCACATTTCCGGAACCGCGGAAATCTCCTTGCAGGACTGCGAGGTCATCGACTCCACAGTGGACGGGATCACCGTCGCCGCGGGCTCGGCGCTGACCGCTTCCCGCTGCCGGGTGCGCAATGCGCGAGGCAACGGCGTGTACGTCGGCGCTCAGGCGTCGTTCACCGAATGCGAGGTCCTCGGTGCGGGCGAGGACGGCTTCCACGTGGAAACCACCGAACCGGTCAGCATCCGGGACTGCGTGGTCAACGACGCCTCCGGCGAACTCGTGAGCGGCGAACACGCGGACGTCGACAACCTGCTCACCGATTCCGCACGCCCGCTCGAAGTGCTGGCCGGTCCGGCCAGCGACGTCGCGGAGCAGACCGTGAGCGAGGCCGCTGGCGAGGTGCTCGAAGGCCCGCTGGGCGACCTGGAGGCGCTGGTCGGGCTGGCCGGGGTGAAGAAGGAGGTCACCGGCCTGATCAACCTGATCAAGATGTCGCAGATGCGCGAGCGGATGGGCCTGCCGATGCCGCCGATGTCGCGGCACCTGGTGTTCGCGGGCCCGCCCGGCACGGGCAAGACGACCGTCGCCCGGCTGTACGGCACGGTGCTCGCCGAACTGGGCATCCTGTCGAAGGGGCACATGATCGAGGTGGCCCGCCAGGACCTGGTCGGCCAGTACATCGGGTCCACCGCGATCAAGACCACCGAGGTCGTGGAGAAGGCCGTCGGCGGGGTGCTGTTCATCGACGAGGCGTACACGCTGAGCGCGCCGACCGGCGGTTCCGGCCCGGACTTCGGGCAGGAAGCCATCGACGCGCTGATGAAGATCATGGAGGACCAGCGCGATTCGCTGGTGGTGATCGTCGCGGGCTATTCCGAGCAGATGGAGCAGTTCCTGCAGTCGAACCCCGGTCTCGCTTCGCGGTTCACGCGCACCATCGAATTCCCGAACTACAGCGTCGACGAACTGGTCACCATCACGACCGGCCTGACCCGCAAGCACTACTACGAAATGACCGACGACGCGCTGGCCGCGTTGCGCGAGTATTTCGAGCGGGTGCCGAAGAACTCGACGTTCGGCAACGGTCGCGTCGCGCGCAAGCTGTTCGAGGCGATGGTGAACAACCAGGCGTCGCGGCTGGCGCTGTACCCGCCGTCCAAAGACATCGAGCTGAACCGCCTCACCGCCGACGACCTGCAAGCCGAGCTGACGCAACTGCCTTCCGCGGCCAAGTCTTCCGTTTCGGTCACCGCCGACCCCGCCGCCGCGGTCAAAACCAGCGCGGGCTGGAAACGCCTCAGCGGACTGGTCGGCCAGAACTCGGTACGAGAGAACGCCGAACGACTGCTGCTCAAACTCGGCCGCCTCACCCACGAACGGCAACCGCTGGGCCACCAAGCGAACCTGGTGATCAGCGGCAAACGCGGCACCGGACGCTCCGAGTACGCTCAGTTATACGCGCAAATCCTCTCGGAATTCGGCATGACTCCCACGGGACAACTGGTTCACCGCAACCTCGCCGAAGAACTGTCACCGCAATGGCCGGGCCAAGCCGAACACCTGGTCCGCGCCGCGGTGGAAGACGCGTCCGGCGGCACCCTGGTCGTCGACCTGGACGGCGACTGGGACACCTCGCAGCACACCCCCGGCATCGAAGCCCTGGAAGCACTGTCCGAAATGGTCTCCCGACGCCCCGCCGACCCGGTCGTGGTGTTCACCGGCGAAAGCGACCGCGTCGGCGAACTGCTCGCCCAACTGCCCACCCTGCGCGACGCCTTCCCGTACGGCTGGCAACTCGCCGAGTACACAGTGGACGAACTAGCCGAAATCGCGGTCCGCTTGCTGGTCCGACGCGGCCACGAGGTCCCCGACGACGTCCGGGACGCACTCGCCCACGAACTCTCCGCAGCCTCCGACCACACCGCGCACGCCGCGCACGAACTCGCCCGCACCCTCTCGGCCGCCGCCGCGTCCCGCACGCTAGCCGCCGCCGACCTGCGCGGCATCCGCCCGCCCGACACCGGCGCCATGGCCCTCGGCCCCGGCCTGGCCTCGGTCGGCTGACCCCGGGAGGAAACCGATGACTTCGCACCACGAAAAGATGCTCGAAGACGCGATGGCCGCCTATCAGCACCAACGCGACCACTTCGACCAAGCGCGCCAGGACATCGAAACCGCCACCAGCACCGTCACTTCCGCCCGCCGCGAGGTGACCGCGACCGTCGGCCGTACCGGCGAATTGACCGAACTTTCCTTCCCCACCAGCGCCTACAAACGCATGGCACCCGCGGAACTCGCTTCAGTGATCGTGCACACCATCTCCGCCGCCCGCCAGAAATCCGTCGCCGCGGCCGCGGAATTGATGGCCCCCATGCTTCCGCCAGGCATCTCGGCCCAGGACCTGATGAGCGGAAAAGTGGACGTCAACGCCCTGTTCTCGGCGCGAGTGCCGGGATTCGACGAAGGGAATCTGTCATGACAGACCAGTTTTTCGTCGACGCCGACGGCCTGGACGGCGGCCGCGACGGCTTCGACGGCAAGAGCGCCGAACTGCGCACGCTCGCCCAGCTGGTGCAAAGCCTGGCGAACCCCAGCCGGATCCAGGACGCGGCCGGAAACGACAAGAACGGCAACGAGTTCTCGAAGACGCACATCCAGTCGGCGGGCGAGATCTACAACGGCATCAATGCCTGGGCGCTGGCGGTGGAAGCGACGCGCGACGCGATCGGCGACATGGCGACGTCGTTCCGCGAGGCCGACCAGGGTGCCTATGACGGTTCCAACGCTCTGTTCAAGAATTTCACCGACCTCAACCACAAGGTCCGCAAAGCTGACCCTGGCTCCGAGGCACCGCCGACTGAGTACCAGCGCGGCGTGCGAATCCAAGGCAAACTGCTCGGCAAGGAAGAGGGCTGGACCGCAGCAAAGAGCGTCCGGGCGCGAATCCCTGACCGGGGCGAGGAACCGCTGCCGTCGAAACCAGGCGAGGAACCTCAGCAGTTGAGGCGTCTGGCGGTTGAACGCCCGGTTCAGGAAAAGGTCGTGACCCCGCTGCAGCCGACCGAGTCGACCGTCTTCGTCCGCTCGGAAAAGCCAGTTCACGCGGTCGAAGACAAGATGGAAACCCCCGAGGGCGAAGTCACCCCCTTGGAGCCCGCCGAGCGCTGGCTGCCCGCGGCGGAAGGCACGGGTTGGGCCCCGACGAAGTCGATCCCCGCTCAGCCCGCGATCACCCCGGAAGAACCCATTTCCTGATTTGCCGTTCCGCGTAAGGAGGTGCCCCCGCGATGAGCCTCATGGTGGACCCCAGCCTGAACTGGGTGTTCTACATCATCGCGGGTGACGCCTGGCCGCAGGGCGACGAGGACAAAGCGCGCGAACTGGCCGCCGAATGGGACCAAGTCGCGCAGCAGATCTCCGCCGCGGGAACCGGTTTCAGCCAACTGGCGGAACAGGTCGTCTCCAACGTCGGCGGAGACGTGGCGACCAACTTCGCCGACTACGCCAACAAACTCAGCACCATGGGCGCCGGTTTCTCCTACCGAGCCCAGCAACAAGCCGCCGCTCTGCGCGAATACGCCCTGAACGTCGAAAACGCCAAATACGGCATTCTCATTTCGATCGCGGTCACCGCCGCGGACCTGATCTGGGCGATGACCAACCCGTTCACCGCACCGCTGATCCCAGGAATCTGGGCAGCCGGCCGGACCGCGGTGATGCAGATCGAACGCTCCCTGATGTCGCGGTTGATGAGCCTGCTGTCGAGGGTCGCGCGAGAGGCCGCGCAGGAAGCCGCGGAAGAAGCGGCCGAGGAGATGCTGGCCGAGTTCATCCAGATCGCGCAGGGCAACCGGGATGGCTTCGACTGGAAACAAATCGGCCAAAACGCAGCCCTGGGAGCCATCGGAGGCGCGTTCGCCGCGGGCGCGCACAGCGGCCTCGGCAAGTGGGGCCACAACGTCTTCGGCGCAGCAGGCGTAGAAGCGGCCACCGAGGTGGTAGTCGGCCTGGCCGGCGCCGGACTCTTCGGCGGAGACCTGGACAGCCTGGGCTGGGGAGCCCTCAACGGCGGGCTCAGCGGCGCCGCCACCCACGGCGCCCACCACGCCGGGCAGAACCTGCACGACAAACTCAACGGCGGCGGCAAGGACGGCGGTCAGCAGAAGGGCCCGAACGATCCCGGCGGGGCCGACGGGACCGGGAACATCAAGGTGGGCCCGGTCAACGGCCCCACCCCGCCTGCCAACTCCGGCGGCTCGGGTGGCTTCGGTGGCCCGGGTGGCCCAGGCGGCTCCAACGGATCTGGTGGCTCCGGCGGTCCCGGTGGCTCAGGTAGCGCTGGCCCAGGCGGCTCGAACGGCACCGGCGGTTCGGGCAACAACACCCCCCACGGCGAAGGCCAGAACAACGCCCACTCGCCGAACACCAACTCCACCACAACGAATCAGCCTCCGGCGAGCAACCCCACCGCCAACAACCAGACCCCGCCGAACAACTCCACCGGCAACCCCACCTCGGCAGGCGGTCCGAACTCCACCACCGGCGGTGCCTCCACCGGCAACTCCCCTTCAACCGGCGGCCCCAACTCCACCGCCGGCCCCAACTCTGCGAGCGGCCAGAACTCGTCCAGCGGCCCCAACCCTTCAGGCGTCGCTAACTCCGCAAACGGCTCGCACTCGACGAGCGACAGCACTTCAACCGGCAACCCCCCTTCGACGCACAGTTCAACCTCCCCAAGCAACTCCCACCCAACTGGTGACAACACCTCCCCTGGCCCCAACACCACCGGCAACTCGACTTCAACGAGCAACCCGGACTCGGCAGCCAGCTCCCCCAGCGGCTCACAGTCAACCGGCAACCCGAGCTCCACAGGCAACTCCGGCTCAGCGAACGGCTCCCCGGGCACCTCGCATTCAGCCGACAACGCCACCTCCCCAGGCCCTAACTCCACCGGAAGCCAGGACCCGGCGAACGGTTCCCACTCCGCGACCAACCCGAACGCCCCCAGCGGCAACGACGCAACCCACGTCTCCAACCCCACTGGCACCAACGCTCCCCAGAACGGCTCGGCCAGCAATCCCGACCAGAGCCCCCACTCGCCCAGCAGCAACACGAACCCCGCTGGCGGCACCGACTCGCCCGGCACCGCCAACCACAGCACCCCCGCCACCAGCTCGAACCCGCCCGGAACCAGCACCGAGAACCAGGGCGGCACCACCAGCCCGACCGGCAACCAGAACTCCAACCCCCCGGCCGCCACCCCCAGCCCGAGCGGCAACTCCAGCACGAACAGCCCCCAGAGCCCCGGCCCCAGCGCTACGAACAGCAATCAGGGCAACAGCCCGAGCTCCGCCTCCACCACCCACCCGGGGACGAACACCAACCCCGGAACCAACACCAACCCAGCTCCCGGCACGAACCCCAGCCCAGCCGCCCCGACCAACCACGGCGGACACGACACCGATCACCACGCCGCCCCGCCCCCGTCCACACCGGACTCGGTCAAAACCGGCACCCCCACTCCGCCGCCGGACACCGCCGGAACCCCGACACCGTCAACGTCGGACGCCGCCAAAACCGGAAACCCAGCCAACTCCACCGGCACGAACGGCCAGGCCCTTCCTCCCGCTGGCAACCACCCCTCCGCCAACGGCACCCCCACGCCCACCCCACAGCACGACACCGGCCTCCCCGGCTTCGGCGGCAACCGGAGCGCGGACACCGCCCCGCACTCCACCACCGACCCCAGTCAGGCGAACCACTCCCCGACCCCGACGGCTCGCCCCGGTCTGGAGACCACCGCAACCCCGTCCACCCACACCAACCCGGCCCCCGCGACGAACATCAACGTCTCTTCGAACCCGTCGCCCGGCCCGAACGTCACCACCGCCCCGAGCCCGGCCGCCAACCGCGCCCCGGGGACGAACTCCTCCCCCGACTCCGTCCGCACCCCGAACCCCAACACAGGTTCGAACAGCACCAGCCCCAACACCTCCGCCAACCCGACCGCCACCGCGGACCCCAAGCCGGTCCCGCCGCCGACGTCGACCAGTGTCAAAGGCATCGATTCGACCCCGAGCCCCGACCCGAAGACCGCCGTCGACGGCCCGAACCCCACAGCGCAGCCCGCCTCGCACTCCCCCGCCCCGAGTCCCCTTCAGAGTTCCGCTGCCGATCCCAGCCAGACGACGGCCAGTCCGAGTCCGCACCAATCCATCAGTCCGAACCCGAGCACCGCTCCGAGCCCGGACCGCCCTGCCAACCCGAATCCCTCGGACAACCCGAGTCCTGCCCCGTCACCGAACCCCGGTCGAAGCACTGCCCCCTCGCCGGATCCGGCCACCAGCGCGAAGCCCGCCCCAACTGGGGAGCCGACCTCGGGCGACACCACCCCCAAGCCATCCAAAAACGGGCCGTCCCCCGCTTCGGCGAAGCCGATCAGCACCAAGCCCACCCCTGCCCCGCGCTCCCGCGACAACACCGCCCCCCACACCCCGGTCGCCGCGCCCACAAAGCCAAACCCCTCGAGCCGTAACCTGGACACGCCAGTCGCGGCACCCAAGAAACCAACCTCCGCGACGAACCGCGACCTCCACACTCCCGTTGCCGCGCCCAAGAAGCCGAGCCCTTCAGGCCGCAACCTCCACACGCCAGTCGCCGCCCCGAAGAAGCCGACCCCGGCCGCCGCCACCGGGCCTGGGCCCAATGTCGGCAAGCATCCCCCGGTCACCGGCGGCAAGGGCGACTTCGCTCAGCACCACAAGAACTTCAAGTTCACCGTCGTGCACGAAACCGGGATCATCGGCGACCTCGGCACCCGCACCGAGGACAACCAGAACAGCATCGGCGTCGTGGCCACCGTCGCCGCGACTCCGGACGACAATCTTCAGGCCATCGCGGAGAAATACTCCACCGGGTTCACCGGCAACTCCGCCGACGGACGTTTCGGCCTGGTCATCGGCATCAACGGCACGCCAGGATCAGAACAAGCGATCAACCACAAGATCCAGCAATTCCAGAATACCTGGGACAACCGCTTCCCAGTAGCGATCATCGGGTTCACCTGGAAACACCCGAGCAACCCGGTCATCGACCAGAAGACCATCCCCTACGGGGGCATCCGCGAGACGATCGCCCGGAACCCGATCACCGAGAAGCTCACCGAGCAGATCCGCGAAGCCGGTGGCACCAACGAGGTCTACCTGCACACCGGCGACGCCGACGTCCATTCCCTCACCACCCGCAACGGGCCGCTGTTCGACGCGGTCAACACTGCGGTCCAGCAGAATCCCGAAGGGCCACCGGAGTTGATCAGCGGTGGTTATCACGTTCGACCCGAGGACGGGGATCTCGCCAATCACGCCGCGCAGTTGGATCTTGACGTCCGGCAGGCGCTGGCCGGAGTCGATTCCCGAGCGGTGTATTTCCCGGAGCCGAACACGTTTGTCCGGATGCCGGGAAACAAGCTCGAGAACGATGTCACGTTCGGCACCAAGAACCCGAACACCGGAAACTTTGATTACGGAGCCAAGGAAGGCCAGGGGCTCAGCGATTCGGTGTTGTCGCAGCGCAACCCGAGTTGGCAATACAGCGACCATCCGACGGCGATCGCGAAATTCTCCGCGAATCTCGCCGTTCAGACCGACGGGACGCGCATCGCGGGCAAGGTCGGCACCGACCCGAACGGCATCACCGCGCTGGCCCAGAGTCACGCCAACGAGACCAGGTGGTCCGACCAGATCGGCCATTACCTGGGCAATCACACGACTCTCGACCCGAATCTGGCGAAGATCGCCGCGAAAGCCGCGTTCCACGGGATCACGCCGAGCGGGCACACCCCCACCAGGCCGGAGGTGTTCTCCGACGTCGTCGCGAATCTGCCCAAGAACGAGCGCACTTCGCTGGTCAAGGGCATGAAGGAGAACGTCGAGGACGGCAAGAAGCTCGCCGATCTGACGCTCGCGACGCGCCAAGCCCTCGTCGACAACCTCAGTGGCAACCGTCCGGCGAATACACAGACCCCTGCTGCCGCGCCGAAAAACCATGGGCAGGCGACGGAAGCACCGAAGCCGAATCCGAAGACCCTGCCGGGACCGAAGGACTGGAAGGGACGCCGCGACACCGCTCCGGTCACGCGATTTTCCTCGGAACGATTCGATCCGATCAAGAAGATCGCCGAGCAGTTCACCGGAAACCGCGCGGGGCTCAGGGGCGGGCAGCTCGCCGGCGCGATGGCGCACATCCGGTTCGACGTCCGCCGGTTCGAGATCGCGCCGGGGCAGTGGGTGCGCGAGCACACCATCCCGATCGACTTGACCTCGCATTCGGGCTCGGTTTCGCCTGAGCAGCGGGAACAGTTCGTCCAGCAGCTGAGAGACCACCTCGACGACTGGGTCAATCAGAGCACCCGGCTGCCCGGCGGCGACCAGGTGCACGTCCGTCTCGACGTCCGCGTCGCCGACGACATCCACCCGGACGACACCGGCTGGCAGGCCGACCCCGGCCGCCGGATCCCGGTGAACCTGCACGATTCCACTGTGGACCCGGACACCCCGGAGACGAACCAGCTCAACTGGGACGTGCACGACTCGGCCTTCGGCGTCACGCACGAGCTGATGCATTTCCTCGGCCTCGGCGACGGCTACAAAAACGATGAGATGCTCTTCAACCGCGGCGACCAGCCCGGCGTGATGGGACCGGACGCGTGGCACGATTCGCGGCTCAACCAGGGCAATCTCGACCAGCTCGAAAGCGTCTCGAACACCGCGAACATCCGCGACCACCACCTCGGCGACGCCCCCGCGCCGAAGCCGCTGCCGCACTCCGAGAGCCCCCGGACAGAGCCTGAGCCGGACAGCAAGCCGAACCTCCACACGCCGATCAAAGCGCCGCACGAAACCAGCACGGATCAGCCGCCGCGGCAGGACGAAGCCGTGCTGGTCGCGGACGAGCAAACCGAGGAACCACCCGACACCCGCCCCCTCGCGGACCGGCTGCCCGAGTTCGTCCGCGACGGCAAGGCGCTCGGCTCCGTGGTCCCGGTCGACGTCCGCGGCGCGAAGGACGTCGGCACCAGCATCGAGAACCTGATCCACCGCCTGAACCCGAACCAGCAGAACCCGCCGCCGGCGCACGGCATCGACGCGATCACCGATTCCCTCTCCGGCCCCGAGTTCGAGTCCTTTATGGGCGATGGCCGCAAGTCGATGGTCCGGGTCGGCGAGAAGTGGTACGAGGTGCACGTCACCGCGGAGCCGGACTTCAGCGCGGTCAACGCCGACCAGATCACGAAACTGCCGCAGCCGACGATCGGCGACGTCAAGAACGAGGTCAAGACCACCCACGCGAGCCCGAACACCGACACCACCGCGAAGGTCGTCGGCAGCTCCTACTTCGCGATGTTCCCGGCCGGACCGTACGCGTCCGTCGGCGGCACCGCGCAGCTCGCCAGCCCGTCCGCGGAGCACACCGGCACCACGACCGGCACCGAGCAACGCGTGATCCGCACGGCGGGCGACATGCAACGCGCCGACGCCCCGGTGACCTACCGGATCACGGTGCGCACCGAAACCGGCGGCCTGGTCGGTTCCACAGTGGACGGCCACGTTGGCCTGGTTCTCTCCACTGACCTGGCCAACCTGAAGCAGGAACCGACTGTCGGGCCCGCCGAGCCAAAACCCGACTGGGCCAAGAAGATCGAATTCCTCTCGCCGGAGGCGGTCGATTTCGACGAGAACGCCCTATTCGATCAGGTAAGCAAGAACCTCCATCCCTCGGTGACGAAATTCGGCGCCCCGGGCCGCACCTCGCTGCGGGAGTTCCTCAGCCGCGGCGGGGTGCGCAGCATGCTCGGCACCGCGATGCAGGGCAACCCGGTGGTATCAAACGACCTGCTCAGCCCGCATGGTGCCCACCGCGAAGCCGTGCAGCTCGCGGTGCGGCCTACGAACGTCGAATACCTCGGCACGATTCCCGGCGACAGCGAACTGCGGTTCAACGATTCCGCGGTGAACGGCGGCAGCACCACCGTCTCCTCCAAGTCCGGCGGAGAGGTCAACGCGATCTTCGGCGGCGGGTCCTATGTGCCCGGTACGGTCGGTGGCGTTGGCGGCGTCAGCGGCAGCTACTCCCGGAAGGTCAACCAACAGTCCACAAGCGGCACCAGCTTCACCAACAAGTCCACAGTGAACGCGAAGGGCGACATCGGCCTGTACAAGGTCACTGTCGACCTCGATGTCACCACCTCGAACGGCGAGAAGACCACCGTCAAGGCCACTTCGTACACGCGGATGGGCTTGCCCGAGGCGAAAGCCCAGGGACTGCCGGTCCCGAAGAACACCCCGGCGAAGTTCAAGGACGTCGGCGCGCGCTACGAACCGCCGTATCTCGCGGCGGCCGTCGCGGCGGGCACGGCTCGGCCCGGATCGTTCGAGCCGGCGACCCGCGTCCAGCCGCAGATCGAGAACGCACTGCGGAATCTGCCCGGAGCGGACAAGTTCCTGCCGCGCTGGGACCAGTTCCAGAGCGACAAACAAGGCTCAAGCCGGGACATCGCGGACCGGTTCGCGAATCTGCGCAAGATCACGTCCACGTTCTCGGTCGCGTCGCTCCGGGGCAAAATGGACAGTCTGTTCACCCAAGGCGTTTCCGCGCACATGAAGCGGCGGGGGCTGTTCACCGACGAGTACATCAACGTCACGGTCAAGGCGAAGCCCGGGCCTGGTCGTCATCTCGGACAGGCGGACGGCCGGTCGATCAAGAACAGCAACGAAACGAGCCCGTCGCTCACCAGCGCGACCACCACCGAACGAGGCTGGTCGGTCGGCGTCGAAGGCCGGGTCATCATTCCCGGCGCCACGACGGTCGCGAACCTCGGCATCAGCCCGACCGTCACCCCGCTGCAATACTCGGACAACCGGACGTGGAAGAACTCCGGCGGCCCGACGGTGACCACGGCGACCGGCAAGGGCGGCAGCCCGAATTCGCAGGTGTTCGACCACGACATCGAGTTCGAGGTCGAGATCACCAGCTACACCCGCAACCGGCCGTGGGTGCGGCGGCTGACGCCAGGGTCGCCGTTCCGGGTCACGCCGAAGGTGTCCACAGTGGCCAAGACCGGCGACCCGGACCTGCCGCCGATCTCCGGCAAAGTCGACATGTGGATCAACGACGGCGCCGCGCTGACCAAGGACCCGTCCGAGTTCAAGCCGGGCAAGCCGGGTGTCGTCTCGATGAGCCGGAACGAAACCCCGAGCATCGACGACCTGCTGACCCAGCAGCAAAACCAGACGACGCCGAAGTTCCTGCACGTGGAGGCGTTCGCCAATACCGAAGCGCTGCGGGACGAGGCGTTGCGCCAGCTTCAGCGCGCCGCCGGCGGTGACGCGGTGCTCGGCCTGTCCGGCAGCGAAGCACGTGCCCGCGTGGACCGGATGTTCTCGCCGGAAAACTTCCGCGGTCTCACGCCGAAGCTGCTGAAGCAGGGCGGGACGGCGAACGGATTCCGCTACGAACGCCGGGTGGCCGACCGGGTCGGCGGCCTGGGCATGGGCCTCTCGCTGAGCAATCCGAAACTCGTCGCGGTGTCCGAAACGGGCGGCGGCGACCGGACGTACTCCGGCGGTTCGAAGGCCAGTTACGAGGGCACGCACAAACAATCCGTCGAGGCCAACGTCCAGCTTGGCCTCACCGTGCGACCGACCGGCACCGACACCCACGGCCAAGGCCAGTTCTTCGGCACCGCGAAG
This sequence comes from Amycolatopsis sp. NPDC004079, assembly GCF_040610415.1. Classification (NCBI taxonomy): domain Bacteria; kingdom Bacillati; phylum Actinomycetota; class Actinomycetes; order Pseudonocardiales; family Pseudonocardiaceae; genus Amycolatopsis; species Amycolatopsis sp. NPDC004079. The sequence continues at coordinate 268,532 of NZ_JBEXMH010000005.1, read as the reverse complement.
TGGAGCCCGTGGCAGCGCAGCTCCGGATCGTCGCATGAGATCACCGCGAGCGTCGACCACACCAACCGGTCCTCTTCGGACAGTCGCACGGTGCTCGTCCAGTACGACACCAAGGTCCGGCTGATCGCGGAAAGCCGCCAGGAAGGACTGGTCAACGGGTCGATTTCGCGGGCGGGCGCGGACGTCCGGCTGCCGGGTTCGGTCTTCGTGGCGATGACCGAGGACGAGGCTCGCGCGGAAGGATTGCTGCCGCCGGTCGAGCCGCGCACCCCGGCGCCGGGCAAGCTTTCGGCCCCGCCGCTGGTCGGCGGCAAGTCCAGCTCGCTCGGCTCGGCGGTGCTGGAGGACGCTCCCAACCTGTCGAAGCTGGTGCAGGACGCCCGGCAGCAGCTCGGCAAACTCGGCGACAAACTGCTGCCGAAATCGGTGCTGGACGATTCGATGAACAACCTCCAGCGGACGCTCGACACCGCCTCCCCGGAGGCAGTCACGTCTCTTGTGGACGGTGCGCTGGACGGCGGCGTGTCCTTGGTGGCACAAGACCCGGGCGTGCTCTGGACGGACAACTACCAGCTGCTGCTCAAAGCGAAGATCCTCGACACCCAGTTCCTCGACGTGAAACACGACGGCAGCGAGGTCGATCACGTCGTCAACTCGACCGTCACGGACAAAGAGAATTCCGGTCACGGTTCGTCCTACGGCGGGCAGATCCGCGGTGCCGGACGCGGCCTGTTCCAGGACAGCCAGCCCAAGGTCAGCGGCTACGACGGCGCGTACCTGGGAGCTTCCGGAACTCGCGCGAAGAGCGACCAGACCGTCGAGAACAAGGCCACGACCACGGCGCTGACCTCCTCCTCGAGCGGTCCGTCGGCGCGGTATCAGCACCAGTTCCAGTTCGAATTGGTCGTCGCCAGGGACGGGCACACTTACCCCGTCGCTTCCCAAGAGGCGACCGTGACCTCGCGGTCGTCCGCAGACGACCAGAAGATCTCCGCCGACGAGCAGTACCACACCAAGCTATACGGATCACGGACAACCGAACTCAACGCCACGGAGTCAACTTCGGACCGTCTCGCAGCGTGGCAGCAGGAAGGTTTCGGCCCCCTGCCGAAGTCTTCGACTGTCGAAGGACTCCGCGGTGCCGCGGACGTGCGCGCTGGCGCCCTCCGCGCTTTGCGACTGGCCGGTGCGGGCAACGGTCTCACCGGCCCCGGCACCGGTGCGCACAACACCCTCTCGTCCTCGATCACCAATGAAACGCTGCAAGCGCATCTCCCGAACATGGTCGGCAAACCGTTCGCGACTCCGGATTTGCATTCCTCCGCGGTGACCGGCAGCAGCCACGCCTCGGTGAAGGTCTACACCCGCGTGGTGAAACCGGATCTGGTCGGACTCAGCGATTCGGTGAAACTGGAGCGTTCGGACCAATCCGGGTCCACTTTCACCGGCGAGGCCAAGGAAACGGTCACCGGGGAGCAGCAAGGCAACATCGGCACTGGCGGGATCACCGACCCGGGCCGGAACACGCATGCCTGGGGCGGGCTTGATGTCCGAAGCCCGGTCGGCCAGAGCGATCCGACGTCCAGCACAGCTGCCGCACAACGGTCGGTGGTCGGCAAGGACAAGGGCCGGACCGGGCTGGTCGGGCTGGACGTCGAGTACCGGATCGTCGCGACGGTCGACGGCAAGACCGCGGCGGTCGAGGTGCGGGTGCCGCAGTCTTCGCGGGCGCGGATGAGCGAAACCGACCTGGAGCAGTCGCTCGGCCAGCCGTTGCCCGAAACGCTCGCTTCAGCGCAAGACACGGTGAAGAAGGCCGCTGAGGATTGGCGTACCGCGGAAGAGGAACTCGAAAAGGCACAGCGCGATTTCGATGATGCGTGGCTGTCCGAAAACGACAACGTGCGCACTACGACCGACGGTGCACGCGGGCTGAACCTTCCGGTCGACAACAACCCAGTGCAACAGATGCGGCAAGCGGTCCGGACGGCACAGAACGAGGCCCGCGACGTGGGCCAACGACTGCGGGCGGGCAACGACGAAATCGCCCGGCTCAACGAACTCGACGAACAGCTTCTCTCGCTGGCTCTAGGCGAGGAAACAGGCTCTGTCGCGCAAAGCGATCTGGTCGCGCGTGCCTGGGACACGCAACGGCAGACCCAGCAGATCCGCAATGAGCAAGCCGAACTGGTCCAGCAGCGGCAGGCAGCGCAGGACCGCGCCGCCGAAATCCTGGCCGTGCTGGACGAGTACCGCAACAACCACACGGACCACACCGCGCGGCAGGACGACGCGAACAACCGGATCCAGGAAGCCCGGGAGAAGGCCGACGAGGCCCTGCGGAAGTGGTGGCAGGCCAAGTCCGAAGTGGACAACCAGATCACCGCGCACGCATGGCCGCGTCCGCCGGAGAACACTCCCGAACAACACCGCGAAGGCACTGTCGAGGCGAACGACACAGTGTCCGGTTGGGACACTGACACCGACCGGCCCTACAGTTTCGATCCGGGCGAGATCCAGACGCGCACGATCACCGACAGCTCCGGCCGGGTTCGCGCGGTCTCGTTCCTTCCGGCGAACGAGCACACCGAAAGCGTCGAGCGAGACTGGGTAGCCACCAACTCCAGAACGGTCAGCACGCTTCCGGAAGGCGCGACGCCGGACAGGTTCGACCCGCTGCTGAAGCAGGCCAACAATACCGGTGCCACGCCGGAGCTCTCCGGACGCCGGTTCGGCGAATGGGCCGACCACACCGCGGCGCCTTGGGACGACGACTCCCTCTTCGTCTTCGCCCACGGCCGCGAGCAGTCAGTCAAGGTGACCCTGCTGGGCGGCCGGACGGTGCGAGTCGACGGCGATACGTTCGCCCGGATCGTGGCGCAGGCCGCTCCGCTGGCCCAATCCCATTCGGTCACGCTCATCGCGTGCAGCACCGGCCAGACTGACGGCCCGGGCGGGCTCGCCCACGATTTCCAGCGTGCGCTCGGCGAACTAGGCGGACCGTCCACAGTGCACGCGCCGACCAAACCCGCTTTGTTCGGCCGGGATTCGGCAACGCTCGGCAAGGCCATCGGCGCGACGCACGGCTTCACCGCTGTCACCGATGGCGGCCAGTTCCGCACCTTCGGCGATTCTCCGGCACAGTCCACAACGGACACGGCACCGCGCGCCGAAGAACACCGCTACTCCGCACCGGAAGATCTGGTCGCCGACCTGCGCCAGACCGCAGTCGACAACCCGCCGCCAGCGCCGCTGCTGGGGCCGGACCTGTTCGGCCTGTATCGTGCCCCTGAACCGCCGGAGTTCCTGCGCGGACACGACTTCCGCACCCTCACCGCCGGACAGGGCATCAGCTTCCTGGACCTGCTGGACCTCACCAAGGGTTACCAGCTGGGCAACGAACACCTGGACCCCGCGCACCTGGAAGACAATCGCGCGTGGACCCTCGAGAAGGAACGGCCAGACGACAAACTGGCGGCGTGGGCGCCCGGAGACGTCGAACCCCTCGCCAAGACCACCTCGACCCCGCTGCTCATGCACTCCATCTGGCTCGGCGGCCCATTGAAGGACGCTGGCACCATGCACACCTTCCGCCGGAACTTCGGCGACGCGGCGGACCGGCTCGGCGACGGCGTCGTCCCGATCCTGTGGACGGACGTGCCGCGCTGGCAAACCGAATTGGCGCTGACCACCGCGGCGCCGGAGGAAGGTCCGGATCCGCTGCACGACGTCCGGGATCTGCTGCGGTGGGCGGCGGAACACCGAGTCCAACTGATCAATGTGGACGAAGTGTTCACCGGCGAGCATCCGATGCGGACGCAGGAGTTCTACCTTTCCGAACTGGCCAAGCAGACCGGCCCGGGGTTCGCGGCGGCGAGCGACATCCTGCGGCTGGAGCTGATGCACCGGTTCGGCGGCCTCTACACCGACGGGGACAACGTCGTGCACGGTCTGGACGACGTCGTCCGTGCCGCCGAGTCCGACGCCGGTTACGCGGTGCACCGGGTCGGCGGGAACATCGCGAACTCGGCGTTCACCATGTCGAAAGGACATCCGTTCGCCGCGTCCTATTTGGACCAACTGCGCGAGAACTACGGGAAGACCCAGGCGAATCTGATGCCGCGCGAGGTCGACTCCCTCGGCCAGGGCTTCTTCGCGACGCCGATGGGCCGGGTGCACCGGCAGTCGGTGATGTACCGCTCGGGCCCGGTCGCGATGACCGAAACGGCCAGGCGGATCGGCCTGAACTCCGCGCTCGAACTGCCGGGCATGACGGAGATCCGGATGAACAGCGACCACAGCTGGCTCCTGCCGCCGCAGGGCGATCCGGCTCCGCTGTCGGACCGGTTCGAGACCCTGGAGTTGACGCAGCGCGTAATCCAGACGCTGGTGCGCGGCCTGCACAACCGGGACGGCGACCTGCATCTGACCGCTGTCGAGCCCGCGGTGCGTCGGCACGCCGAGCCAGATCTGGTGTGGCACGCGGCTTTGTCCTACCTCGCGGCCGACCCGAGACTGTCGTCCCTCGTCCGCACCGTCACGGACCGCAGCAGCTACACCGGCGAGGTGCACGACGTCCCGCTGCCGCCAGCTGCCCGCGCACTGCTGACCATCGACGACAGCCGCGTGCATTACCACCTGGGCGAGGTCCAGCGCGGTGCCACGATGCACGCCGCCGACGCCGTCCTCGTGGCGGATACCCCGCTGGAAAGCCTGCTCTCCCGTCTGCGTTCGACGGACGGCGCAGTCCCGCCGATCGAGGTCACCGGAACCGGACCGGACGGCCGAGCACACGCCACCGCCGCGGCCCGCGAACTGGCCGGTCAGCTCGCCGAAGCCCTGGGCGCCGACGTGCTGGACCGCGTCCCGGTGAAGATCCGAGTGTCCGAAGGGGACGGTCGCGTCCAGATTTCCCTCCCCGCTGTCGAGATGTCGACTGGCACGCCAAGGGTCTTCCTCGGACTGGACGACAGCCCGGCACCCGCAACGCCCCATGCTTGGACGCACAACGGCCGTACCGTCGGAGTGCATTACTCACCGTCCGATGTGTCCGTCCCTAATGGATCGTCCATCTTGACCACCGACGCGACAGCCGTCCGAAACTTCACCGAGCAGTTGCGCACCGACGGCACCGACCGTCCAGCCGACGCAGTCACCGTCCGCCCGTCGGCGGCCGCACACCCGACCACGGCCTACTTGCTCAACGGCACCTCTGAAACGGATCTGCTGCTCCAAGAGCTAGTGCGGACCGCTACGCACCGCTGGTGGTTCCGCCCGACCCCGCCAGCCGGGCCGATCGCGCTGAGCGACCAGGACGGCACCGCCAAACTGCTCGGCTGGGTCCTCGCGGAACTCGGCCGCGGCGAGTCGACGGCCTCGATCACCGAGACCGTCGCCCGGCACGAACGACCCGACCTGATCTGGACCGCCGCCCGCGAACTCGCCACGCTCCACCACGAACTGGCCGAGCAGCACGCAGTCCTGCACCTGCACGGCGTGACCGACACCTTGCTGGGCAAGCCGGACGCCGCCGAAGTCCTCTCTGACCTGGCCAAAGCGACCCGAGGCGGCGCTGACGTCACCCGCGTCGCCGAGGCTGTCGAGGTCCTGGACCGGCACGGCGCCCTGGACGCCGTCCTGAGCGCCCCCGGCGGCCGGGCCTTGCTGCTCGAAGAACTCGCCCGGCTCGCCGACCGTCCGAACCCCGACGGTTACGCCCGGGATCTGGCCACCGTCATCCAGAAACTGGCGGCGGAGGACCTGCCCGCGGACGCCTTCCGCACTGCGCTGCGGAATGCCCTCGACGGCCCGAGGACGCGACCGACCCTGCACCGGCTGAGCGTCGTCGGCCTGGGCTGGCTGGACCGTTGGCACACGGCCGCCGCCATCCGCCGGTACCAGGCGGAGGAACGCGCGGCGTCCGCCCGGCAAGCCGCTGACCTGGCCGAAGGAGTTCCCCGCCGTGAATGAGCCCAGGCCGGTAGATTCACCGGACGCGAAGGAGGTACCGGCGATGTCCGAGGACCAGTGGGTGCTGCTGGTCGACCCGGCGTGGCAACCGGCGTCGACGACCGACGGGACCGAGATTCCGAGCCCGCCGCCGCAGGCCGTGGTGGGCGGCTGGCTCGCGCGCGAGGACGGGTCCGTCAGCCGTTTCGAGCCCAACCCGTCCTACGAACCAGCGGCGGAAGACTCCCCGACCGACCCGCTGGACGCCGTGCTCCGCCTGACCGCCCGCGGCGAAGCCGACTTCGACCAGCTGGCCGCGGTCTTCCGCGAATCGGCTTTCGCGGTGGCCGTGGACACCGATGAGTCTCCGCTCGTCGCGCCCTCGCCGGACAACATCCCGTGCCTGCTCGTCACGACCGCCCCGGCACACCGCCGCCGAGCCCGCGCCGCCGGGTGGCGTCCCGCCGGGCCCGCGGATCTGGTCCGCCTGCTGGACAGTTACGACGACGTCGATCTGCTGCTCAACCCGGGTGCGCCGGGGTGCCTTCGGTTGCTGGCCGACAGCGTCCGCGAAATCATGGCCTGACCGGCATGAGCACCTCCGCGATCCAGTCCGCCATGAAGTCGGTGCCCAATGACATGTTGCCGATCTGGCAGTGCTGCTCCCCGCCCTCCTCCGCGGTGAAACGACGCAGTTCCCGGCGCGCACTGTTCACGCAGCCGTCGTAGGTGGACCACGCGTCGGAGACCGGGATCTGCTGGTCTTCCTCGCCGTGGGTGATCAGGATCGGCTGAGTGATCCGGTCGAGAATCCCGCGCAGGTGGAAGTCGCGCGTCGCCTCGACGCACTCCTCGAGCGAACTCGTCCCGAACACCCACATGAGATGTTCGAACAGATGCGGGACCGAAGGCTGACCGGCGCTTCCCGAGACGCGGTTGCGCAGCCGGGCGGCGAAGTCGTAGTTGGCGCCCCAGCACACGCCGAGTTTGAACCGCGGTTCGAAGGCGATCGCGCGGGCCGCGTGGTGCCCGCCGAGGCTCAGGGCCACCATTCCGATGCGCTCCGGGTCCACGTCGGGGCGGCTCTCGAGGTAGTCCACGCACGCGCCCGCCGGGATCTCCGCCTCGGCGAAGTTGTGCAGGCCGTGTTTGCGCAGGGCCTCCCCGACGCCGGGGTTGTCCACGAACAACACCGAGACTCCCCGACGGTTCAATGCTGAGCCGAAGCCGGTGAGGAACAGGAACTCCTTGATCCCGTCGAGACCGTTGAAGTGCACCACGGCCGGTGCGGCCGCATCGCTGGCGGGCACCCACAGCGCAGGCAGCACCGACCCCTGATACGGCACAGCGACCCGCTGACAGTTCACCTCGCCGAGTTCAAGATATTTCCGGAAGGTGGTCAGAAGGCGGTCGTATGTGTCGATCCGGGCGGGGTTGCCGTGTTCCGGCATCCGCTCGCCGGTGAGGTACATGATGGTGGCGCGGCGATACTTCTCCGCGGCGGAGTAACGCCGTCCCGCGCCCTCGTCCGCCTCGGCCGCGCGGACGAGCCGGTCGCCCGCCCCGGCCCAAGCCTCGAAGAACGCCTCCGCCAGGCCGGGCCCGGAGTCGCGGAGATCCCGGCACGCCCGGTCGATCTCGTCCAGGTTGGCGCCCATGTCCAAAGCCATGGACAGCGACAGGTTAGCCGGATAGTCCTTGAAGTACTGCAGCACAATGCTTTCCTCTCTGCTTCATGGCGCCACGAGAATCTTGCCGTCGACGGCACCGGAGGCCAGGGGTTCGAGGCCGCGCGCGACCAAGTCCGCCAGCGGGATCACCGAGTCCAGCAGCAGCGACTCCAACGTCCCTTCTGCCAGGATTTCGAGCGCTGGCACCAGATCCGTATCGCAGACATGGGCCACAGTGGACTCGACAGTGACTTCGCGCAGCGCCAGCGAGGCCAGGTCAATGGCCGGTTTCTCCTTGGGCAGTCCCACTGCCAGCACTCGCCCGCCGGCAGTCACCATTCGGAGCGCATTCTCGAATTGCCCGGGAGCACCGCTGGCTTCGATCACCACGTCGGCACCCCGGCCGCCGGTCCGTTCGAGGACTGCGTCGGCAATATCCGGGCCAGCGGGCAGCGTATGAGACGCACCGAGTTTCCCGGCTCGCTCCAGCTTGGCGCCCGGCAGGTCGATCACCGTGACCTCAGCCTGGCACAGGCGGGTGAGCCCGGCGAGCACGAACGTGCCGATCGCACCCGCACCGATGAGCACCACCGAATCCCCGTCCCGGACGCCTGCCCGGCGCGCCGCGTGCAGGCCGACCGCGAGCGGCTGTGCCATTCCAGCGGAATCGACGGACACTCCGGCGGGGACCGGCCGCAGCGTTTTCACTGGCACCGCGACGTATTCCGCCAAGCCGCCCGGTGCGTTCAAGCCGAGCGTGTAGTAGTTCCGGCAGACGTTCGTCCGGCCCGCGGCACAGCGGTCACACTGTCCACACCAGACTCCCGCACCGGAGGAAACCGAAGCCCCGGAAGGGAGACCGGGAACTCCGTCCACGACCTCGCCGACGAACTCATGTCCGGGAATCATCGGTCCGACGTGTCCGCTGGCCGGATGCGGCCGATGCAGCGGCACCATGACCGGCCCCTTCGCCCATTCCGTCGCGTCGGTTCCGCAGAGGCCGTTGCGCCGGACGGCGAGCAGCACTTCGCCGTCTTTCGGCTTCGGGATCGGCACCTGTTCGATCCGGACATCCCCTGGGCCGTGATAAACCGCCGCGCGCATCATGCCGCGGCTCCTCGGACGCGTTCGTTCGCAGGCGTCAGGGAGTCGGCGGAAGTGGTGCGTGGCAGGAAAAGCGTCGTGATCGCGGCGAGTGCGAAGAATCCCGCGCAGACGATCAGCCCGCCGCTGAATCCGATGGTCCCGGCGAGACCAGCCAGGGCGAACGGGGCGAAGGCGGAGATCCCGCGGCCGACGTTGAAGCAGAATCCCGCGCCGGTAGCTCGTGCCCGGGTGGGGAACAGTTCGCTGAGATAGGACCCGAAGAGGCCGAAGAACGCGGTGAACGCGCCGAAGACCGGGCCGAGCCACATCAAGGCAGACTGGTGGGTCACGAGTGCGTAGACGGGCAGGGTGACGGTGACCCCGACGAGGGTCAGCACGATCGTCCGGTGCCGGCCGACGCGGTCGGCGAGAAGCCCGAAACCGTTGTAGCCCAAGAACATGCCGAGGTTGAGGATGGTCACGAACACCGCGACCGACGGAGTGGGCAAGCCGCGTTCGACGGTCAGGTAGGTCGGCAGCCAGGTGGTCGCGCCCCAATACCCGGTCAGCGCGAGCGCGGCCATGAGGGTGCCCAGCAGAGTGGTGCGGCGCAGCGAACCGTTCAGCACGTGCGCCACCGTCACGGACCGGTCTGCGTGCGACTTTTGCTCGGCCCAGCTCTCCGACTCCGGGAAAAAGGCGAGGACGACCAGCACCGGGACGACGACCGCGGCCCCGGCGGCGAGGAACATCATCCGCCAGTTCGGCAGGAACGGCGCGGAAAGGACCGCGGCGATCGCCCCACCGGCGGGGAACGCGCTGATCACGAACGCGGCGGCCCGCCCGCGGCGGCGCGGCGGCCAGGTCTCGACCACGTAGGCGGACACGACGCTCCAGACCGCGCCGAGTCCGATGCCCGCGAGGAACCTGAGCACCAGGAACACGCTGAAGTTCGGCACGGCGGCGAGCGCCGCGGTGAACCCGCCGAACACCAGCAGGGAGGCGATCAGTGCTTTCTTCCGGCCGAAGTTGTCCGCCACGTAGCCGCCGGTGACGCTGCTGACGCCGATGCCGAGCAGGGTCGCGGTCGCGAGCAGTCCGGCTTGGGTGACCGAAAGCCCCAGGTCATGCCGGATCGCGGGCAGGGCGAGGGACAGCAGCACAATCTCCAGCGCGTCGAACAGGTAGGCGAGGAAACAGCCGCCCAGAACGATCCATCGGGAATTTCTCATCTTCGCATCTCCACGTTGAGGTGCCGGGGTTCAGGCCGGTTCAGGGGCGAGCACCAGGTCGAAGGCGATGCTCGACCAAGGCCCGGTTGGTTCGGTCCCGTCGGGGGCGGGGCCGGATTCGTGCGAAACCGCCTCGACGACCAGGCTTTCTTTCACGCCGAACACCGCGTCGTCGCCCAGGTGCGGGTCGCCGGCGAGGAAAATATGGGTGATCAACCGCCGGTATCCGGGCGCGGTGACCATGAAATGCAGGTGCGCCGGGCGCATCGGGCCACGTCCGGCGGCCTTGAGCAGATCGCCGACCGGGCCGTCGTGCGGGATCGGATACGGCGCGGGCAGCACCGACCAGAACCGGTACTCCCCCGCCGGGCCGGTGCGCAGCCACGCGCGGCCGGCCGAGCGGTCGTCGGAATACTGCACGTCGTAGAAGCCGTCCTCGTCGGCCTCCCAGACGTCGATCCTCGCATCGGCGATCGGCTTGCCACCGGTGTCGCGCACCTGCCCGGACACGTAGCACGGCGTCCCGGCCGCGCCGCGGGCGATGTCGCCGCCGAGCGGGATTTCCGGTGCCTCGTCGTGGAAGAACGGACCGAAGACCGTCGCCTCGGTCGCGCCGGGCGCCTGTGGTTCGTTGATCGCGACGGTCAGCATGGACAGCCCGAGAACGTCGGACAGCAGGATGAATTCCTGCCGCCGGTCGTCGGTGAGATGCCCGGCGCGGGTGAGGAATCCGATCGCCGCTTCCCACTCGCGTTCGCTGAGCCGGACTTCCCGCGCGAAACCGTGCAGGTGCCGAACCAGGCTCCGCACTACCTCGCGCAGCCGCGGTCCGGCCCCGTCGAAGCTGGCCAGCACCTCGTCGGTGACGGCTTGTTCTCGTTCAGCGGCAAGGGTTTCCCGATTGGTCATGCGAAGTCCTTCCCTGGTTCGGCACCGGCCCATGCGGCGTGCAGCAGAGACCGGAGGCCAGCGACCGTGACCGGACGGGGATTGTCGGCGGGCGCGTGGATCTCGGCCAGCACTGTGTCCACATCGGACTCAGCCATGCCGAGTTCGCGCAGCCCGGCGGGGATGCCCAGGCGTGCGCCCAACTGGTGGAGACCGGCGACCGGATCAGACACGCTGAGCGCGCGGGCGATGCGGGACGCGGCTTCGGCAGCGTGGGGAGCGTTGAACGCGAGGACGTACGGGAGCACGATCGCGTGGGTCTGGGCGTGCGGCAGGTCGAACGCTCCGCCCAAGGCGTGACAGATCTTGTGGTGCAGTCCCGATCCGGCGACGGCGAACGCCGATCCGGCCAGATATGCGCCCAGCAGCAGTTCTTCGCGCGAGGCCGGGTTGGCGAGTCCTGTCGCGAGATGCCGGATTCCGTCCTCGGCGATCGCGCTGGACACCGGGTTGCGCCGGGGAGCCCAGAACGCTTCCACACAGTGCGCCATCGCGTTGAGACCGCTGGCCACCGCCAATTCCACCGGCAAGGTCCCCGTCAAGTCGGGGTCGTAGACGACGGTTCGCGGCAGCGCCCGCGGATCGGTGCCGGTTGTCTTGCGGCCCGCTTCGGTCAATCCCCACACCGGGGTGACTTCCGATCCCGCGTAGGTCGTCGGCACGGCCAGGATCGGGAGGCCGGTGGTGAGGGCGACCGCTTTGGCGGTGCCGGTTGTCGAACCGCCGCCGACCGACAGGACCAAGTCGGCTCCGTCTGCCGCGGCTCGTGCTTGCTCGACGACCTCGATCGGGACGTGTGGACGGACTTCTGTGAACGTCGCCGCTATCCGGTCGGCGAAGGGTTCGCACAACTCGGTGGCCAGGTCGGCTTCGGAACCGGTCGCGATGACCAGAATCTTCTTGGCCCCCAGGGCTTCCACTTCGGCGGTGAGCTGTTCCCGGGCGACACCGGACCCGAAAATCACCCGTCCGGGCAGTGCGTTGTAGGCGAACGCCGTCATCAATTCGGCTCCGGCAGCACGGTGGGCTGGTAAGCTAGCAGCAGCCAACGGTCGTTCTCGCGTACCCACACTGCTAATGCCTTGTTGGCCAACGTCTTTCGCGTTCCGCCAGCGGTGATGTCCGCGTGCATTTCCCCCACCACGACCGCGGTGTCGCCGGACGTGATGATGCGGTCGATCGGGTGGTCGATACGGTGGTAGACGTAGTACCCCGACCGCAGCTTCTCCTGGTACGAGTCCAGGGTGTCGGTGACGGCGTTCGAATGGGTGTAGGCGAGGTCCGGGTGCGCGAGCGCGACGAAAGCGTCGATGTCGCCGGAAGCCATTGCGGCGTAACGGTCTTCCTCCAGGGCACGGATGGCCGCTTCGATCTGCGCGATGGTGCTGGTGGGCATGGGATCGTCTCCTTTTCTTTCAGGCGCGAGCATTGCGCAGCCGCAGTGCGGCGAGAACCTGAGCCATGTCTTCGTCGCCGAGCCCCGCGGCGATCGCATCGTCGAGGACGGCTCGGGACGCTTCCGCGCCGGGCAACTGCTGGCCCGCCACGTCGAGGGCGAGGCCGAGGTCCTTGCGGATCAACGAAACCGGCGCGGCGACCCCGGCCGACGCCGGGGAGAGGAACGCTTCTTCCTTGTAGCCCACGTAAGGGGCACCGGCGGCGCTGGTGCGCAAAACGTCGTAGAACACCTTCAGGTCGAGCCTGCCCGCTTCCGCGACGAGCAGACCTTCGGCGACGCCCTGGTTGACCGCGGCCAGCACGGTGTTCACCGCCAGCTTCGCCGCCGAACCGGAACCGACCGGGCCGGTGTGCACCTGCGCCGCGGTCATCGCCGCGAGGACCGGACGGAGCCGTTCGAACTGCGCGACGGTTCCGCCGACCATCGTGGTGATGGAGCCCGCCTCGGCCATCGAGACGCTCCCGGACACCGGTGCGTCCGCCACTTCCACCGGCCCGGCGGCCAGTTCGCGGACCAGCGCAGGCCCGACAGTGCCCATCACCACGTGGAGATGGCCCGGCTCAGCCCTGGTCAGGCCGTGTTTCACGAGGTCCCGGGTGGTCGCTCCGTCCGGCAGCATGCTGAAGCTCAGCTGCGCTTCCGCGAGCCGTTCGACGTCGTCGACGACAGTCAGGTTCTCCGGCGCGCTGCCGAGCCCCGGGTCGTAGGCGAGAACGGTGTGCCCTGCCCGGGCCAGGCGAGCGGCCATCGGACGGCCCATCCGCCCGAGCCCGGCGAATCCGATCAGCACGGAACCCTCCCGAGGGGTGCGTCAACACTTGTGTTCAGCTACATTAAACATTGGTGGGCAGATGTCAAGTGTCAGCGGACACAAGGGGTTGCGGGAGGAACCGGTGCGATCAGGCGGGGGAATCCGGCTCGGCGGACCGCCGGTCGAGGCCGAGCAGGTCGAGGGCCTCGACGGCGTTCGACGGCCTGCCCGCGGCGGGCGCGGCGCCGAGCTGCGCGGCGACCCAGTCGCGGGTGTGGTCGAGATCGTGCCGTCCGGCGACGAACCACACCCCGCGCGCCGGTTCTTCGCCCTGGTTGACGTACAGATGCGGACGCGAGGAGTCGAAGCTGAGCGAATCGCCCGCACGGATGTGGTGGCGTTCGAAGTCGAGCAGCAGGGTCAGCTCGCCGGACAGCAGGTAGGCGTACTCGATTCCGCTGTGCCGCATGAGTTTCCGGTCCGCCGCGCTCGCCGCGCCGGGCTCGTAGGTGACGAGCAGGGCGTCCGCCGCGGCGCCCGGGCCGACCGCGAGGCGCTCCCACCGGACCCCGTTCGCCATCTCCAGCACGGGGTTGTCGGCACCGCGCTGGACGACCTCCGGCCGTCCCGTTTCGCTCGGACGCTCGGCCTCGACCTGCTCGGCCCGCCGGTCGCCGCCGAGGCCGAGCAGGTCGTCGAGCGACACTTCAAGGTGGCTGACCAGGGCGTACAGCGTGCCCACCGAGGGCTGCGACTTGCCGTTCTCGACCTGGGACAACAGGCTCGGCGAGATCCCGGCGGCCGCCGCCACGCCGCGCAGGCTCAGGCCGCGGGCCAAGCGCGCTTGCCGCAGCGCCGGGCCGATCTTGTCCTCCACCCGCTGCTCCCGTTTGCTCTCACTGAACATTACTGGTCAAATCGTGAGCCTACACCGGAAGAACGTTCAATCCCGGCACCTCGATCCGCAGGAGGAAGCCATGCCCGCTCCTCTGTCCATCCGCACCGTCCTCGCCGGACGACCGGTCTCCCGCGACGCCGTACTCGCCTGGGAGACCGGCCGCATGCGCAAGGCCGCCGCGAAAATCGGCCTCCCGGCCCCGACCGGCGACCTCCCGCGCATGCGCGAAGCCTTCACTGAAGCCAAACTCGCCCTGGGCCCCGCCGAGGTGCGCCGCCGGCTGGCCCGCGACCTGCGGCTCAGCGACACGGCGAGTCGAGCGCTCACCGCCCTCTCCCGCGGACGGCGGACCACCAGCACGTGCGACCTGTACGTCACCGGTGCGGGCACCGCCGCCGAGTTCGTCGCCTGGTTCTCCGACACCGGCCGCGACGACTACGCGCACAGCATGATCGCGGCCAACCCCGACCATTTCCTGATCGACACCGCGCCCGACGGCCGCCAGGAGGTCGTGGAGACAACTGGCGGCAGCCCGTTCGCGACGAGGTTCTTCGTCGACTACTCGGAGACCGCTTCGCTTGCCACGCCCCGAAATCCCGAGTTCCCGCTCGAAGCGTCCGGCACCGCGCGCAGCAACGCGGGCTTGGCGATCGGCGGAGTGCGGCACGAATTCCGCGACCACGACGGCGGATTCCACGCGCACCTGTGCGTGGAGTTCCCCCGGTTCACCGCGCCGTCGATGATCGCCGGGCACCGGATGCACCTCGCTTGCGAGTTCGGGAACTGGATCACTCTGTCGGGTGGTCACTGAGGGGCCGGTTTTGTCGGTGGTGCTGGGGATGATGGTTCGGACAGCGAGCGAGTTGAGGAGGAACGGCGTTGGAGGGGGGTGAGGGCTAGGTGCCGGGAGATCGTACTCGTGGCGTGGAGGGCGGCTTTGGGGAGTGCGATGGCTTTGGCGCTAGCGCTTTTGGCGTGGGGAGTTCGGCGCGAGCGGTCGGCACGGCGCGGTCTGACACGGCACGGCCCGGGCTGGCTGGCTGGCACGGCACGGCCCAGGCTGACACGGCCCAGGCTGGGCTGGCATGGCACGGCCCAGGCTGACACGGCCCGAGCTGGGCTGGCACGGCCCGAGCTGAGCTGGCACGGCACGGGCTGGCACGCCCCGCCCCGGCCCGGGCTGGCAAGGCACGGCGCAGCGCAACCTGGCCCGCCCTGCCCGACGGGGCACAACCTGGCATGGCATGGCACGGCGACCCACCGAGCCGGGCTCGACCGGGCTTGGCAACGCGGGGCCGGGCAACACCCGAAACCCAGCCGCCGCGAGCGGGGTGCGGGGCGAACCGGAAGCGGCTCGCCGAGTGTGCGGCACCGGAGCTCTGGCGCGCCGTTCGCACGGAGGGACCGCGCACTTCGGATCAGCGGAATCTCCTGCGGCGCAACCGTCCTAGCCCACCGCCCCACCGCACGGCAGAACAGATCGCACCCCGGGCGCAACCCCGCAGAGCGCAACCGTCCCACCACACCCGCAGCCCTGACTCACAGCGCGAGAGACCACACCACCGAACGGAACCCGGCCGCACGGAAGCGCCCAACCCCACCAACCGCCCCGCCGCACAGCCGACCAGATCGTCCGCGGGCGCATCCCCGCGGAATGCAACCTTCTAACGCACCAGACTCACAACGGCACGGACCGCACCGCCGACACCCCAGGCTGTGCGTCCACCGAAAGCCAGTCGTTCCGCGTCGCATGCAACGCCAGCTGAAACCGGTTCGCCGCCCCCGTGCGGGCCATCAGGTTCTCCAAATACCGGAACATCGTCCGCCTGCTCACCCCGAGCACCCGGGCCACCTGGTCGTCCGTGAGTCCGGCGGCGAGCAGCGAGAGCAGCCGTCGTTCGCTGGGGCGGATCGCGGGGCCTGAAGTGTCGTCGGCGAGGCCTAGCGGCAACGCGACCTGCCAGCACATGTCGAACAGCCCGGCCAGCGCGTCGAACAGGCCGCACGAGCGGATCAGCAACACCGTGCGGTCCGCGCCGGACAGGGCCGCGCAGTCGTCGACGATCAGGAGTTTCACCGGGACCTCCGGCAGAACCCGCGCCTCCTCCCCGCTTTTGCCGCAGGGCAGGATGTTCTCCGCGACATACTCGGGCCGTTCCAGCGCGAGCCTGCCGTAGACGGCTCGGTAGCGTACGCCGCGGGCCAGGTTCTCCAGTTCGATCTCGTTGGCGTCCGCGTCGGCGTAGTACGGCGGGGAGTCCAGTCCGCGGACCTCGGTGCGCGCCGATCGCTCCAGTTGCTGCACCCGTTCGGCGGCCGTGGTTCCGCTGACTACCTCGATCATCGGGTCGGCGTCGTAGGTGACCGAGTGTCTTCGGTATCGCTCGTACAGCCGGGTCATCGCGGCCCGGGCTCCGGCCAGTTCGGCCTCGCGTTGCCTGGTCAGCACCTCCAGCACCGGTTCCGGGCGCAGCGCGGACATCGGCGAGCCGGGGCCGTCGACCGGGCCGGCCAGTCCGATTCCGGCCAGCACCGCCAGCACGCGGCGCACCTCGCCGGGGTCGCGGCCGGTGTCGCGCGCTAGCCGATCAGGCGGAACCGGTCCCGACGAAAGTAGGTCCAGATAGATTTCTGCTTCGTCCGCTTTCAGCCCGAGAGTCAGGAGATGGCCGATTGCTTCGGGAACCATTCGGAGGCACCTCCATCGGGCTGGCCGACACCATTGCGCCACTGGCACCAGCGCGTCACCGCCAGGGCTGAACGAACTGTAGACAACTGGGCACCGAATGGCCCGACGCCGTTCGCAGGAAATTCCCTGGGAGGGATCGTGTCCCGTTCAGCCCGAAGAATCCTTGCCATGGCCGGTTTCGCGGCCTTGGCCTTGACTGCCCCGGCCCTGCCGGCCGTGGCATCGCCCGCCGCGGCGCATCCGACCGCCCGCGTCTGCGCCGAGAAGGCGAAGCCCGGCATGGTCACCTGTTTCGCCGAACGCCAGACCGACACCATGCGCGCGCTCCTCACGCCGGGCGCGCTGCCCGGCGGGTTCGGTCCCTCGGACCTGCGTTCCGCCTACAACCTCACCGCCGGGGGCAGCGCGTCGGCCACCGTGGCGATCGTCGACTCGAACGACGACCCGAATGCTGAATCGGACCTCGCGAGCTATCGCTCCACCTACGGGCTGCCCGCGTGCACCACCGCGAACGGCTGCTTCAAAAAAGTGAACGAAAACGGGCAAACCAGTCCCCTCCCGACCGCGGATTCCGGCTGGGCGGGCGAAATCTCGCTCGACGTCGACATGGTTTCGGCGATCTGCCCGAATTGCCACATTCTGCTCGTCGAAGCGAACCAGCCGAGCATGGCCGATCTCGGCACCGCAGTGAACACCGCCGTGTCGATGGGCGCGAAGTACGTGTCCAACAGCTACGGCGGCGGCGAGGACGGCACCGAACCCTCCTCTGACTCCAGCTACTTCCACCACCCCGGCGTCGCGATCACCGCGAGCACCGGCGACAGCGGCTACGGCATCAGCTACCCGGCCTCGTCGCAGTACGTGACCGCGGTCGGCGGCACCTCGCTGAGCCGCAACAGCAGCGCGCGCGGCTGGGGCGAAACCGCTTGGAGCGGCGCGGGAAGCGGCTGCTCGGGCTACGTGGCCAAGCCGTCGTTCCAGAACGTGGCGACCAGCTGCGGCAAGCGCGCCGCCGCTGACGTCTCGGCCGTGGCCGACCCGCAGACCGGCGTCGCGGTGTACCAGACCTACGGCGGCAGCGGCTGGGCCGTCTACGGCGGCACCAGCGCGTCCGCCCCGATCATCGCGTCCGTGTACGCCCTCGCCGGCACGCCCGGCGCGTCCGACACCCCCGCCGCCTACCCGTACTCGCACACCGGCAACCTCAACGACGTGACCTCCGGCAGCAACGGCAGCTGCTCCGCCTCGGTGCAGTGCAACGCCGGCCCCGGCTGGGACGGCCCGACCGGTCTCGGCACTCCCAACGGCACCGCGGCGTTCAGCGCGGGCGCTCCGAGCGGCGGCGTTACCGCGGCCAACCCGGGCAGCCAGAACGGCGTCGTCGGCACCGCGGCGAGCCTGCAGCTGTCCGCGTCCGGCGGCAGCGGCGGCTACACCTGGACCGCCAGCGGCCTGCCCACCGGGCTGTCGATCAGCTCGGGCGGCCTGATCTCCGGCACGCCGACCACCGCGGGCACGTACTCGGTGACCGCGACCGCCAAGGACTCCTCCGGCGCGACCGGCTCCACCACGTTCAGCTGGACGATCGCCCCGACCGGCGGCGGCACCTGCTCCGGGCAGAAGCTGGGCAACCCCGGCTTCGAGAGCGGCACCAGCCCGTGGACCGCGTCCAGCGGAGTGATCAGCACGTCGTCGAACGGCGAGGCCCCGCACAGCGGCACGTACCTCGCCTACCTCAACGGCTACGGCACCGCGCACACCGACACGGTTTCGCAGTCGGTGAGCATCCCCTCCGGCTGCCACGCCACGCTGAGCTACTACCTGCACGTCGACACCGCCGAGACGACCACCACGACGGCCTACGACAAGCTGACCGTCAAGGCCGGTTCGGCCACGCTCGCCTCATACTCGAACCTGAACCAGGCGACCGGATACCAGCTGCACACCGTTGACATGTCGGCCTACGCCGGCCAGACGGTGACGCTGACCTTCACCGGCACCGAGGACTCGAGCCTGCAGACGTCGTTCTGCCTCGACGACACGTCGCTCGCTGTCAGCTGAATCTGAACCCCGAGGAGAGGCCGTCCCGTGCGCGGGGCGGCCTTTTCCGGTGCGTTGCGCGAAAAGCGCGCGATGCAGGTGTCCGCGAGGCAGCGAACTCGACGCCCTACGGCGCTACTGAGAAAACCTTATTCGGCTCAGTTCGGTTTGGCGGCAAGCAGATCAAGCCCGAGCGGGGTGCACTCGTGGCACACCGCCTTGCCCTCCCGACGCGACACGATCAAACCCGCCTCGCGCAAAGTCTTGGCGTGCAAGGACGCCGCGGCAACCGACACGGACAGCTCGCGCGCGAGACCGGTGGTCGTGCGTCCGCTGATCAGGGACCGCAGCGCACCAGCGCGAGTGGCGCCCAGCAGTGCGGCCAGCGGGTCCGGCGGACCGGACGGGGCGAGCAGGGGCAGCGGGGTCAGCGCGGGATAGATCAGCGTGGTGGGCCGGTCGGCGTAGTACGCCACCAGCGGGTGCCCCGACCACAGCAGCGTCGGGCGCAGGACGATGCCGTGGCCGTGCAGGGTCAGGTCGAGGTCGCGGGGGAAGTCGGCTTCGAGGGTGAGGCCCTTCCAGCGGAGCGTCGGCCGGAAACTGGCGAACAGTGCGTTGATTCCTTGGCGCGCAAGGATTTTCGCTCGCCACGCTGTCTCGGCGTCGAAGCCCGCCCGCAGACTGTGCCAGCGTTCGGCGAGGACGCTCTGGTAACCGGCGCTGATGGCCTGGTGCAGCACTCTCCACGCCTCACGGTCCTGCCCGGCCAGCCGCTTCGTCCAGGAGGTCAGCGGACGGTCGATCGCACACACCCGCCGCAATTCGGCGCGCACTTCGGCCCGCGGAGTGGACAGCACGCGGTCCAGCCCCTCTTCCACGGTGCGGCTGGGCGGATCGAGGAACATCGGGCCCGCGCCGGAGGGCGAGACGAGCTGCAGCAGCGGTCTGCCCTCGGCCGGCAGTTGCCGTGCGACCTGCTCGCGCCACGGCGCGAACGCCGGGTCCGGATCGCGGCGCTGCAGCATCTGCATCGCGAGGGTCAGCTCGCCGAGCGGCGCCGGATGTTCGGCGATCGACACGTGCAGAAGATCCTCGGGCGTACAGCGCAGCCGAAGCACGGAAACCCCCTTGTTTTGAGTTCTAGCTTAAACCATCGCGTCTCTGGCCCAGGGTGCGCAAATATTGCTTTCCAGCAGGGGGACGGGAAATCACCGGAGCGGCAGCATCGCATTCGGCCTATCGGTATACGCCGTTCGCGTCCTCCTGGACATTTCCAGCAGAAGAGGGGTTTCCATGCGAGTGAGAATCGGCGCGGCACTGGGGGCGGCATTGGTTTCGCTTGCCGCCGTCGCGACAGTGACGACGCAGGCGGACGCGTCTCCCACCAGCACGTCAGCGGGCTTTACGGCACAACTGCGGTCCGCGGGGTTCACTGGCCAGCAGAGCGCCGCGCTTCGGGGCGAGATCGACCGCGACCTGGCGACGCTGCACGGCAGACAGGTCACGCCTAATCAAATCGTTACCGGAGACAATTCAGTCATCACTTACCCTTTGCCCGGAGATAAGTATGCGCACGCATTCGGCGACGGACTGAACGGCAACGACCCGCGCACTCCGTTCGAACTCTGTTCCTATGGCGCGTTCTGCGGATGGAAGTACGCGAACTACGAAGGAAAGGGATTCACGCACGCGGACTGCGCCGATTTCTACGAAATCCCGAACGGCTTCAACAGCGGCGGTTCTTGGATGAACAACCAGACGCACCACTACACGACGTCGTTCTGGGGCAAGGGATACACCTACTTGTCCACCTCGCCGAAGGCGTACTACGCCCAGCCGCACGGGAACTGGCACCCTGTGTGGTACATCTCGAACGACTGCTGACCGAGGACAGCGTGCTGCGGCGGCATCCGGCGAGGATGCCGCCGCCTCAGGCGTCGAGGACCTCGGCCAACGTCGGCAGCGAAGGATGCGCCCCATGCCGCGTCACGACGACGGCGGCCACTGTGGCCGCGAAACCGCAAGCCGCCACCACGTCCGCGGTCGTCGGCTCACCCGGGATCTCCGCGAGCCGCGCGGCAAGCGCACCGACGAACGAATCACCCGCGGCAGTGGTGTCCACCGCTCGCACGGCAACCGCCGGGACGTGCACGGACGACGACGCGTCAAGGACCGCGCACCCCTCGGCCCCCAGCGTCACGATCACCCACCGGCATCCAGCGGCGAACAGATCGGCACTGCCGCGTCGCAGACCGTCGACGGGGTCTTGGCCGGTGAGCTGCCGGAACTCGATTTCGTTCGCCACCACCACATCGCTGAGCGGCACCAGCTTCGCGGCGACGTCGCCGACCGGCGCGGTGTTGAGCACCGTCAGCACGCCGCGCGCGCGAGCAGCCGCGAACGCGCGTTCCGTCGCGTCGGCCGCCGCCTCCAACTGGCCCACGACAACCCGCAGCCCCGGCAATTCGCCGATCGCCGTTTCGGCCGCCGCAGCCGGGATGTCGGCGTTCGCCCCGGCCACGACGACGATCGAGTTGACGCCCTCCGCGTCGACGGTGATCGCCGCCCGGCCGGTCGGCAGCGCGGAGGTTCGCAGGTGCACGACGTCCACGCCCTCGGCGAGCAAGGCTTCCCGGTACTCCTCCCCGTCCTCGTCCTGGCCGACACACCCGATCACAGCGACTTCCGCGCCGAGCCGGGCGGCGGCGACCGCTTGGTTGCCGCCCTTTCCGCCCAGCTCCCGGCTCGTCGAGAAGCCCATCAGGGTCTCCCCCGGCTCCGGGATGCGCGGGGCCTGGACGATGTGGTCGACGTTGAGCGACGCGACGACCGCTACCGCTGGGCTCATGCGGTGAGCCATCGGGCCGGGACGTCCCGCATCAGCCGGGCCACGGCGTCGGCCGCCACGCCCTCGGCTTCGAGCAGATCGGCGAAGATCGTCGGCACGAACACGAGCCCGTTCCCGCCGTTGTGCGTCCACATCTGCTTCAGGAAAAGGTCGTGCGACACCATGATCTGCTCCCCGAAGCCCTCGTGCACCCACCGCGCCACAGCGCGAGCGGTCTGGGAAACCGTCGGGGCCACTCCTTCGCCGGGGAACGAGATGTCGAGGCCGATCATGTCGAACTCCAGCAGCACGCCGCGTTCCAGAAGCTCGCGCTGGTAGCCCGGATCGGCACCGGACGGATCGCTGTGCGCGAGCGCCACTTTCCCCGGCACCGCACCGCATTCCTCGAGCACCAGGTCGAGCACCTCGTGCCCGCGGCGTTGCCAGCCCGGCATGTGGATGTTGAGCCCGACAGCCGGCCGCGCCGCCTGCGCGAGCGCCGCGGCCCGCAAGGAAGCCCGTTCCCCGTCGGTGAAAAGCGGAGAGACGCCGACCTCGCCGATGACGCCGGCCCGGATTCCCGTTTCGCCGACGCCCTCGTCCAGGTCCGCGAGGATGCGCGAGGTCTGCGCTTCGACGGTCACCGCGGTGATGCGCTCGCCCTCGAACTTCTCCAGGTACGCACCGGTGCCCATGACGACGTTGACCCCGGTCGCCTCGGCCACTGCCGCCAGGGCTCGCGGATCCCGGCCGATCGCCGCGCTGCCGGTGGCGTCGACGACCGTGCCGCCGCCCGCCGCGGCGAAGGCGGCCACCTCGCGCACGACGCTCGCGTGATCCTTCACCGCCACGTTGTCGGCGCAGCAGTACGGATCCTGGCGAAGCAAAAACTGCCAGCTCGGACCCACTTCCGCCGCGACGAGCCGCCGAGTGGAGGCGTACGAGGGTTCGGCGACCGCGGACGACAGATCGTTGAAGAGGTGCTCGTGCGGCAGCACCAGCCCGAGGTCCGCCGCGTCGATCGCACCGAGGACGCCGCGCACCTCAGCCACGATGCACCTCGGCCGGCTGGGCAAGGACCGCCGGTTCGGCCGTGTGCCGCGACGGAATCATCGCGATCGCCGCGGCAGCCAGTGCCACGCCGGCGCCGAGCACGGTGACCAGATGCAGGCTGGAACCCGCTGCGGGAGCGACGATTTCGAGCAGCAGCGACCCGATCAGCTGACCGGCGGTGGAGGCCAGGCCCAGCAGCAGGAGCCCCAAACCGCGCACCAGCAAAGCCATCAGCGCGATCGACAGGAGGCCAAGCGGTCCGCCGAAGTACATCCACCACGTGCCGGGCAAGGCGAAGTGCGCGCCCGCGGTCGCCATCCGCACCACGTACACGAGGCCGAGCGCCACGAAGCCGATGAGGAAGTTCCAGGTGATGGAGATGAACATCGAACCGGACAGCAGGCCGATCTCCGAGTTGCCGGCGGGCTGCCAGCCGGCGAGCAGACCGCCGACGAACGGCATGATCGCCAGCGCGATCATGTGCGGGGCCGACCAGTTCGGGGAAACGACCAGCACCGTGGCGCAGATGGCCAGGATCGCCCCGGCGACGCGCGGCGCGCTCATCGCCTGCTTGAACGGGACGCCGATGCCGAGCCGGTCGCACACCACGCCGGAGATGACCATGCCGGAGATCAGCGAGGTCTGGAAGATCGCCACCCCGAGGAAGCCCACCGTGACGCCTTCGGACAGCACGATCACCGCGCCGCACAGTCCCGCGAAGAAGTTCCACCGCGGGATCTCGCCGCGCACCAGCTGACCCGGCAGCCGGAAGAACGCGGTGCGCGTGCGGGCGCGCGCCAGCACGATGATCAGCATCAGCACCAGGCCGGTGCCGAAGGACACCAGCGCGGCGGCGTGCCCGTCGCCGAGCGCGGTGCCGAGGTGTCCGTTGACCAGCGACTGCAACGGGCCGAGCATTCCGGCGAAGACGGTCGCGATCGTCAATACGACGGCCGAGGTCGCGCGGCGGGTGGGTGACGTACTCATCGAATCCTCCTTGATCCTGAGTGCGCGCGGCTCAGATTTCGCGTCCGGCAAGCCAGGTCAGCGCCTGTGCGAAGAGCTTGCCGTAGCCGTCCCAGCTCATGAACTCCTCGGGAGCCCAGTGCGGGGAGATGTCCGAGGTGAAGGCGAGGGTGCGGCCCTGGCCGACCTGGCGGGCGGCCAGCATGACGTCGCCCTCGACGGTGGCGAGCAGTTCGGCGTCCGGCTTCAGCGTGGTGTGCTGGTAGCCGAGCAGGATCGGCCACTCCTGGTCGAGACCCGCGACCACGGGGTGGCCGGACCGCACGACCTGGGCGCGGACGCCCTCCGGGGTTTCGACCCGGTCGTCATACGGGTCGATGTCGACCGGGAGGATCTCCTCGATCGGCGTCCGGTGGTAGTTGGCCTTGCCCTCGAAGCCCTGGAAGCTCAGGTAGCCGCCGGCCATCATCAAACCGCCGCCGCCCTGGACCCACTCGCGCAGCAGCTTGAGCCGGTTGGGCGCGGGACGGCCGCGGGTGAACGTGTCCGGGTGCAGCAGCAGGGTGTTGGAGCCGACGTCGGAGAGCAGGACGACGTCGTAGGCCTCGAGTTCCGCCAGCGTCTGCGGGAACTTCTCGGCCACGTCGTGCGAACGCAGGTGAGTCACCTCGACCCCTTCCGCCGCCAGCGCCGCCAGCAGCCGCTCGCACCCGATCTCCACCTGCGTGTGCGCGAACGGGTCGTATCCCTTGTGGTCGATCGTCGCACTGACCCACGACTCCCCGGCTAGCAGGACCTTGACCATCGACGACTCCTTCGGGGCGAAAGTGCTTAGCGCGTGTTGCGCAACGTAGCGCAACAACGCCAATATAGGATGCGGTTGCAGTCGCCGTCAACGCTCGAACGGGGAGGAGCCGGATGTCGCTGGCGAAGGTGGCCCGAGAGGCCGGGGTGGCCGTGTCGACGGTGTCGAGGTACGTCCGGGGGGAGCTCAATGTCGCCTCCGAGACGGCCCGGCGCATCGACGCCGCGCTGTCCGCCGAAGGGCATCCGCCCGTGCCGAAACAGGTGACCGGGCTCAGCCTCGGCCTGGTCGTCCCGTCGCTGGACAACCCGTATTTCTCCACGCTGGCGGACGCGGTGGCCGACGCCGCGGCGGCGGACGGCATCGACGTGTTCACCGCCCTCACCGGCTCGTCGCCGTCGCGGGAGCGCGCCAGCGTCGAACGCCTGATGCGCGTGCCGGACGTCGGCGGGCTGATCTACCTGGGGATGAACAACACCAACGAGGCCTTCGCGAGCCGGCTGGCGGGCGATTTCCCGGTGGTCTTCCTCGACGAGTACGTCGAGGCCGCCGGCCCGCGGATCGCGCACGTCACCGCGAACAGCTTCGGCGGCGCGTACCAGGCGACCACCCACCTGATCTCCCAGGGCCACCGGCTCATCGCCCACGTCGGCGGACCGGCCGGACTGCGGACGGCGGACCAGCGCGAGGCCGGATACCGCGCGGCCATGAAGGCGCACGGGGTCGAGGTCGACGAATCGATGATCGTGCGCGGCGCCTTCAGCTCGGCTTTCGGCATGAACTTCTTCGCCCACATGGCACGGGCCGAAGCGTCGCCGACAGCCGTGTTCACCGCCAGCGACATCGCAGCCGTCGGGCTGCTCGAAGCCGCCCGCCGCGCGGGAGTCGCGGTGCCGGGCGACCTGTCGGTGATCGGCTGCGACGGAATCACGCTCGGCGAATGGACGTCGCCGAGGCTGACCACCGTCGCGCAGCCGACCGAGCAGATGGCCCGCAAGGCGGTCGACGAGATCACCCGGCTCGCGGCCGGCGACAGCCCCGCGGACCACGTGCTCTCCATGCAGCTCGTCGTCCGCGAATCGACCCGGGAGTACTCCGCATGACCGACGAAGCCCTCGCGCTGTTGCGCGACCTGGTGCGCCAGGACACCACTTCCGGCGACAGCGCCGCGCAGGCCGCCGCGCAGGAACTGGCCGTTTCCTACGCCACTTCGACGGCGGGCGTACGGGTGCTGCAACGCTCCACCGCTGGCCGACCGTGGGTACTGCTCGGCACCGGTTCCGCCAACGGCGCGTTGTTCGTGTGCCACATCGACACCGTCCCGGTCGGCTCCCGTGATTTGTGGGAGCGCGCCCCGTTCTCCGCGGACGTCGACGAGGAGTTCCTGCACGGCCGCGGCAGCGTCGACATGAAGGGCGGCCTGGTCGCCGCCTTGGCCGCGTTGCGCAACGCCGCGGAAGCCGGTGCCGGCGCACAAGTCCTCATCACCAGCGACGAAGAGATCGGCTGCCGAGGCGCGGCGGAGGCCTCGGCGGCGCTGGAGCTGACGCCGCGCATCGTCGTGGTCCCGGAGGCGACGCAGAACCGCGTCTCGCTCGGACATCGAGGAGCCACGTGGCTGCGGCTCGCCGCGGCGGGCAAGGCCGCCCACGGGTCCACGCCCCGGCTCGGCCGCAACGCGATCCAGCTGCTCGCCGACCGGGCTCTCGGCGCGCTCGATTCGCTCCCGTTGTCCACTGAGGACTATCTGGGCGAGGAAACCGTCAACGTCGGCACGTTCGAGGGCGGCACCGCGACGAATATCGTTCCCGCATCGGCTGTTCTGACGCTGGACGTGCGCACTGTGGACGGTGGCGCGCCGGTGATCGCCTGGGCTTCCTCGCTCGATCCGGCGATCAGCGCCGAGGTGGATCTTGACCTGCCCGCGGTTCGGACCCCGAGTTTGCCGGCCGCGCTCGCCGATCAGGCCACCGCGCCCGCCGCGACGTATTTCACCGACGCCTCGGCGTTGGCCGGGTCCGTGGCCGGTGCGCCGATCGTGATCTGGGGCCCGGGAGATCCCCGGCAGATGCACGCGGCGAACGAGCAGCTGGAACTGGATTCCTGGCGGCAGGCTTTGCGCAACTACCGCGAGCTGGTGTTGTCCGCCGCGCGCTGACCATCCAAGTCCTCTGTGGACTAGCGCTGCCCGGTGTGCGGATTCCGGCGTTGCCCGGCCTCCCAGCAGCGGATCGCGCATTCGGACCGCCCGACCATTTCCGCCAGCCCTTTCCGCGACGTTTTCGGCAGCCGTCCTCCTCGCCGACGACGGCTTCGGCTATTCCGGCCACCGCGCGCCAGCCACTACCCTCTACTGAGCGCACCGGAACCCCCGGGCCCGGATCTGCGATTGCGAGCGCCGCATGGACGCTGACGAAAGCGGGGCCCCGGCGCCGCGGAGCCCCGCCCTCGCCGACTACCTCGCCCGTTTCCCCTGTCCCCTCGCGGCGGCGAACGGAAGCACTGC
Source organism: Amycolatopsis sp. NPDC004079 (assembly GCF_040610415.1). Classification (NCBI taxonomy): domain Bacteria; kingdom Bacillati; phylum Actinomycetota; class Actinomycetes; order Pseudonocardiales; family Pseudonocardiaceae; genus Amycolatopsis; species Amycolatopsis sp. NPDC004079. Next base: position 241,650 of record NZ_JBEXMH010000005.1, on the reverse strand, counting down.
CGCCGGTTGGAGCCTTCAAGGTGTCGACACCCTGGTAACCGCGCTGGAGCTGGTCTACGAGAGCGACCACCGCTGCCAGTTGACCGTGAAGACCGTTCGCTCCCACGAGGGCCTGAATCCCCGCGGCTTGCCGGTCAACACCACCGCCGACCTGCTGAGCAATTTCCTCAGCCGCAACGAGCTCGTCACCGAGCCCGGCCGACGCACCTTCGCTCAGGAGCACCCAACTGCTCGCCTCGAGCGCTATCAGCACATCCAGCGCGCCGCCGACGACGCCGCCAGACTCCCCGCGACGGTGTCCTGCGACGGCGCCCCAACCACCGGGCAACGCCTCGACGCCCTTGGCCTCTCCGTACTCGAACTGCCCTGGCACGACGGCGCGACAGTGCTGTGCGTCGGCGTCCCCGAGTTCATCGACCACCTGGCCTTGCGCACCGCCACACCCGAAGACCTCCCCTGACCGGGCGATGGACCCGCCCGTACCGGTGACCCGGCGCACTTCCCTTTGCTATACCCAGCGCGTGCAACTATTGTCGGCGCATGTAACCGGCTGGGACAACCCAGCCGCGAACAGGTCAAGCAGTACGCGAGAGAGAAGAAAAACCCATGTCGCTCACCCACATTCTCCCCGGACGGCTCGGGTTCGGGACCGCTCCGCTCGGGAACATGTTCCGCGCCATTCCCGACGACGAGGCCCTCGCGACCGTCGAGGCAGCCTGGGAGCAGGGCATCCGCTACTTCGACACCGCGCCGTTCTACGGGGCCGGGCTGGCGGAGTCGCGGCTCGGCCAGATGCTGGCGGGCAAGCCGCGCGATTCCTACGTCCTGTCGACCAAGGTGGGACGCGTCGTTCTCGACGAGCACGAGCACCAGCCCCAGCACGAGGACGCGGACGAACTCGGCGAGAAGGGCGGCCTGTTCGAGCACGGCAACCCCAACAAGCTCCTCCACGAGTGGACCGCCGACGCGACCGAACGCTCCATTGAGGACAGTCTGAAACGGCTCGGCACCGACCGCCTCGACATCGTCTGGGTGCACGACATCGCCCAGGACTTCCACGGCGACCGCTGGCTGCGGAAGTTCGAAGAGGCCCGCACCGGAGCCTTCCGCGTGCTGTCGCGGCTGCGCGACGAGGGCGTCATCAAGGCGTGGGGTCTCGGCGTCAACAAGACCGAGCCGATCGAACTGACCCTCGACCTCGACGAGCCCCGGCCGGACGGTTTCCTGCTCGCCGGGCGCTACACGCTGCTCGACCACGAGCACGCCCTCCAGCGGCTGCTGCCGATGGCGCAGGAGCACAACGTCGGCATGGTGATCGGCGGCCCGTACAGCTCCGGCGTCCTCGCCGGCGGCACCCACTTCGAGTACCAGCAGGCCCCGCCGGAGATCCTCGAGCGCGTCGAACGGCTCAAGACACTCGTCGCGCGGCACGGCATCAGTATCAAGGCCGCCGCGCTGCAGTTCTCGCTCGCGCACCCGGTGTCCGCCGCCGCGATCCCCGGGGCCACCCGGCCCAGCCGGATCGCCGAGGACACCGCCGCGCTGGCCGAGAACGTCCCCGTCGAGTTCTGGCACGACCTGCGCGCCGCCGGTCTCGTCCACCCCTCCGCCCCGCTGCCCGACAACGCCTGAAACCGGAGCACCACCATGGCATCCACCTCAGTCAGCCGCACCGTCCCCGCGTCGCCCCAGCAGGTCTGGGACCTCATCGGCGGATTCGCCTCGCTGCCCGACTGGCTCCCGTACATCCCGGAGAGCACCGCCCTCGACGGCGGCCGCACCCGCCGGCTCACCAACCCGGAAGGCGAGACCATCGTCGAACGTCTGGTGGCATTCAGCGACGCCGAACGCCACTACAGCTACGCCATCCTCGAAGCGCCGTTCCCGGTCACCGGCTATCTCTCGACGCTGCGCGTCCATGCCATCCCCGGCCAGGAAAACGCGGCCGAGGTGCAGTGGTCCGGCAGCTTCACCCCCGACGGCGTCACCGACGAGCAAGCCGTCGACCTGTTCACCGGCATCTACCGCGACGGCCTCGACGCCCTGCACAAGACGCTGGCCTGAACCCCGCTGAGTCCTTTATGGACACTCGGTTCACGCGCCGACCGGACCGCCCGGTCGGCGCGCGCCGTCACCGCAACGGGTCGTAAGCCTTGAGATCGATCCCCGGGTCCACGTCGCGCGCCACCCGAGCCGCGATCGAACCCGCGTACGGCCCCATCGTCAACCCTGACGCGCCCAGTCCGTTGGCCACCACCAGCCCCTTCACGTGCGGAACCGCACCCAGCAGCGGCCGGATGTCGGGGCCCGCGGGCCGGAAGCCGACCCGCGTCTCCGCATACGTCGCGTCCGCCAGCCCAGGCGCCACCGACAGCGCTTCGGCCAGCACCTCCGCCAACCCGGCCGCCGTCACCCGGTAATCGAAACCAGCCCCCTCCTCCCGCGTCGCCCCCACCACGATCCGCGAATCGTCGAACGCGAGAAGATAGTGCCGCGACTGCGGCAACACCACCGGCCACCGCGAGGTTTCCGCCCCCGGCAACCGAAGATGCACGATCTGCCCCCGCTGCGGCTCGACCCGAACCTCGACCCCGAGCGGCCCCAGCAACGCAGGCGACCACGCCCCCGCCGCCGCGATCACCGCGTCCGCACCGATGAACTCCTCGCCGACCAGCACCCCGCGAACCGCCCCGTCCGCGACGATCGACGCCGTACCCTCCGCAATCCGGGCCCCGCGCCGCACCGCAGCCCGCCGCATCGCGTCGCGGACCAGCCGCCCGTCCAGCCGGGCCGCGCCCGGGATGTGGATCGCCGGACCGTCGTGCCCGAGCGGCGGGAACATTTCCTGAGCCTGCCGAGCGTCAATCACCTCGACGTCCCCGGCCAACGGCGCTTCCCTCGCCCGATCCGCGACCCGCTGGAACGCCTGCGCCGCTTCGCTTTCGGAGACCAGGCTCAACGACCCGACCCGCCGATAACCGAGATCGGTCTCCCCGTCCTCAGCCAGCGCCGCCCGCAATCCCTCGTAGTACTCCGCCCCGCCGGCCGCCATCCGGTACCAGTCCGGATCGTCCACGGCGGACGCCCACGGACAGATGATCCCCGCCCCCGCCGACGTCGCCCGTCCGCCGGCCGCCCCGTCGACCAGCACCGTGTCCACTCCCGCCCGGACCAGCTCATACCCGGCTGCCGCCCCCACGATCCCGCCGCCGACCACGACCACACGCATTTCGCCCCGCTCCTTCACTGCTGTCTGCCTCCCGTTCACCGCTCATCCGCCGCCCCGCCCGCTCCGGCGAAGCAAAGGCTGCCGATCCCCCTCGTGATCCGCAACCAGGCGAACGGCGGCGTCGCGAGTCTCACCAGAACCGAACTGACCCGCTCGGTGCCCGCCCACTGGCACACCGCCCCTGGGAACAGCGGACATCCGCGATCAACCGATGCCGCTCGACGCGCGGACCCGGGCGAACGCGGTGCCCCGGTCCGCGAAGAACTGTCCGCCACGCCGGCTGACGCAGCGGCCGGGGCCGGAAGCCTCCCCGGCAAGGGCATTGTTGCTCTGGCCGAGATGGACGGCCGGTTCTAGCGTCGCGGTTCGTGCAGTCCTCCGGAGGGATGAGGCGCCGATTGTGGTGATCGAGCAGGAGCTGGCCAAGATCTACGAGGCGATCCGGGTCCGCGCGCTGGCCGAGGGTTCCCCGGTGGCGCTGCGGCATGTGGCCCAGGTGTGCCGGGACCTGCTGGGCGCCGACGGGGTCGGGGTGCGGCTGGGCGACCGGCTCGGCCTCGGCGAACCCGCCTACGCCACCGACCAGCGCGCCGAACGGGTGCTCGAACTCCAGATCACGGTGGGAGAGGGCCCCGGGCTGACGGCGCTGCGGCGCAGGTTCGCGGTGCTGTCCGCGGACCTGGACGAGCCGCGGCGGTTCCGGCAGTGGCCGATGTTCGCGCCCGCCGCGGTCGAGGAGGGGCTGCGCGCGGCGTTCGCGTTCCCGCTGGCCACCGGGGCGGCGTCGCTGGGGGTGCTGGAGTTCTACCGGGAGGCCGGGCGGTCCCTGTCCGACGCCGAACTCGACCTGGCGCTCACGCTGGTCCAGGTCACGACCGGCCACATGCTCGCCCAGGTGGCCCTCGCGGCGTCGGGCGAGGCGGAGGCGATGGTCGACGAGGGGCTTTACCGCCGCTGGCGCACCGTGCACTCCGCCACCGGAACAGTCGCGGCGCAGCTGGGCTGCCCGGTCACGGAGGCGTTGCTGCGGTTGCGGGCCTTCGCGTACGTCAGCGGCAGGCGGTTGTCCGAGGTGGCCGACGACGTCACCGCGGGCGTGCTGCGGCTGCCCCCTGATCACCCGTCGTGGCAGCGCGACGGCGACCGCGGCAAGGACGACGCGGACGAAGGCCCCGACCAGGACGGCGAAAGCGGGAGGCGGACGGAGTGAACAAGCTGAGCGAGGAGTGGGTCCCGATCCTGCTGGAGGCGGCCCGGACGGTGACGGGCCGGCGCGCCGGGCTGGACGCGGCCTACCTGCTCACCGGCATCTGCGCGCGATTGCCCGGCGTGGACGAGGCGATCGTGCTGCTGCCCGACGACCAGGGCCGCGGCGTCCCGCTCGCCGGGACCGACTGGCCGCTATTCGACGACCTGCTCGCTTTCCGGGCCGACGAGGACCTGTGCGGGACGGCCGGGGAAGGCGCCCGGGAAGCTGTCGTTTACGCCGATCTCGCCGGTCAGGCCGGCCGGTGGCCGGGGCTGGCGCGGATCGCCGCCGCGCACGGCATCGCCGCCGTGCACACGGTCCCGATGGAGGCGTTCGGCGAACTCGTCGGCACGGTCGTGCTGACCAGTCGCGAGCACCAAGCGCTGTCCGCGGGCGAAATCGCCTTCGTGCGAGGCTGCGCCGGGATCGCCGCGGCGGGCCTGCTGGCCGACGCCGTCGCCGAAACCCTGCCGTCCGCCGTCCTCCGGCTGACCCGCCACACCGCGCAGCAGGACCAGATCGCGGTCTGGCAGGCCGTCGGGATGCTCGCCGCCCACCGCGGCGTGGATCTGCCCTCGGCGGAGGCGATGCTGCGCGCGCACGCCCGGGACCTGGCCCAGCCGCTCGTGCACAGCGCCGAGCGCGTGGCGGAAGGCGGCGCGGACGAGATCGCCGGTCCCGGGCACGACACCCGGATCCTGGTCGTGGACCCGGACCGCTTCGCGGTCAGCTGTTTGTCGGACACGTTGCGCGCGGCCGGATTCGACGTCACCGCGGTCGTTTCCGCGGCAGCGGCACAGACCGCGGTTCCTCCTCCCGTGGCGATCATCGACCAGACGGCCTCGGGCGCGGGCGACCTGATCCGCGCTCTCTCCGAAGGACCGGGCACGCAGGTGATCGTGATCTCGCCGGTGGCGGTACAGCAGGCTCCGCCCGCCACCGCCCGGGTGCTGCCCAAACCGGTCCACCCGTCGCAGGTCCTGGACATGGTCCGCGATCTGCACCCCGCGGCCCGGCAGGCCGCGTGATGAAACAGAGACTCGCCAGCGGCTGCGAACGGCTGGACGCGATACTGGGCGGCGGGCTGATCGACCCGTCGATCACCCTGCTCGCGGGAGCCCCCGGGTCCGGCAAGACGGTGCTGGCCCAGCAGTACGCGTTCGCCAACGCCGACCCCGCCCGTCCCGTGGTGTACTTCAGCACCCTCACCGAACCCCTCACGAAGATCACCCAGTTCCTCGACGGCCTCGCGTTCTGCGCGCCGGACCTGATCGGCACCGCGGTGCTGTTCGAGGACCTCGGCGACGCGGTGACCGCTGACGGGCTCGACGCCGGGCTCGCCCGGCTCACCGAGGTCGCGACCCGCACCCGGTGCGGGATCCTGGTCGTCGACAGCATCAAGGCCCTGCGCTACGCCGCCCCGGACCAGGCCGCCTACACGCGCTTCCTCTACGAACTGGCCGGACGGCTCAGCGCGCTGGCGACCAGCACCCTGTGGCTGGCCGAATACGACAGCGCCGAACTGGCGTCCTCGGCCGAGTTCACCATCGCGGACGCCACCATCGCGCTGTCCACCCAGGCCACCGGACAGCGCACCAATCGTGCCCTGCAGGTGCTCAAGCTCCGCGGCAGCACCTTCCTGCCCGGCTGGCACACCTACCGCATTTCCGAGGACGGGCTGGACGCTTTTCCCCGGCTCAGCGACCCCGGCGACGGCAACGGCTCCGTCGACCCGGCCGCCACCGCACGGGTCAGTTCGGGCATCCCCGGCCTCGACGCCATGCTGGGCGGCGGATTCTGGCCCGGTTCGAGCACCATCGTGGCCGGGCCGCCCGGCTCCGGGAAGACCGTCATCGGCCTGCATTTCGCGTTCGACGGCGCGGACCTGGGCCAGCACAGCACTTTCACGACGCTGCAGGAAAGCTCGCTCCAGCTCAACCGGGCCATCCGCAGCCTGGGCTGGGAACCGGGGTCCGACACGGTCACGCTGCGCTGCGAATCCCCCAACGACATCTACATCGACCAGTGGTTCTACGACCTGCTGGACTCGCTGACCGCGAGCCGGACCCGCAGGCTGGTCATCGACAGCCTCACCGACCTCGCCGCGGCGTGCGACGACGACCAGCGATTCAACGAGTTCCTGCACTCCCTGCTGGGCCGCTGCGCCCAAGTGGGCATCACGACGCTGCTCACCCTGGAGATCCCGGACCTGTACGGGCAGGCGGGCCTGTCCGGCACCGGGATCTCCCATCTGTCCGACAACGTGATCCTGCTGCAGTACCAGCGTTCCGGGGCGCGCATCGACCGGGCGCTGACCGTGCTGAAAACCCGGGCCAGCCCGAATCTTCCCTACACCACCGCGTTCGACGTCACCGGCCGCGGGATCGTCATGGACGGCACGGCCGATCGGTCCTGACGCGATTGACTGCGGGAGGTCCGGCGACTGCTCCGGCCAAGCGGCGGTCAGCGGGCGCGCCGGCTCCGCAGGAGCGCTCGCCTGCCAGGCAGGACGAGCAGCAGCAGGCTGTAGTACTGCAACGCGGGCACGACGAGGGCGAGGGCCAACGCCAGGACCAGAGCGAGGACGTTGAGGTAGCTCTCCGTGTAGAGCTCCCGGAGCGCTCCCGGATCCTGATCGTCCTCGTCCATCAGCTCCGGTGCGGTTTTCAGGATCCGCAGCATCGCGAACCGGCACACCATGCTCGCCAGGAGCGTCGCGTAGTAGAACACCGCCACGAACCGGTCGCGGCCGAAGGCGCCGATCATCTCCGTCGGGAGGGGAAGGACGACGACCGACAGCAGCCACCCCATATTCCACATCGTGAAGGGGCGGGTGACCCTCGCGACCGAGGAGAACGTCCGGTGGTGCTCCCGCCAGATGTTCGCGATGACCGCGAAACTCAGCAGGAAACTCCAGATCTGGTCGAAGTGGCCGGTGATCACCTCGCTGGCGTGCTCGTGGGCGGAGGCGACCTCCGGGACGAGGTCGACCAGCGGCAGGATCAGCAAGGTGATGGAAATCGCGGTCACCGCGTCGGTGAACAGCACCAGCCGCTCCCCGGACGCACCGCCCTTGCCCCGGCCCGGCGCGGAAACCGGCGGCCGGGGCCCTCCCGCGCCGGTTTCGTCGGCTGCGTCGCTGGCACTCATCCGTGTCGCACCTTTCCTCTGTCCGGTCCGCGGAGCGGCTCCCGCGTCCCGCGGAGAGTGTCACCGCCGGCTGCGGAGATCGCTCCGCGACACGCCCGCCTCGCGGCAACTGCCCGGAAGTCCGTTCCACAGTGGACGAAAGGATCCAGAATCGGTTCCCGGAGAGGATCAACGATCCGCGACGACCCGGCGATAGTCGCGGATCCCGGCGACAGCCAACGCCGCGACGATCACCCCGGCACAGCAGACCTGTGCGATCACCATCGCGCCGAACGGAATGATCCCGTTCTTCAGCACCACGTTCTGGACCACCGCGAGGGCAATGCACAGAGCCAGCGCCAGCGTCCATCCCGGGCGTGGCCCGATGCGGTGCCGAAACACCAGGTATCCGGCTCCGGCGAGCACGCAAAGCCAGACAAGCGGGGACAAACCGGTGATCTGGTCCGGATCGCCCGGAAGCCCGAACCTGAGCGCGAGCGCGGGAGCGAAGACCAGGCTCCCACCGATGACCCACCACCACGGCCGCGACGGCGGCAGCGGGGCGTCGACGTGGAAGGCCGCCGGCAACAGCACCAGCGGAAGCCACTGCGGAGCGAAGTACAGGACCGATTCGGGACCGAGGCCGGAGGAATGCTTGGCCAGGAACCAGATCGCGCCCGCGGCCAGGATCGCCCCGGCGGCGATCCGTGCCGCGCGGCGCCACCCGTCCACCAGCAGCACGAGCGGGATCAGCGAGACGGCCAGCCGGATCAGCTCCGTGAGCAGATCGGACGTCAGCACCGAGCGGAAGTTCCCGGGGTAGGGGCCGGAGAAGGAGAAGAGCACCCAGAGCGTCTCGCTGGCTTTGCCCGCGGATCTGAGCACGCCCCAGACCAGGCCGAGGAGCACGACCTGCCGCACCAAATCGCCGAGGGCGACCGTGCGCGCGGGCGCCGCCCTGCCCGCCAGCCGCGTCCGCACCCCCAGCGCCAGCAACGCCCACAGTTCGCTCCACAGCGCCGCACGGTCCCGCTCGCCGTGCAGATCGAGCAGGGTGCCGACCATCTCGTCGCCGCGGTCGGCGCGATACCAGGCCGGGAGCACGCGCACCACCGCGCGGTACTGAGCCTCCGTGTCGATCATGCGCGCGCTTCCGCTGAGCCGGACCAGCCGTCCGGCACGCCGGAGAAGGTGCTTGCCCGCAACCGCGTCCGGCGTTCGGGCAGTGCGCTCGGGACTACTCCGTCTCGCTCAGCCATGGTCCACATATATCCTAAGACGATATATAGCGGCGTCCGTTGCTTCGTTGTCCGCGAAACTTCTCCAAGCGGCTGGAGGTGCCGACCCGCCTGACTGCCTCCCTCCCGCCAGCGCAGAGCTGAGGCCCCGGCTATCAACGGCCTCGCCCTCCGGCGGAGCGAACAGCACCACCGGGCGGGTGCCGACCTGGCTGAACGGCAAAGGTAGCGCAGACACCACCGTCAAGTTGGGGGTTTAGGGCATGTTGGCGGCCACCGGCGGTTCCTAGTGTCATCAGCATGGAAATGGAAGCTTCCCGCAGCCGCAAGGCCGGCGGTCCGACCGTCACCACCCTGCTCTTCCTGTTCTTCGTCGCCGGTGCCGCCACGAACTCGATCGGCGCTTTCACCGGGCTGGACACCATGTTCCGGATGACCGCGGGCGGGATCGCCGTGGCGTGCCTGCTGATCCTGATCGTGCGCTTCGTCGCGCGCCGCAAGGACTGACGCCGGTGTTGAACACTGTGCCGTTGGTGCTCGCCGCGTCGCTGCTAGCGCCCGCGGTGCCGGCTGCCGCTGCCCCGGACCCGGTTCGCGCACTCGCGAAGGACATCGTCTCGTCCGGCGCGAGCGGTGTGCAGATCCGGACTGTCCACAACGGACGTTCTCGCACTGTCACCGCCGGAGTGTCCGAACTGGACTCCAGAAAGCCGTTGTCTCCCAACGGACGGTTCCGGATCGGCAGCGCGACCAAGATGTTCACGTCCACTGTGGTACTTCAGCTCGTCGCCGAACACCGCATCCTGCTCGACACCCCCGTCGACCAGTACGTGCCCGGACTGCTCCCGCACGGCAAAGAGATCACCGTGCGGATGCTCCTGCAGCACACCAGCGGGCTCTACGACTACACCGAGTCCCTCCCGCTGTTCGGGCCTGAGCTGGAGAAGATCCGGTACCGGCATCATTCGCCGGAGTCGATGGTCGCGGTCTCGACCGCCAAGCCGCTGGACTTCCCGCCGGGCAGCAGGCATTCCTATTCCAACACCAATTTCATCGTGCTCGGCATGCTCATCGAGCGGACCACCGGGCACGCTTGGGGAACCGAAGCGGCGCAGCGCATCCTGTGGCCGCTGGGACTGCGGCACACGTCGGTTCCCGGGGACCGGACCGGGATCGCGGGTCCGCACGCGCACGGGTACCAGGAGATGAACGGGGAACTGGTCGACGTCACCGAACTGAACCCGAGCATGGCCTGGGCGGCCGGCGAGATCATTTCCACCACCGCGGACCTGGACGAGTTCGTCCGGGCACTGGCGGCGGGGCGACTGGTGCCACCGGACCTGCTGACGCAGATGACCACGCCGCGTTCCGCGACCGAGGAATACGGGCTCGGAGTGCGCACCCCGGTCACCGCGTGCGGCAACCGGGTGTTCGGGCACACCGGCGGGATTCCCGGGTTCCAGACCGTCGCGTTCACCAGCCCGGACGGGAAACAGCGCGTCGAGGCCTCGGTGACGCTGGGGCGGGGCCCGGACTTCGACTGGACTCGCGCCGTGCTCGACAAGGTCTTTTGCAGCTGAGTGCCAACACTGAACGAGGAAACCCATGCTCAACACTGTGCCCTTTGTCCTGACCGCAGCCCTGCTCGCGCCGACGACGCCGGCCGCGGCTGACCCCATTCGGACGGTCGCGCGGGAAACGGTCGCCGCCGGTGCCACCGGCGTGCAGATCCGCGCCGTCCGGGACGGACACTCTCGTACCGTCACCGCAGGAGTGTCCGAATTGGACACCCGCAAGCCGGTCTCGCCCACCGGACGATTCCGGATCGGCAGCACGACCAAATCGTTCGTGGCCACCGTGGTCCTGCAACTCGTCGCCGAGCGCCGGCTCGGGCTGGACGCCCCGGTCGAGCGGTACCTGCCGGGATTGCTGCCGCGTGGCAGCGAGATCACCGTGCGGATGCTCCTGCAGCACACCAGCGGCCTCTACAACTACCTCCGGACGATCTCGCTGGAAGACGCCGATCTGGAGAAGATCCGCTACCAGCACCATTCGCCGGAGTCCCTGGTGGCCATCGCGGCCGCGCGGCCGCTCGATTTCCCGCCGGGCAGCAGGTTCTCGTACTCGAACACCAACTACGTCGTGCTCGGCATGCTCATCGAACGGACCACCGGGCACGCTTGGGGCGACGAGGCGGCCAAGCGGATCCTGCGCCCGCTCGGCATGCGCGAAACGGTGATCCCCGGCGACCGCACCCGGATTCCGGGCCGGCACGCGCACGGATACCAGGAGATGAACGGGAAGCTGGTCGACGTCACCGAACTGAACCCGAGCGTCGCCGGCGCCTCCGGCGAGATGATCTCCACCACCGCGGACCTGGACAAATTCACCCACGCGCTCGCGGCGGGACGGCTGGTGCCGCCTGCGCTGCTGGCGCAGATGACCACCCCGCGTTCCGCGACAGAGGAATACGGGCTCGGAGTGCAGACCCGGACCACTCCGTGCGGGATTCCGGTTTTCGGGCACACCGGCGGGATTCCCGGGTACGGGACGATCGCGTTCACCAGCGCGGACGGGAAGCGCCGGGTGGAAGCTTCGCTGACGCTCGGGCGCGGCCCTGGGGACGGGGCCTTCTACTCGTTGATCGACAAGGTGATCTGCGCCTGAGCGAGACACGGTCTGGGTCCGGCCGGAGAACCGGGCCCAGGCCGCGGCGGGACGACCTCGTGCGGACGGTGCGCCCAGACCCGCGCCCGGGCGTGCCACATTGCTGAGAACGATCAACCGGCACGAGTATTTCAGTGCTCAGTAACGCGATCCGGCACCCCTCCGTCTGTCTTGGTACAGACGAGGAGTTCACGCGATGACCGATCCCTTTTCCGGCGGCCCCGCACCGTGGCCGAGCGCTCCGCCCGCCGCGTTCCCGTGCCCGTACTGCGCACAACCCGTCCAAGCGGGCACAGTTCAGTGCTGGCGATGCGGCAGCCGGCTGATCCCCGCGGCCGCGCCGGGCGAGAGCCTTCGACGGTTCGCCGCCGCGACCGGGCTGGCCGCGGGCGGCGTGCTGGTCGGGGTGTCGCCGGTGCTGCCGTGGTTTCAAGTGGTGCTGCTGGGGAACGCGAGCCTGTTCGACGTCGCTCGCCTGGCGAACAGCCGGACCGTGCCGCTCGTCTTTCTTCCCGTGGCGCTGGCGGTCTGCGGGGCCGCCGCGATCGTCGCGGCTGTCGTGCTGCGGGAGGGCGTCGCTGCCCGAGCGACCGGCTTCGTCCTGTTCGGCGTCGCCGGAGTCCTGGGCGGCTTGCTCCTCGTCAGTCTGCTGAGCGGTCTCGCCGACGCCGGCGGCCTCCTGCGCATCGGACTGGGCCCCTGGGTCGCCGTCGCTGGTGCGCTCTTCATGCTCATCGGCGCGGTGGTGCCACAGCCCGCCACCCGACCGCCGCGCGCCTCCGGCCGCGCCGTCTTCTCCAGCATCGCATGCGCGGTCGCCATTGTGGTCGCCGTGCTGGGATTGACCGCCGCCGTCGGCACCGACAGAGCGACCCGCACCACCGCGGACAGCACGACAACTACGCCGGAGCCGACGCCGACCATCCCGTCGTCGCCGGAACCCGTTCTCCCGCCGGTGTCCACGCAGTCCAGCGTCCCGACCGCCACCTCGACCGAGGATCCAGAGCCGACGGCTGGCCCGCGCACCACCCTCGCCGACGCCGAAGCGGTCGTCCAGGCGAAGGGATACCGCCCGTATCCAGGCACCTCCTGGGTATCCGCCGACGGCTTGCAGGTCATCCTCGCCACCATCGCCGAGTCGGCCGACGGCTACGCGAACCGGGCCTTCTTCTTCCACGACGGCAAGTACCTCGGCACCGACACCTCGGCCGACAGCGCCGGCATCCAAGAGGCGTGGTCCACCGACACCACCATCGCCCTCTCCTACGAGCTCTACAACACCGAAGACCCGCAGTGCTGCCCCACCGCCAACACGGCGACGGTCCGCTACCACTGGACCGGAACCCGCCTAGTCCCCCTCGACGCGATACCTCCCGCCGACCCCACCGCGAACCCGAGCCGGCGCTGACCGCCAAGCTCAGCCGGGACACACCGTGAACCGGCCGCTCAGCGACGACCTTCGGCCCGGTCGCGCACGCGTTGACGCAGCCACTCCAGCAGCTTCGGATCGGCGCGTTTCAGGAGAAGACCCTCGATCATCGCCTCCAGCACCTCAGGATTCCCGTCGTCCACCCGGAGGATCACCTGGCTGAACTCCAGCCCGTAACCGCCCACGACAGCGAAGTCGCGACTCGGTCCGCCGTGAGCCGCCATGAGCAGTCCCGCCGGATCCAGGAAACTCTTCCACTGCGGGATCGCCACCGCGCGAAGATAGTCCTGCGCCTGAGGACCGTACTCGTCCATTGTGTCCGGAAGAAAATCCCAGACATGGCCGCCGAGATGCGAAGCCGGGCCGCGATCGGGCGGCGCCGCCTGCCTCGTCCGGACAAATCCCCCATCGAACTTCGGAGGTTTCACCGCCGAGCCGCCTTCGTAGTACTCCCGCAACACTCGCGGAATCCCGGAAGCTTCCACATGGAACGCGATCCTCGGATCCATCGGATAGGCGCGGAACTGCACGAAGGCCGCGTTCCCCTCCGGCGAGGGCAGCCACCATCGCCGGGTCCGGAGCCGCTTGAAGCCCGCTTCTTTCATCAGCGGATCGACATAGCGTTTCGCGAACTCGTCGAGCAGCTCGGCCATCCGCACCCCCGTCAGGAACCCGTTTCCAGGGTCCTTTCAGCGTAGACCAGATTCGTACGGCTGGAGTGGCCACTGTGGACGGTGTGCGACACCGACGCGACTGAGCCACTGTCCGAAATGGGCCTTCGCGCGGCAATTCACCCGCGCGCCCCACGGACTGTGCGCACTCGGATACCCGTTGCTGATCACCGCGCTACCGGAGCGAAGGATCCGCGCGGTCGAATGCCCGGGTACCTGACCTCACCGGAAGGCTTTTCTCCCATGCCGATTCCGGAACACACCCCGGAGTGCGACTACCTTCAAGCCTGCACAGAAGTCCTCGGCGGCCGCGTGTTCCTCGCGCTGGTCGAGCGCCTCGACAAGATCCATTTCAACCTGGACGGAATCGACGATCCGGTTGCCGCGGCACGGATCGGCGACGGATTGGATCCCATCTTCGACGGTCATGCCACAGCGTGGGAGCTAAGCTACATCCGCGACAACCCCGGTTCGTGGCCGAACGTGATCTTCTACCGAGGAGGAGCCCCCGTTGCCAACCCCTTCATTCCCTGACCGAGATACTCGCCCGGGCGCGGCGCTTCCCCTCGCGTTCGACCGGACTTTTCGCCCGTGGCGCTATACCGTCAGCCATTCGGAACTCCGGTTGCGCACCGTCGACGTCGAAGCCGGGGACCTGATCGAAGCCTCCTTCTTCGGGGTGGTCGGGATGAAACTCAAGTCCGTCTATCAGTCCCTGACCATCGACCACGCAGACCGTGCGCAGACCGCTGAAATACTGGAGTTCGCAGACATCAAAGAGAAATCCGCCCATCACGTGCGATGTTTGACGCTCCGCTCGGCCGGCGACTGCGGGTTCATAGCGTGCCTCAGTTTTGCCGTCAGATCCTATCCCCCTGGAGTCGACCCGGACCAGGCCGCCGACCGGTCCGACAATTCCACTTTGCTCTTCAGGAGTAATCAATAGGGTTCCTCTCCGACGCTTCGTTAAGCCCTACGCGAAAGCTGGCGGGCGACCCGGTGTCGGCAGAGCCGGTGACGAAAGTACCTGCCACGCGAACCATTTCCCTCTCGCAATAGTCCAAAGCAGACAGTTCTGCCGCAGTCATCGGCGAGGAACGCGGCCGGAGTCGGCGGACGGGTGGCCGCGTGCTCGATGCGCGGGTCCGTGGCCAGAGTGCGAACTCCGGGATGGCCGCCGCGCTGTTTCGGCGGGACGAGCGCGATGCTGATTCCCTCGCCTGCGACGTCCAGGAGGTCATGGATGGTGTCGAGCTCGCAGATGCTGCGCCGGGACAGTCCGATGCGGTCGCAGGCGGCGTCGATCCGGTCGGGCAGGCAGCACCCCGCGCCAGCTGTTCATTCGCAATCCTCCCAGACATCCGTGCCGCGAGCCGCTCAGGCTATCGGCTAGTCGGCCTGGGCTGCTGGCACCAGGAGACGGCCGTGACGCGGGGTCCAGCGGTGGCCGAGAGTGCGAACTCCGGCGAAAGTCACGGTTCTGCACCCTGGGAAGCCCGGGCGGCGGCAAGATCTCCCAGGCGCGTGAGGCAGTGACAGCCGAAGCAGGAGCAACCTGGAGTGACGCGCAGCCGGCGGCCACGCGCCACTCTCCGGCAAGCCCATTCCTCCGGGCGAGCCGGAGGAAGCCGCTCAGGTCAGATGGTCAAATTCTCCGCTGACCCAACGGATGTGCGCCTCGGCGGAGCGCTGCACGACGGCTTTGGCGTCCGCGTCGACGGTGTCGCCGCCGAGCGTGTACAACCGGTCGTAGGACCAGCCGTCGAGCCGGTCCACGATCCGCCGGACCACCGCGGCGGACAGCGGAATGTGCTTCGGGAAATTGCGCTGGAACGACACCCAGTTCGGCGCCAGGCCGCCGCTGATCGTGTCGCCGGACAGGAGCGTGCCGTCCGGGGTGCGCAGCGCCGCGCTGCCCAGCATGTGGCCGCCGACCTGGATCAGCTCGACCCCGGGCACCGGCTCGGCGTGCTCGGTCCAGAACTCGAGCACCGGGTCGGTGCGGCCCAGCCATTCCCGGCCCGCGGCGTTGACCAGCACCGGAATCCGCCCGAACGCGTGACTCCAGCTGACCTGGGCGGCGAACATGTGCGGGTGACTGGTCGCCACCGCGACGACCTCGCCGAGCGCCCGGACCGCGGCGAGCGTATCCGGCTCGATGGAGGTCGGCGGATCCCACAGCACGTTCCCCCGCGCGGTCCGCACGACGAACGACCACTGCCCGATGCCCACCATCGGTTCCCGCCGCAAGCTGTGCACCCCGCGGCCATGGTCCCGCTGCCGCACCGTGTGCGCTTCGGCGGCAAGCTGTTCGTGAGTGCGCCAACTCCCGGAATGCGGGCCCAGGTCGCCGCGCTCCTCGATGCCGACCTCGCCGCGGTCCATCACACAATGCGGGGGCTCGGGGGAACCGGGCTGCTCGATGCCGCATCGGTCGCAGATCCATAGTGTCATGATCGCGATTCTCAAACCTCGACATTGGTAGAGGTCAACCAGTTGCACGATCTTCAGTCGCCGCCGTGCGCATCCGCGCGCCTCGCGGCGTTCTCCGGAAATATTCGAAATACCGCTCCAGGTCCGAGCGCCCGGCACGGCCACGCTGTCGAGTCAGGCGGCGATCCTGGAGTCGGCGGGGCTCTTGACCCTTAGGCGCGTTCTCCAGCCCGAGTCGAGCCCGCTGAGGCCAACGGCGGGCATCACGACAGCCGTACTCGAACGATCCGAGATCGCGACCGTTTCCGCAGTTCATAGCCTATGCAAAGGGAGGCAGAGCGGGCCGGGTCGGGCTCGACGCGGCCGCCAACCGGACTGCGATACCCGGCCGCAGCGGGTTCATCCGCTTCGCGGTGAACCGCTTCCCGACCATCCGCCGCCAATTCAGATGCGCAGTACCGTGCTGCGGGATCACCGTCGCCATCTCGCTGTTGAACACCCCGCCGCTCTCGGTATCCGCTGCCCGAGCCGCCTCGTCCGCCGAAGTCGGCCGGGTGCACCGCTGGCGCGACAGCACGTTCTTGACGTCGGCGTAGCGGGTGATCAACGCCGCCTCGTCGAGGAGATCTTCCCGTGCCGCGGCGATCCGGTTGCCGCAGTCCGACCGCCTGCGGCTCGAGTCCGGCGGGCCGGATCTCCCGCAACGGCTCGCCACGGCACTCCAGGAGCCGGCACTCCAGCACGACCTCGACTGGACCGTCGAGAACCAGGTCGAACTCCTCTTCGACCAGGCGGAACTGGCCGGATTCGCGCGCGTCTCCCGCAGACGAACTCGGTGCCTTAGGGCGGCGCGCACGGCCCCCAGCGTCACCATCACCGGGCCCCGCGCGCTCCGTGAACTGGCCGCCCCGCCGGAAGAGGACTGATCGGTCACGAGATCTCGGCTATCCTTGTCAAGGTCCAACTCTCGCAACCGTTCCACGGGGTGGAGGGAATCGGCACGATGAGTTCTTTCTCGGCTAGTACGGAACCGGACATCGAATCAGCGTTGATCGATCTCGACGCGGTCTCTTTCACCGCGTTACGGGAACTGGACAGTGAAGCCTTCCGCCGTTCGGCGCACCATGTCGTCGAACGCGCCAGGCAGGTGCACGCACGTTATCGGAGCCAGAACGCCGGGGGTGGCGAGCGGATCGACTGATGTCACCGCCAGCCGAGACCGGCCCCGCGTTCCACCGCTTGCCCTGGCGGGATTTCGACGCACTCGCGCGCCTTGACGGCGACGAGGAGATGGCCCGCCGCCTGCGCCGGGCCGAGCGGAGCAGACGAAAGCTCCTGATCCACGCCCTGCTGACCGAGGCCACGAAGACCCCGGACCACTCGGGGCCCTTGCCGCCGCTGGATTCCGCCTGGGAGCTCCTCGGCCGCGCGGAAGCGAGGGAACCGCGTGCGGTCAACCGGATGCTCACCAATCCGTACACCGGGAGCTGGGCGGGCTACACGACTCGCTTGCTGCGCAACGGAATCGACGGCGTCGGTCCGTTGTGGATGCACCTGGGCCAGGCGCACGCGATCGCGGCGGCCGCGGCGATCCGGGCGGGGCTGGATTTCGAGACCGCCATCCCGGTGTGGCTCGGTAACGCGATGCTCCCGTCGCTCGGCATGGCCAGATTCCCGGGCATCGGCACGTTCTCTTCGGCAGTCGTGCGAGGAGCGGCCGGCCGGTACTCCGTATCGAACGCCGAAACGACGGTCCGCATCCCGGACGCGCCCGATTCCGACGCCCCGGGCTGGTGGGGAATCCGCCGGGTGCGGAGCCAGGTCGGCGCGCACCGGTTTTCGCTGTGGCTCGACGACCTCGACCCGTATCGCGGACTCTACGAGCCGATCCCGCCGGATCGCCTGCCCGGCAAGGACATCGCGGACTGGCAGCGGCTGATCGACGAGGCCTGCCGTCTGATCGACGCCCATCTGCCCGGGCTGGCCCGGATCATGCCGGTGGGGCTGGCGGCGCTGGTCCCCAAACCGCACGTGCTCTTCCGGAATCCGAGCGCGTCGACCGGCGAGGCGTTCGGCAGTGCGGTGGTCGCCCTTCCCTCCGACGGCGCGGCGCTCGCCGACACCCTGATCCACGAATTCCAGCACATCGTGCTCGGCGGCCTGCTGCACCTCGTCGAATTGTACGAGCCGGATCCGAGGGAACGGATCTACGTCGCCTGGCGAGACGATCCGCGGCCGTTGAGCGGTGCGGTGCAAGGGGTCTACGCCTTCTTCGGCGCGACGGCCTTCTGGCGGGCACTCGCCAACGCCGGTCTGACACCACGGCGCTCGGCATTCGAATATGCCTATTGGCGCGGCCAAACCTGGCGGACCCTGCAGGTTCTGCGGACGGACTCGACGCTGACCGCGGCCGGACGTCGTTTTCTCGACGGTATCGCGGAACGCCTCGGCCCCTGGCAGGACGAGGCTGTCCCGGCGGAGGCGCGCGAACTAGCCGACGCCGCCGGCCTGGACCATCTCGCCGGCTGGCGCGTCCGTCATCTCCGCCCGAGCCCGACGCTGGTCACCGCGGTGGCGGAAGCGTGGCTGAGCGGCCGTTCACGACCGCCCGCCCCGCACACCACCGATCTGCCGCCGACGCCGGTGCCGGACGGCTCCTGGTCCCCTGCGCGGACCGATCTGATCCGGCTCGCTGTCGGCGACGCCGCACCACTGCTCGACCCGGCCGGACGGCCCGCCGTCCCCGGTGCCACCACCGCCGATTTCGCTTACGCCCGAGGCGAATTCACCGAGGCGATAGCGGGCTATCGCACAGAACTCGCCGCGGATCCCGACCGTCCGGCCTCGTTGGTCGGGCTCGGCCTCGCGCTTTCCGCGCGAGGTCCGGACCCGGCCGCCCGCGCCTTGCTGCACTGCCCGGAACTCGTCCGCGCGGTGCACCGTCAGTTGCGCACGCTGGCTCCGCCGCCACCGCCGGTGGAGCGGATCGCCGCGTGGATCGGCCAGCTCGTTTCGGGCTGACCGTCACATCAGCATGGGGTCGATGTCGCAGTCGGCACGAGCACCGCGCACCGCCGCCTGGGTCCCGGGGTGGGCCTCGCCGAGGACCCGGCGGTACTTGCCCAGAATCGGGTCTTGGAAGGGAGCTGCCTCCTCCGCGTGCCCCGCGGCGGCGAAATCCAAGCCCAGGTTGAAGCTCGCGGCCAGCGTGGTCGGATGCTCCGCCCCCAGCACCTGGCGGCTGCGTTCGGCCGCGTCCTTGCCGAGCTCGATCGCCTTGTCGAGTTCTCCCGACGCGGACAGCCCGCTGGCCAGGTTGATCGTGACGACTACCGCATACGGGTGATCCGGGCCGATGCTGGCGCGGAAGTATTCGAGGGCGCGTTCGTCGAGGGCGCGTGCGGCCGCGACGTCGCCCTGGAGCCGCAACGTCACCGCGAGGTCGGCGCTGGCGGCCAGGGCGTGCGGGTGGTGCTCGCCGAGCCCGTTGCGGTACCGGTCGAAGGTCTCCTCGCCGAGTTTCTTCGCCGCCGCCAGGTCGCCCGAGTGCCGGAGATCGATCGAGTGGGCGAGGGCGCAGGCCATCGTGGTGGCGTGATCGTCCCCGTAGACGAGCCGGAACCGGCGGAGCGCGTCCGTCGACAGGTACAGCGCGCCGGGGTGGTCACCGTCCTTCCGGCGAGCCACCGACAGCAGGAAGGAGTTGGTGACGGAGTCCGGCTGGTCCTCGCCGTAGCGCGCTTGGAAGTTCTCGGTGAGCCGTTCCTGCTGGACCCGGGCCTGGCCGTATTCGCCCGACTCGCGCAGGTCCACGATCATCGCGCTGTTCGCGCTGAAGGTGCGGACGTGATCACGGCCGAGGACCTCGGTACGCCGCCGGTACGTTTCCTGATCGAGTTCCAGGGCCGCCTGGTAGGCACCGGAAAGCCGGAGGCTGATCCCGTGCTGGAACGCCGCGTTCAGCGTCTCCGGATCGTCCTCGCCGAACATGCGCTCGGCCTTGTGGTAGATCTCTTCGCTCAGTTTGTTCGCCGCGGCGAGATCCCCCCGCGCACGAAGGTCGATCGTGATGTTCCGCTGCAGGGCGAACGTTTCCTCGTTCTCCTCACCGGATACCTGCAGGCGCAGCGCGAGAGTGCGCTGGTTGAGTTCGGCGGCCTCGCCGTAGCGGCCGATCGCCCACAGGTAGAGCCCCAGCCGCGAGGAGACTTCGAGCGTCTGCGGATGGGTCGGGCCGAGGATTTCGGTGAAGCGGCTCCGCGCCTGGAGACCGAGCCGGGCGGCTTCTTCGTGGTCGCCGTATTCGAACAGGTAGCGCATCAGGTTGATGTAGAGCTGACGCGGCCAGTCGTCGTCGCAATCCAGCACGTTCGCCGCGTACGCGTGCGGCAGGAGTTCGCGGTAGCGCGGCCAGTGCCTGCTGGACTCGGGGTCGTTCGGGTCGAGCGCGGCCAGCAGCTGATGCGCGCCGTGCTGCATCCGCGCGTGCACCTGGGGAGCCATGACCCGGTTGCGCAGCACCAGCTGGACCAGACGGTGCAACTGGAGGGTGTTGCTGCCGTGGTCGATCTTCGCGAGACCGTACCGGTTGATGTCACGGATGGCGCGAGCCAGCTTGATCGGCTCGCGAAGAGCGGAGTCGAGCTCCGGGGAGATGGACACCCGGCTGACCCCGGTCAGCAGATCGCGCGAAATCGGTTCCGGGGAAAAGAAAGCACAGATGTGCAGGATCTGATGTGCCGCCGGGTTGCGGGTCTTCAGCTCCTCGAACGAGACGTTCCACGCCGCGGCGACGGAGACCTCGTAATCCGGCGCCGACGCGGTGTCGAGGATTTCCTCGACCGATTCGTCGAACAGGCGCAGATACTCCTGCACCGGCATCCCGGTCACCGCGCGCCAGGCCGCGGCCTGCTCGACGGCCAGCGGCAGATCGCCGAGTTTCTCCGCGAGTTCGTCGGCGTCGTCCGGGTCGATCTCCGGTCCGCGGCGGCCGAGCAGTTCGATGCTCTCCTCGCGTTTGAAGACCGCGAGTTCGAGCGGGCGCGCGATACCGGCCCAATCGGAGTTCCGGGAGGTGATCAGGATTTCGCCGGGTCCGTTGCGCGGGAAGAACGGCAGCACGGTCTCCGGGCTCTCCGCGGCGTCGAAGATCAGGAGCCAGCGGCGGAACGGCCGTCCGGTGCGGAGCGCCTCGATCACCGCGGGGACCGCGATGTTCGCCTCGGACGCGCCTTGGAGACCAAGGATCCCGGCGAGTTCGGTGAGGCCCGCGCGGATCTGCGTGGTGTGCGCGGCGTCGATCCACCACACCAGGTCGTAGTCCTGGAGATGCCGATAGATGTATTCGGTGGCCATCTGCGTCTTGCCGATACCGCCGAGACCGTGCAACGCCGACGGGAGCACCGCGGTGGTGCCGCTGCTCAACCGCTTGGTGAGCTGGTCGAGCAGCTCGTCGCGGCCGGTGAAGTTGGGGTTGCGCGGCGGGACGTTCCCGAAGACCAAGGGCGGATCGTCCGGCCGGCGCGCCGGGAAGGCGCGCGAGGCACCCGAGGTGGCGGGATGAACGATCCTGGTCGTCGGCTCGTTCACTTCGGATTCGCTGAGGTAAGGCGAGCGTCCCTGCGGCGCAGGTGTCGAGGCAGGTGGACGTTCGGCCGTCTCAGGCATCTTTGGGCTCTCACTCTTGATGGGTGTCTTGATTGATTCAGATCCGGACAGGACGAAATTTCGGCCTTGAACCACATTCCGCAACCGGTCCGCGCGGGACAGATACGGCCCGGACAGCGCGCGCATGACGACGCTTTCCAGTTCGACGTCGGACGAGGACTCTTGGGTGAGCACGGGATCCGGCGTGTTGTTCGGGTCGGCGAGGGCGTCTCGGAGGTGACCGAGCAGCGGAATCCGGCCGCCGAAATGGGTGGCGGCCACTCGGACGACACTGGCCGTTTCCGACCGTCGCGCGCCGCTGAGCAGCAATTCCCGGACTGCCTCGGGAAAAGCGAAGACCCCACCGGTGTCCCAAGTGGACTTCCCTCCCCTAGGTCCGGGAGCGTACATGATCCCCGAAAGCAAAAGTTCGAGGAGGTGCTCCAGTCCGGCTTCCGGCACGAACCGTTGTCCCACCAGCTTCGCCACGTCGAGCCGGACCGGTACCGCCGCGAGCACCTGGGCCAAGCGTAGCGCCGGCGGCGACGCGACACTGCGAAATTGGTGCACTCTTTCGGCGGGTGACAAAGCTACCGGCGGGTCGGGGGAATCAGGCCGGGAAGTCCGTTCCGCGGCAAGCACGATCGTGCCTTCGACGGCGGCGCTGTTTTCGCCGGTCATCAGTCCGGCCCACCACGCCAGCGCGCGCGGGCGCAGTTCGAGCACCGGTACCGGCACGACGCCGGCGGGCGCCGGCGGACCGGGCTCGAGCCAGGAGTCGGCGAGGTCGAAAGCCCACCGGCCGTTGGGGGCCAACGCGTTCGGGACCCGCAGCCGGGCCTCGCGGGGGTTCATCCCGCAGCGTCCCCACAGCCATCGCGGGAGCAGATGCACGATGCTCACCGGCATCGCCGCGCCCCAGCGCGCCAGAATCGGGTACAGCGCGTCCTTCTTCTGCCAGGTGTCCCCGACCCCGTCGGTCAGCAGCAGCACCGCGCGCCGTCCCGACGCGTCCAGGATCTCGTCCGGGTCGCGGGCGGGCGCGCCGGCCGTGCCGCCACGGACCACGAGATCTTGCCGGCCGTTGTCCTTGGCTGTTTCCAGCAGGCGGACCTGAACGGTGCGGAAAGCACCCGCCTGCCGGAGCAATTCGACGAAAGCGGACACACGAGGGCGCCACAGCGCCATCGACGGCCCGTTGTCGAGGACAAGCGTCAGGTCCAGCCAGCGCTCTTTTCTCGATCGGGTGACCGGCCACCACCGGCCGGTCTCCGCGACCCGGACGGCGGTCGCCTCTTCGTCCAGGACCACATTGTTGTGTCGCCGCGAGGGCTTCTCTCGTTTCAACGTTCTCAGCGCCCGGAAGTACTCCAGCGATTCCAGGAGCGCGGCGCCGCCGGGCCCGGTGCCGTCGACCGCGGGTTCGGGCAGTTCACCGCGCACGACGCCGATCCCGGTCGCCTCGCCCCCGTCCTCGCCCGGCGACGGGACGTCGGCGATCGGAAACCGTCGTGGCTCGGGTGCCGGGGGGATCTCCCGGCGTTCCGAAGGCGCATTGCGAATCCGCACGTCTTCGCCCGCCGGTTTCGGCTCCTGGACGCGATCCTCGCGCGCGGGAGAGGAGGGCGCGATGGCCGCTGCCAGCCAGACGATGTCCGCGACATCGGTCCAGTTCAGGTCTTCGAACTCGAACCGCCTGCCGCTCCGCGGAAAGTCGGTCGCCCGCCGCTCCGCCGCCGGGACGGAGCGCGGGGCGGGGGCACCGCCCGGCACGCCCATGTCACCGCACCGTCAGTCGTTGCCAAAGAGCGTCCACCAGCCGCGGCCACGCTTCCTGATCTGGCTGGTAGGCACCCGAAGTGGCCAGATAGACGGCGTCGAGCAGCCTGTCGGTGGGAAGTCCGCCTTCCGCCTTGCTGCGTTCGGCGAAGTCGCGGATGAGCTTGTCCCGGTGTTCGCCGTTCTCGCTGACCAGGTGACTGGCCACGATCGCCGCGAGCTGGTCCTGATCCGGGTTCTCGATCCGCAGTTGCAGGCACCGGCGGAGGAACGCGGGCGGGAATTCCCGCTCCCCGTTGCTGGTCATGACGATGATCGGGAAGGCGTGGCACGCGATCCGGCCGTCCCGGACGACGGCGGTGCGCTGCGGGTCGGCGGTGTGCACGGTGACTTCGGGATGCCGGTTGCGGACCCTGGCCAATTCCTCGACCGAGAACTCGCCGTCCTCGAAAATCGACAACAGGTCGTTGGGCAGGTCCGCCTCGGACTTGTCCAGTTCGTCGATCAACAGCACCCGCGGCAGCCTGCTGGGCAGGAACGCGGTGCCGAGCGGGCCGATCCGGACGAAATCGCCGATCGGCGGCTCTTCGGCCTCACCGCCGAGCTGGGCCTGGCTGGTAGCCGCGGCCTGGACCCGGCCGATCGCGTCGTAGCCGTACAGCCCGGAACTCAGCGCGGTATGACTGGTGATCGCCCAGCGCAGCACCCGGCCGAGGCCGAGTTCCCTGGCGATCCGGTAGGCGAGACTGGACTTCCCGGTTCCCGGATTTCCGGTGACCAGCAAGGGTCGCCGCAGATACAGGGCGGCATTGACCATGTTCAATTCGCCCGCGTCGGCGTCCTGCTCGGAAAGAGTGAACGCGGTACCGAGCCGGCGCTCCGCCTCGCCGTCGTCCGGCGGCGGCACGTCGTGTTCCGGCGGCGGGTCGCCGCGATAGGAACGCCACGGCGGCGGCGCGGGCAGCAACTGGGCGAGATCGATGTCGTGGATCGGCCTGCCGGTGCCCCGGTAAATCCACCAATCGGGTGCGTCGAACTGCGGCGTCCGGCCGTCCACCGTCGCGTCCTGATCGTTCACGCTCATCCGCGGCGTCCCCTCATCGTCGGCTCGGGATCAACGGCTGGTCCAGAACGATCACGCGTTGCGGATCGTCCCACATTACCACCAGATCGTGGGCCAGAGAATTCTTGAACGGTACCGCCGCACCGGAATTCGCCAATTTCCGGCGGTCCGGAAGTTCGATGAATCCGGACTCCGCGGCCAGTACCCAGTCGAGCAACTCGCGCAGATCCTCCGGCTTGGCGTCCGGATGCCACAACACCACCGGAAGCCCACTGCGGAGGGCACACGTCAGCCCGTCCGGTCCGGCGCCCGGTTCCGCCTGGGACGACGGCGGTTTCTCCAATACGAGCCCGACCCAGTGATCGTCGCTGAGTATCTCGTCGATCGGATGCTCCCCGGACTCCGTGCCGCCGGAATAGTGCAGGCGATCGGCGGACGGATCCTTCACCATCGAGTCCCAGCGGACATGCCATGCGCGATGCCAATGCCTCGCCCGCATCCTCTCCAGAGACCGTATTCCCAGCCGGTACCCGTAGCGCAGGGGCAGGGGCTGGCCGGTCTCGTGTTCCTTGGCCCACCGCTGCACGGGCAAATTGATCAACGTCCTCGGCAGCAGGAATTCCACCGACGCGGACACACTCTGGGCAGCCCAGACGCCCTCAGTCTCCAGGATGACGTCATCGACCCTGAACTCGACCTCGTCTATTCCGATTTCGCACACCCCGCCGAGCGCCGGCGGCCACACTTCCGGGTCATCCTGACGCCAGAATGCGAGGGTGCAGCGCGTCGGATCCGCGGAAACGGGTTCAAGCATGATCATCAAATGCAGATGCGGACATTCCGGAATCGGCGGCCTGTTATTCCGCTGGCGGCCGAGGGCGGGCCCGAGGCGCAGCGATCGGGCCTGGTCGGCGATCCAGTCGGCGATCATGGCGCCCGGCTCCCCGTCGGCGTTTTCGGCGAGCAGACGCAGAAAGGTTATGGCGGGCGGGATCCCGTCCGGGCCGGCGTTGAAGTCGGTGAGCAGGTGAAAGGCGCTCCACGCATCGGTGATTCCCTCCAGCCGCGGCAGCGGAACCGCCGGGCCGAGCGCGCGGCTCACCATAACCGCCAAATGGGGGACATCCATCTGGGTCAGATGGTGGTGGAGGCCCGCGAGATCCTTGCGGGGAATCACATCCAGAACCGCACTGTTCACGTCCTCGAGAAACAGGGCATCCAGGGGTTCCGGCACGACGGCGGACGGTTTCGAGATCAGCGCCGCGGGTTCACCGAGCAGTCGTAAATAAGCCGTTCCAGTGAAAGTCTTCACCGAAACCGGTATCGGTGTGTACGACTCGGGCAAGAGGCCGGGATCCCGCTCGATGACGTCGGCGAAGAAGCGCTCCGAAGAGATGAAGGCGACCATCCGGCCGGATTCCGCGAACGCGTCCTTCGCACGTTGCGCGTCCAGAATGCGGAAGGCCGTGTCGACGGCCTCGCCGACCCAGCCGTTGCCGTCGTTCAGCACCTCACCGGAGTTGAGGCTCACCCGAAGCCGGATCTGCGCCTGCGGAGTCCGGGTGTGGTTGTACCGGCGGAGGGCGACCGTGATCCGATCCGGCAAGCGGTCGGCGACAAGGCTTTTGGCCGTGCCAAGCGGCAACAGGATCAGCGCGCCGTCGCCGCGATCCCCCCGCGCGCAGGAATCGAAGTCGACGTCGCATTCGGCGAACGCGGTCTTCAGCACGTCGTACATGCCTTGGCGGACGGCCAGCCGATCGGGAAGGTACCTGTCCGGGGAGGTGAATCCCGCTACGTCCGCCACGACGATCGTGCGGTCACGAGCCTGCGTCGGTCGCGCCACTGGCCCCCTCCCAAGGTCCGCGGCGCCGACCCGCCGGCGCCGACCGCCACATTATCGCGTCCATCAACCCCAGGATTGAGTGTCAATTGACAAATGAGTCCTTTCCGTCCTGTGCCGCAGCCGCGTGGTCCCCACGGGACGAGTCCGTGAAGGTTCCCTTTCCGTTCTGAAGGCAGGGGCCGGCAAAGTCGCAGAGCCGCTGTTCAGTGCGGCTCTGCCGCGGGCCGATGTCTCCCATGCGGCATCGGAGACTCCCTGTTTCTCCCATGCCACGTTGAGGTTGTCACAGCAGGACTGGCTTTTCGAAGATCGAGTCCGAGAAATCCGGAGGCCCCACGTGATTGCCCATGGTGCCACGCTTGACGTGGCGCGCGAGTTGGCCCTGCTCGTCGCGCTTGTCCTGCACGCCGAGCGCCGCGCGGCCGGGGACGCGCACGTGATCTCGACAGCGCCCGCATCGGCTGCGACCGGGTCACCGCGACCACGATCAAACCCACAGGCCGCGACCGCGGAGCCACCGTGCACCTGTGGTACGCGGGCAAGCACCGCCGCTTCGGCGGAAACGCCCAGTTCCTCCCCCGATCCGCAGGGTTCCCGCTCTGGAGCCCCCTCCCCGTTACCTTTTTCGTGGTTCCTGTTCGAGGAGCTGTGGTCGCCAGGTCCGGCATGACTGACGCACCCAGTCTTTCCATGATCCGGGAGGTGGTGCCACCGGGCGTGGTGGCATCGACCGACCGCTGATAGGGACACGGCCGCCCACCGTCCGCGGTCGCCGACGACCACCTTGATTCCGCGGCGGCCACGACGACCTTGACGGCATGACTCGCCAGCAGCCGCGAACACACCACCCCAGAACAAGCCCGCGACGCCGTCGCCTGGCTGTCCGGCACGTTGGGTACCAGGCGGCTGACCTGATCCGCACGAGCGGATTGATCGGCCATCCGGACGCGCCCGACCTCACTTTCGACGAAGGAGCCGAGCACTACAATGGAGCATCACAATTCACGCTCTCCATGACGTTACTCAACGGCGCGCTGGTATCCATCGTGGCAATGGGCGATCCGGAATGGCTTCGGCAGTTGACCTCAAACAGGCAAGACCACCGAACCAAGCCGCAGTCGTGCGCCTGCCGTAAGGATGGCTTGCACAGGCACGAAAGTAGCGCCTGAGCACCTCCGCCGCCGCAGGGTTGAAAGGCACGTATCACGTCAAAATCGAAATCGAGACTCCCGCGCGTCGGCTCCGCCGGTTCGCCACGCACAACGGTGCCAGCTCGCCGATCCGGACTCCGCAGTCGTTCAGCACCAACATAATCACCCGGTCCCGGAGTTCGGCAAACCCCTTCCCCTTTGCAGTGTCGAGCAGCGCCTTCATCGGAACCACGCAGAACCGCCGGAGGCTCCTCCGAGACGTGAGGCACCTCCATTTTGCACAACGGAGAAAATTCGACGATCTTTTCTACATTATCGAGCCAGCGCCAGAATTGTTGCAGGTGCCGATAACGCTTCGCCAGGTAGCTGTGCGACAACGACTCACCGGTGCGGAAATTAGGCCGCTGGCGAAGGCATTCGAAATACCGCTCCAGCTCCCGTCGCCCGATTTCCGGGGCGAGGATGGAGATGTCTTCGTCGTCGAGGTAGTTGACCAGCATGGCCACGCTGGCGAGGTACGCGTCGATCGTCGAGTCGGCGCGGCTCTTCGCCCTCAGATGTGTTCTCCAGTCCGGGACGAGCTTCCGGGCGCATCAGGCTCGAACACCTCAACGGCGGTCATGAAAACAGGCTTACTCGAACAATCCCTTGGGTTACCAGCGCCGTGCTCGTTTCCAGCGCCTCCGGGAGGCCTCGGTTCAAGATCGTTTTTGAGCCCGTTTTCGCTGTTCAGCAGCTGTGTCGAGGGCAAGATGGTGGGCCGGGTCGGGCTCGAACCGACGGCCAAGGGATTATGAGTCCCCTGCTCTAACCAACTGAGCTACCGGCCCCTGGGTTCGCTTCCGCAGGTCGATCCCCCCAGTTCACGTCAACTTAGCACAGGGCCCGCGCGGGCCGGGGAGCGTAGGCCGATCGGGTCGGGAGCCCTCGCGAGAGCCTCTGGTCGCCTAGATTGCTGAGGTCGGGTCCCGAGAGGAGACCGCCATGCCCATCCCAGGACGGGTTCCGCTCGCGCTTCTCGACGCTCTCGCCGCCGGGCTCGGGCTGGGGTATCTCGCCCGCGTCTACCGGGACACCCTGATTTCGCACGGGCCGGTCCTGTCGATTGCCGCGGTCGTCGTTGCCGCGGTAATCGTCATGGCATACCGGGGATACCGCGGGCTTCGCAGTGCGAACAGCCGCCTGGGCGCGATAATCGCGGACGAGCTGTCCCGTCGCAAGCCGTCGCCGCGACCTCGGCGGTGAGTGCGGGATCCGTTGCGGCCGTGGGGGAAAATCACTTTCCTAGCTCGACAATGGCACCGTACAAGCCGGGGGCGAGTGCGTCGGCGAGGCCGCCTGGTGGCACTGCTTCGCGCAGAAGGTGCAGCCACGCGAAAACTGAGCCGAGCAGCATCGCGTGCACTGCGGGCACTTCGGGTCGCCGGGCGAGTTCGCCACGGGCGATCGCGCGGTCTAGCACCTCGACCAGGTAGGCACGTTCCCGGATCAGGAACAGTTCGCCGAGCCGGGCGGTGGGGGCGTCTTCGGTGCGGAGGTCTGCGAGCAAGCCGGGCAAGGCGTTTCGCACTTGCGGTCCATCCAAAGCGGACTGGATGTCGGCGAGAACGCCTGCCACGTCACTGCGCAGGGTGCCGGTGTCAGGCGGCGGCGCCAGTGCATCGTCGTGCACGACGGCCGCGAACACGAGTTCCGCTTTCGACTTCCAGCGCCGGTAGAGCGCCGCCTTGCCGACCCTGGCGCGCGCGGCGATCGCGTCGACCGTGCACCGCTGGTAGCCGACCTCCTCCAGCAGTTCGTTGACCGCGGCGCGCACGGCCTCGTCGATCCCCTGCTCCCGCGGCCGTCCGCGCCGGTTGTGCGTCATAGCGCACAGTTTACGAGACTTCCAGTTCCGTATATCTTCGGGGGCATGACCTGGGACAAAACCTCCACCCGGACCCTCGCCGTCGACCCGGCCGCGCTCTGGGACGTCCTCGCCGACGTCGAGAACTGGCCGCGCTGGGATCCGGACGTCGCGCGCGTCGTCCTGCACGGGCCGGTCGCTGCCGGATCGACCGGATTCCTTTACCCCAGCGGCGGATTCCGCGGCAGTGTGCACGCGAAAATCGCGAAGGACTTCACCTTCACGAGTTGGCGGCCCAGACACGAGTTCACGCTCTGCCAGCCCGTCCCGCTCGGGCGGATGGACCTCCGGCTGAGCGTCGCGGCCGTCCCCGGCGGGGCCGAGCTGACCCAGCGCATCGTCCTCGACACCCCGCTGCGGGCGGTGATGGTGCGGATCATCGGCGCCGACGTCGTGGCGAACTTCGGCCGGAAATGCGACGCGCTGACCCGGCTCGCCACCGCGAAAACGAGCTGACCGCCCTTGCGGTCCCAGCTGGGACCGCAAGGGCGGACCGGACTAGTTCCGGTACCGGAACAGGATCCGGCCCCGGTCGAGGTCGTACGGGCTCAACTCCACCAAAACCCGGTCATACGGCACGATCTTGATGAAGTTCTTCCTGATCTTGCCGCTGATGTGGGCCAGCACGTGGTGCCCGTTCGCCAGTTCGACGGTGAACCGGGCGTCGCGCAGGCACTCGACCACGGTTCCCTCGACTTCGATCCCGCCCTTACCGGCCATGGCGCATCAGCTCCACCGTACTGTTCGCCCGCCGCGCGCCGACGCCCTCGAACAGGGCCGTCGCCGCCGCATTCGCCTCGTTCACCTCGGCCGACGCCGTCTTGATCCCCGCTCGGTGCAGGACGTCGAGTGTGTGAAGCAACAACCCGCGCGCGATGCCCCGGCGTTGCCGATCCGCCCGGACGGCGATGAGCCCGATCCGGGGCAGGCGTGTCACCTGAACCACGCGGATCAGACCCACGTATTCGCCGCCTTCGACAGCGACGGCGTACTTCGACGGATCCACGACGGTGTCGCCAGCCGGGTGCGGCAGGACCTCCGCTGGCATTTCCGACCAGCCGACGGTCGCCTCGACCTCAGCGCGGACGACGCGGTCGAGCTCGCGCAACGGGCCCTCTTCAGCGGATCCGGCGGGCACGAACGTGATACCCGGCGGCGGGACAACCGGGCTCGGCTCGGTGGGCACGACGTACTCCCACTCGCGCTGGCGGATCGTCAGACCGGCCTGTTGCCAGCCGTTCAGCAGTTCGTGGTCGGTCTCGTCGACCACGGTGTGGACGGGGTCCGGCAGCGCGGCCAGCATTTCGCGGGCGAGCTGGTCGAAGACGGAGCGATGCCACGCGTCGATGCTCAGGAAAACCCGTCCGTCGGGGCGGGTGGTGGCCTCGCCGCGACCGGCCAGCCTGCCGTCGTCCAGCGCCTGCCACAGTCCGGGTTCGGCCCGGGTGATGCTCACCGCGGGCTCGCCCGCGGTGAAACGCACAGTGTCCATGATGGTCACCTTTCGGAGTGCCTTCTGCTCAAGGCGCTCCTGGCAACCCCTACGTCAGTCGCCCGACCGTGACGACACGGGGAGCACCCACATCGAAACAGCGTTCATGGGGCTCACCTCCCGGTGTCGAGTCACGGTCGTGGCGAACCATAACGGCGGCCTGATGACCCCGTCCACCGATTTAATTCGTCCTCAGCACCACCTTGCCGCGACCGTGTCCGACGGCCACCTCGCGATGGGCGCTCGGTCGATTTCGCCTTAGCTGCCGACCGGACGAATTCCGTCAGTTCCGCGACGCTGCGTGCCCCGGCGAGAAGACGGTCGCCATGCACCACGGTCGGCACAGAATGGATCCCGCGCGACTGTCCTTCTTCGTGATCTGCCAACACTTCCGTCACGTAGTCCTCGTTCTCGCCGAGCGCGAGCACCTCGTCGCGCTCCAATCCGGTCTTCAAGTCCGCCAGCACATTCCACTCCGCGAGATCGAGGTTGTCCCGCAGATGCGCGGCGAACATCGCTTCCCACGCAGGAGTTTCGGCGAGTCCCCGGGCGGCGGCGAGCTTGAGCACCCGATGCGCGGGCCGGGAATCGAGCGCCCAAGAGGTGTCCATGCGAATCGTCAGCCCGTCCGCGCGCCCCGCCTGCTCGATCCGGTCTCGGCGGCGTCCCCATTCCGCCTCGCTGATCCCCCATTCGACCGCGGCGACCTCGCCGGGACAACCGCCGCCATCCGGGCGGTGCTTACAGTGGACTTCATCAAGCGGACTTGATGTCAAGCACGGAAAGAGCTGCCATGCCCCAGATCACGCGCGAGGTCGTCTGGCTGAAGCCGGGACAGATCGCCGAACGCGCCGGCGTGAGCGTCCCGACGCTGCACTATTACGAGAGCCGCGGGCTCATCGCGAGCAGGCGCACGAGCGGCAACCGGCGCGAGTACCGCCGCGACACGCTGCGCATGATCGCGTTCATCCGGACCGCGCAGCGCGTCGGGGTGTCGCTGGAAGAGATCAAGGACGCGCTCGCCGAACTGCCGGACCAGCGCATCCCCACCAAACGCGACTGGGAGCGCATCTCCCGCCGCTGGCACGACCGCCTCACCGCCCGGATCGAGGAGCTGACCGCGCTGCGCGACCGCTTCACCGACTGCATCGGCTGCGGTTGCCTGTCGCTGAAATCCTGCCCGTACTCGAATCCGGACGACGTCCTCGGACAGGGCGGCGCGGGGGCGCGGCGGTTCCCGCATTAGGTTCCCGCGCGCTCCCCGTGCCGCACGGCTTCCCGCGCCACTCGCCTCGTAGAGCGCGGGTCGTGAGGGGAACGTTGGTCCGTGAAGGGGTCCCTCACGGACGTCGGCGGGTCGTGAGGGCCACCTTGAGGGACTCAGAGTCCGTGCGGGTTCCCCTCACGGACCCGAACTGCCGTGAAGGTGGCCCTCACGGAATCAGCAAGCCGGGCAGCGCGCGTGGAACGGCCCCGCGCGCCAGCGGGGCCACCGCTATCCTCCGAGCGCCGACCGGAAGTACCGTCCCGTCGCGCCGTCGTGCTCGGCGAGTCCCTTCGGCGTGCCGGTGTAGAGCACCTGGCCGCCGTTCTCGCCCGCGCCGGGGCCGAGGTCGAGCACCCAGTCCGCGGCGGCGACCACGTGCAGCGAATGCTCGACCACGACGAGCGTCCGGCCCTCGTCGACGAGCCGGTCCAGCAGCGCCACCATCCGCGTGGTGTCGCTGGGATGCAGGCCCGCGGTGGGTTCGTCGACGAGCAGGTCGTCGCTGGTCGAGTCGAGCTGGCGGGCGAGTTTCAGTCGCTGCCGCTCGCCGCCGGAGAGGGTGTCGAGCGTGCGGCCGCTCGCCAGGTGCCCGAGTCCCAGTTCGCCAAGCAGCGCGGCCAGCCGGACGACGTCCGGGTGCGGCACATACCGCGCCAGCGCCGACACCGGCGTGCCCAGGACCTCCAGCACAGTCCGTCCTTCGAGCCGCGTTTCCAGTGCCTCCCGACGGAATCCGGTCGCGTCGCACTCTTCGCACGGCGTGTCGACGTCCTCCAGGAACGCCAGATCGGTCCGTCGGACACCGGTGCCGCGACAGGCCGGGCACCCGCCCTGCGAACGCGGGTTGAACAGCTTGGGCGACTCTCCACTGACCTCGGCGAACGCGCGCTGCACCGGCTCGGCCAGCCCGAGCCAGGTGCCGACCGTCGACCGCGACGTCGCGACGATCTGGCTCTGGTCGACCACCGTGAACCGCGGGTGCCGCTCGGCGAGTTCGCCCGCCAGTGTCGACTTCCCGGACCCTGCTACCCCGGTGATCACCGTGAGCACGCCCGTCGGCACATCTACGTCGATGTCGCGCAGGGTGTGCCGGTCCAGTCCGCGCAACGGCAGCCAGCCGGTCGGTTCCCGCAGCGTGTCCTTGAGCCGGACGCCCGTGCGCAGCGCCCGCGCGGTCGTCGTGTCCGCCTTCCGCAATTCCGCCGGCGGACCGTGAAACACCACGCGTCCGCCCGCTTCTCCCGCTCCCGGACCCAAGTCGATCACGTGGTCCGCGGCCACCATCACCGCTTCGTGGTGGTCCACCACCAGCACTGTGTTGCCGTGATCACGCAACCGCCGCAGTACGTCGACGAGGGACGCGACGTCGGCCGGATGCAGCCCGTCCGTCGGTTCGTCGAGCACGTACGTGAGGTCGGTGAGGCTCGATCCCAAGTGCCGCACCAGTTTCAGCCGCTGCGATTCGCCGCCGGACAACGTCGGCGTCGCGCGGTAACAGTGCAGATGCCCGAGGCCGAGCGTGATCATCGATTCCAGCCGCAGCCGCAGCGCCGCCACCAGCGGACGCGCCCACTCGTGCTCGACTCCGGCGCAGAATTCGAGCAGTCCGGCCGCGTCGCGGTATCCGAGGTCCACAATGGACAGACCGTTGACCCGGCTCTCCCGAGCGGCCGGAGCGAGCCTGCTGCCGCCGCAGTCCGGGCACGGCCGCTGCCGGGTCACGTCGGCCAGCGCCGCCCGCACCGCCGGGCCCATCTTGGCCTCGCGTTCGACCAGCAGGCGCCGGATCCGCGGCACCATCGACTGGTACTTCGCGCTGGCCGGGAAGCGGGGCAACGGATTCGGCGGCTTCTGCGTCGGTCCGTGCAGCAGGAATTGCACCAGCTCCTCAGGCCACTCTCGCAACGGCAGATCGTTGTCGAAGAATCCCGAGTAGACATAGCGCTTCCAGATCCAGCTGTCGATCGCGAAACTGGGGAAGACCATCGCGCCGTCGTTGAGCGAACGGCTGCGGTCGATCATCCGCTCGCCGTCGATGTCGGTGACCGTGCCGAGCCCCGCGCACGCCGGGCACATCCCGGACGGATCGTTGAACGAGTAGGCGGGCGAGTACCCCGCGGACGGTTCGCCCAGGCGGGAGAACAACATCCGCAGCATCGTCCACACCTCGGTCGCGGTGCCGACCGTCGACCGCGAATTCGTGCCGAGCGGCCGCTGGTCCACCACGACGACGGTGGTCAGCCCGCTCAGCGAACTGGCCTCGGGAGCCGGGTCGTGCGGCAGTTTGGTCCGGACGAACGCGGGCATCGTCGAGTACAGCTGCCGCCGCGACTCGGCCGCCAGCGTCGCGAACGCCAGCGACGACTTGCCGGACCCGGAAACGCCGGTGACCGCGACCAGCTGGTGCTTCGGAATGTCGACGTCCACGTCGGCGAGGTTGTGCGTGCGCACACCGCGGAGGCTGATCATGTTCGACGGCATGTACCGCAGCGTACGTCCCGGCGGGGGTTCGGGTGGGACGGGTTGAGCCGGGGTGCGGCTGGCGCGGCGCGACTGAGCGACGAGTGACTCGGCTCGACCGAGCGGGGTCGACAGGTCACTGCTGGGTTGCAGTCTCGGCGGGTTGCAACTGGGCCGGTCGCGACTCGGCGGGCGCGACCGGTCACCCCATCCTGCCCGGCACTCCCCCAGCTTCTGGACTTGCTGGTCCATTTTTCCGAGGGCACCCTGGCCGAGCCAGGCGGGCACGGCCCGCGCGTGTTTTCGGGAACGGAGCGATGACCCCGATGTCTCTTGACCAGTATTACCTGCTCGGCCGGTCCGGATTGCGGGTCAGCAGGCTCGCGCTCGGCACGATGAATTTCGGCACCGACGGGTTCCACGCGGCCTACGGAAAATCCGAGGAGGAGGCGCGGCCGATCTTCCGCAAGTACGTCGAGGAAGGCGGCAATTTCATAGACACAGCGGACTTTTACACCGCGGGCGAGAGCGAGCGGCTGCTCGGAAAGTTCATCGCCGAGACGGGCGAGCGGGATCGGCTGGTGCTGACGTCGAAGTTCACCAACAGCGTCGACCCGGGCGACCCGAACGCGGGCGGCAACGGCCGCAAGCACATGATCCGGTCGGTAGAGGCGTCGCTGCGGCGGCTGGGCACCGATTACCTCGACCTGTTCCTGCTGCACACGTGGGACCGGATCACGCCGGTCGAGGAGGTGCTGCGGACGTTCGACGATCTAGTCCGGGCGGGGAAGATCCGGTACGCCGGGCTGTCCGACGTGCCCGCGTGGTACGCGAGCCGCGCGCAGACACTCGCCGACGCGCATTCGCTGCCGCCGATGATCAGTCTTCAGCTGCCGTACTCGCTGATCGAGCGGACGATCGAGACCGAGCACGTCCCGGCGGGTCAGGAGCTAGGACTGGGAATCACCGCGTGGAGCCCGCTCGGAAGCGGGTTTCTGAGCGGCAAGTACCGCAGCTCATCGGCTGGCCTCAGCGGCGAAGGACGGTTGACGGGTGCTGCCGAGGCCTGGAGCGCGCAGCAGTGGGAACTGCTGAAGACGCTCGAGACTGTCGCCGACGAGCTGAACGTGACGATGGCGCAGGTCGCGATCAACTGGGTGGCGACGCAGCCGGGCATCGCGTCGGCGATCGTCGGGGCGAGCAGCGCCGGCCAACTGGACGCGACGATGCACGCGCTCGACTTCACCCTGCCCGCCGACCTGCGCGACGCCCTGGACCGCGCGAGCGAGGTGCCGCCGGCCGGGCCGTACCGGATGTTCACGCCGGACTACCAGTCGTGGCTGATCAACCCCGGCGCGAAGGTGGGCGACAAGCCGGAAGGCTATCGGCCGGTGGTGCGCAACTGGGTGCCGGCGAAGCAGCCGTGAACCGCGCGGGATTCCGCGCACTGGTGAAAAATGATTTCCCTCGCCCTTTCTAAGATATAGCGCACCCCGGGGCTTGCCGCAAGCCCCGGGGGATGCCGCAGAATCGCTGCTCGACCATGAAATTCGGGCTGTCGGGAGCGAACGTGCGATTGTTGCGGGCAGGTTCAGGGCTTGGGGTGTGCGGGAAAGTCGCGTCGGCAGCAATGGGCCCGATGCGACCGCCGAGGGCGCGTTCGCGCGGTTCCTTGAGGACCCTCTCGCCAAACGGGGTGATCGCACGGCCGCACGCCATCGATGACTGGCGTACGACTCCGCAAGCGAGTCGGAGCCGCAGCGAGCCCTTCCCGGCAATGCTGAGTCCGCCCGGCTCGACCTGGCCCAGCTCGTTCCGCCCGACTCGCCTCCGCCGCCTCGCCCGGCCCAGCTCGGCTCGCCTGCCCAGCTCGGCTCGCCTGCCCGGCCTGGCTCGCCTGCCCAGCTCGGCTCGCCTGCCCCTCCTCGCCCGACTTGGCTGGCCCGACCGCGGTGCCCCAAGCCGCCCGCCATGGCCCGACCCGCCATCGCCAGGCGAGCACCACGCCAGGGCCAGGCCGCCGAAACTGGATGCTTAGCTCGTCGCGGCCCAAAGCTCCTTCAGCCGCTTCATAACGCTGGTGCACCCGAAGCGGCTTGACCAGCCACCGCAACCCGCCGTGAGACAAAGCCGGAAAAGCAACCAGACCACCACGTCACTTGACAGAAGGTGGACAATAAAAAATCGACGCGTCTTCACCAGGAAAGCAGAAGTTCGCGCCGAATCTGGGTTCAGAATAACAGCAGCGAGGGGCACGTGTCAACTCAGGGGTACGAAGAAGAACTGCGGTCCGAACAGGACTACGTCGCCGGGCTGTACCGGCGGCTCGACGACGAGCGTGAGCGGGCCGATGGGCGCTACACCGCTGCCCTCAAGCGAAACGACGGGACTCCGGGCGAGCGCGAGGTCGAGGTGCGCGCCCTTACGCGCGAAAAGCGGCGGTTGGCGTTCGCCGACTCCGGGTTGTGTTTCGGGCGGCTCGACTCGCTCGAAGGCGGCCATTCCTACATCGGCCGGGTCGGGCTTTTCGATCAGGACGACGAGTACAAACCCGTTCTTCTCGACTGGCGCGCTCCGGCGTCGAGCGCGTTTTACACCGCAACCGCCGCCACGCCCGAGGACATGCGGCGGCGGAGGCAGTTCCACACGCATGGCCGCCAAGTCACGTCCTTCACCGACGAGGTCTTCGGGCGGCCCGGCAGCGACGAGGAGAACGACGCCGACGCCGCGCTGCTCGCCGCGGTCAACGCGCCCCGCGGCGAGGGGATGCGGGACATCGTCGCGACGATCCAGGCCGAGCAGGACCGCATCATCCGGCTCGACCATCCTGGCGTCCTGGTCATCGAGGGAGGGCCAGGAACCGGGAAAACGGTCGTGGCGCTCCACCGCGTCGCGTATCTGCTCTACACGCAGCGCGAGCGGATGGAGCGCCACGGCGTCCTCGTTCTCGGGCCGAATCCGTCGTTCCTGAACCACATCGGCCGCGTGCTGCCGTCGCTCGGCGAGTCCGACGTGGTCTTCACCACTCCGGGCGGGCTGCTTCCGGGGCTGCGAACGCACGTCGAGGACGAGCCGGAAATCGCGCAGTTCAAGGGGTCTCTGCGGATGCTCGACGTCCTCAACGCGGCGGTCGCGGACCGGCAGGAGTTGCCGCCGGAGCCGATCCTGATCGAACTTCGCGACACCACGGTCCGGATTGACGCGGCAACGACCGAGTGGGCTCGCGACGAGGCAAGGCAGAGCGGACGGCCGCACAACGAGGCGCGGGCGGTGTTCGTCGAGATCGTCACGTACGTGCTCACCGAACGCGCCATGGCTCGCATCGGGCGCGGTTGGCTCACTCGCGACGACAAGGAGGAATGGGAGGACTTCCGTTCCACGCTCGTCAAGGAACTTCTCTCCGACAAGGCGTTCGTCAAGGCGATCGACCGGCTTTGGCCGATCCTCACCCCGGAAAGCCTGCTGGCCACGCTGTATTCCTCCCCCGCACGGCTCGACGCGGCCGGTGCCAGCCCGGCGCTGCTGCGCGAGCAGGGAGACGCCTGGACGGTGTCGGACGTCCCGCTCCTGGACGAGCTGATCGACCTCCTCGGCAAGGCGCCGGACCGGGCGAAACAGAAGGAGGACAAGGCCGAACGCGAGGCGGAGGCCGAGTACGCGGCCGGTGTGCTGGAC
Organism: Amycolatopsis sp. NPDC004079; assembly: GCF_040610415.1. NCBI lineage: Bacteria > Bacillati > Actinomycetota > Actinomycetes > Pseudonocardiales > Pseudonocardiaceae > Amycolatopsis > Amycolatopsis sp. NPDC004079. The sequence goes on along the minus strand of NZ_JBEXMH010000005.1, from coordinate 203,320 downwards.
ATCATGCGGCTCGACCGCGAGGAGATGGACGAGGACATCGGCCTGTCGGCGGAGCACCTGCTCTACGACACTGATCTGGCCGAGCGGTTCGTCGAGTACGACACCCGCGACCTCGCCGAACGCGCCGCCGCGGACCGGGACTGGACCTACCGGCACGTCGTCGTCGACGAGGCCCAGGAACTGTCCGAAATGGACTGGAGGGTCCTCATGCGGCGCTGTCCGAGCCGGTCGTTCACCGTGGTCGGCGACCTGGCGCAGCGCCGGTCGGCGGCGGGGGCGACGGACTGGGGCACGATGCTGGATCCGTACGTCCCGGGCCGCTGGGCCTACCGGTCGCTCACCGTCAACTACCGCACCCCGGCGGAAATCATGGCCGTCGCGGGCGCGGTGCTGGCGGAGTTCGCGCCGGGGGTCGAGCCGCCGGAATCGGTTCGCGCGTGCGGGGTCCGGCCGTGGTCGAGGAAGGTCACCGACGGCGAATTGCCCGCCGCGGTGGAGGAATTCGTCCGCGACGAGGCAGGCCGGGAAGGGACCAGTGTCGTGATCGGGCCGCCGGACGTGCCGGGCGCGGTGCAGGCGTCGGAGACGAAGGGGCTGGAGTACGACGCCGTGCTTCTCGTGGACCCGGACCGGATTCTGGCGGACGGCCCGCGCGGCGCGGCCGAGCTGTATGTCGCGCTTACCCGTGCGACGCAACGGCTCGGCGTGCTGCACCGCGGCGCGTTGCCGTCGGTGCTGAACGGGTTGGCGGAGAGGGTGTAACCGTCAGGAGCGCAGCTCGGGAGCGAGGACGCTGCTGCGCTTCAACGCCTTCAGCACCACCCCGGTATGCACCGAATCCGCCTGCCGGGACCATCCGGAGCTGCCGACGAACTCGTGCAACGCGGCGATGTCGGGCAAGGTCACGTCAGCCAGCAGCTGATACTCGCCCGTCATCGCCGCCGTGTACCGCACGTACGGCGAGCCCAGCAACGCCCGGCCGATGTCGTCGACGTCGTGCGGGCGGCACCGGATCCACAGCAGCGCCTCGACCGGCAGCCCGAGCACGGCCGGCTCCACCACCGCCCGGATGAAGACCTTTTCCTCCCGCCGCAACGCTTCCAGCCGGCGGCGGACGGTCGATTCCGAGATCCCGGCGGCGCGGGCGAGCTCCTCGTGGGTCCGCCGGCCGTCCTCGCGCAGCGCGCGCACGATGGCGCGTTCGTCGCTGCTGAAGTCGACGCCGTCGGGCTGCCGGGGCTGCGGGGTCGGCTGCGGCAGCGAGGAGATCGCCGACGTCTCGGAAGGGCTGAGCAGGCCGGGCTGCCATTCGTGGATGGTGCGGTAGTAGCGGGTGACGGTATCGGCCGTCAGATCGAGCAGGCCGGGGATTGCCGCCATCTCGTCGAACATGAAGGTCGGCAGCCGATTGCGGTCGCAGAACACCTCGGCGACCAGTTCGCCCTGTCCGGTGATGAGGTAGCAGAAACTCGTCTCCGGCCGTCCCGCGAGCGCGGTGCCCGCCGGACGGCCGAGCCCGGCCCGGCAACGGCCGCGGACCAGCAGCGGCACACCGTGCGGCGAAACGGCGACAACCGTCACGACGCCGGTGCGCAGCAGGTGCGTCCCGCGGCGGGCCACCGTGCGCTCCGGCGAGTCCAGCACCTCGGCGATCCGCCGCCAGGACGCGCGGCCGTCGACTTGCAGCGCACCGGCGATCCGGCGGTCGAGGGGGTCCAGCCGTGCGGTCATCAGCCAATACTCTGGCTGATTCCGTCATTTGTCGAGTAGCTCTTGTCCGACCCCGGCAGCACGCGCGAAGCTGACGTCGCGAACGGACACCGGGGTCAGGAAGGGAAGCCAGTGAGCGCCGAGGAGATCTGTTACCTGCCCGCCCGCGAACTGGCCCGGCGGCTGCGCACCCGCGAGGTGTCCGCCCGCGAGGTCCTGCAGGCGCATCTCGACCGGATCGAGCAGGTCAACCCCCAGATCAACGCCATCGTCACGCTCACCGCCGAGCGCGCGCTGTCCGAGGCCGCGGCCGCCGACGAACGTCTCGCGCACGGCGAGGAGGTCGGTCCGCTGCACGGGATTCCGGTGGCGCACAAGGACACGCACGACGTCGCCGGGGTCCGCACCACCTACGGCTCCCCCATTTTCGCCGACCACGTGCCGGACAGCGACACGCTCGTCGTCGAGCGGATCCGCAACGCCGGCGCGATCACGCTCGGCAAGACGAACGCGCCGGAGTTCGGGGCCGGTTCGCACACGCTGAACCCGGTCTTCGGGGCCACGCGCAACCCGTATCGGCGGGATCTGTCCGCTGGCGGCAGCAGTGGCGGCGCGGCGGCGGCGCTGGCCGCGGGCCTGCAGCCGCTCGCCGAGGGCAGCGACATGGGCGGTTCGCTGCGCAATCCGGCGTCGTTCTGCAACGTCGTCGGCCTGCGTCCGTCACCGGGACGCGTGCCGACCTGGCCAGCGACGCTGCCGTGGGAGGCGCTGGGCGTGCAGGGGCCGATGGGGCGGACAGTCGCGGACGTCGCGCTGCTGCTGTCCGTGATCGCCGGGCACGACGAGCGCAACCCGATCTCGCTCGACCAGCCCGCCGCGCCGTTCGCCGGATCACTCGACGCCGACCTCGCGGGTCTGCGGGTGGCGTGGTCGCCGGATCTGGGCGGCCTGCCGGTCGACCCGGCGGTCAGCGCCGTGCTCGAACCGGCGGTGAAGGTGTTCGCCGATCTCGACTGTCGCGTCGAACCGGCCTGCCCGGACCTCGCCGCCACCGACGAGGTGTTCCGCACCCTGCGCGCATGGCTTTTCCACGCCGGGTTCAGCGGCCTGCTCGAAGAACATCCCGACAAGATGAAGCAGACCCTCAAGGACAACATCGCTTTCGGCGCAACGCTATCCGGCGCGGACATCGCGAACGCGCAGACGCGGCAACTGCAGCTCATCAGCGGGATGCGGGAGTTCTTCGCCCAGTACGACCTGCTGCTCGCGCCGGTGAGCCAGGTGCCGTCGTTCCCGGTGGAGTGGGAGTATCCGGAAACCGTTGCCGGGCAACCGATGCACGACTACCTGGAGTGGATGCGCTCGGCGTATTCGATCTCGGCGACCGGCTGCCCGGCGCTGTCGGTGCCCGCGGGGTTCACCGACGACGGACGGCCGGTGGGACTGCAGATCATCGCGCCGATGCGGGGTGAGCTAGGACTGTTGCGCGCCGCGCACGCTTTCGAGCAGGCCACCGGGCACGGGAATCGGCGGCCGGTCTTCTGAGCCGCCCAGCTCGAGCGAAGGTCCGTGAAGGGCTCCTTCCGGGAGTTAGATTCCCTCAGGGAGTCCTTCACGGACCGTAAGCGGTTCTCCCAGCTCGCCGCCCGCGCGGAACTCGGCGGCGAATTCCTCCGCACCGAGGACGCCGCTCGCGCGGGCGGTGATCCGGTCCACGTCGTCCCGCTCCGCAGCGGGCAGCGGAGCGCCGACCCCGGCGCGGGAAGCTGCGGCCGCGCCCAGCAACCGTGCGGCGTCGCGGGCCGCACCGGCCAACGCATGTGCGCCCGCCAACCCTTCCAACGCCAGCGCGATCGCTCGCGGGTCCCCAGCACGGTGGGCGATCTCGTAACCTTCCCGCTGCCTTCGCAACGCACTGTCCGGGTCTCCGCGCAATTCAGCGACGAAACCGAGTTCCGCGAGAATCAAGGTGTTCCCCGGTTCGAAATCGACCTGCTTGTTCCACTCGAGCAGCGTTCGCAAATGCCGCTCAGCGAGATCGAGATCGCCCTCGCGGCGGGCACCGAGGGCCAGCCCGGTCAGCGCATACATTTCCCCCGGCGTGAAGCCGTGCTCCGCGGCGACCTCGCGAGCCCGGTCATGCAGTTCGCGGGCGGCGGCGTAGTCCTTGCGCAGCAACGCTACCCGGCCCAGCCACGACAGCTGGTACGACGCTTCCGGCCACAAGCCCAGTTCCTCGGCGATCCGTAATCCTTCGATGTGGATCTCCTCGGCGCGCGTGTAATTCCCGGCGAGGGAACTGAGTGCGCCCTGCGCGAAAATCGCCTGCAGCTGACCCCATTTGTCGCCGATCTCGGCGAACAAATCCGCGCAACGATCGGCGTAACGCCATGCTGCCGCGACATCGCCTCTCGACAACACCTGGCTCGCGCGGTCGCCGCTAGCGGCGGCGATCCCCCATCGGTCATCGGAGGCTTCGAAGGCGGCGAGGGCGTCCAGGGTCAGCGGTTCGGCACCGGGCAGATCGGCCACTGTGGACAGTGCGTAACCGATGAACCACTTGGCACGGGCGCTCATCGGCTGTTCGGCGACAGGACGCCAGTCCGGCCGGTCGCCAGCGAGGATGCCGAGCGCGGTGAGCGTCGCCTGAGCTTCCGCGCGCAGTTCGGGATCGCCGCCGGGCAAGCCGAGCGCGGCGCGCAGGGAGCGCATCGCCTCGGCCATCCGGCCGCGCAGGAATCGGTACCAGGACAGCCGGTTCGCCAGCCGCAACGCGTCGTCGGCGCTCCCCCAACCCGCCAGGTTTTCCGCTGCGGCACGGAGATTCGGCAAGTCCGCGTCGAGTCGTTGCAGCCAGCGACGTTGGTCTCGGCCGCGGAGACCGACGTCCGCGACACCGGCGAGCTGGACGTAGTACTCCGCGTGCCGACGCCGTGTCTTTTCGACCGCACCGGCCTCGCGCAACCGCTCCAAGCCGTAAACCGCCACCGATTCGAGCAGCCGGTACCGCGCGTTGTTCGCGGGCACGACCAGCGAGCGGTCGACGAGCTTCGCCAGCAGACCCAGCACCTCGCCTTCTTCAACGCCGTCGCCAGCACAGACCGCCTCGGCCGCGTCTAACGCACAATCCTCGGTGTGCACTGACAACCGTTGCAGCACAAGGCGTTCGGGCTCGCTCAGGAGTTCCCAGCTCCAGTCGATCATCGCGCGCAAAGTCTGCTGCCGCGCAGGTACGCCGCGACGGGTGGTGTCCAGCAGGCGGAAACGATCGTCCAGACGGCGCAGCAACTCCGGGACGCCCAGCGCGCGCACGCGGGTCGCGGCGAGTTCGAGTGCCAGCGGCAATCCGTCCAGTTTCCGGCAAATCTCCGCGACCGCGGCAGCATCGGCACTGTCCACAGTGCACCCGGTGTCGGCGACCCGTGCGGTGAAAAGCCGCGCGGCGCTGTCGTGGTCGAGCGGCGGCACGGGGAACTGTGTTTCCCCGGTAATCCCGAGCGGCTCCCGGCTGGTGGCGAGGATCCGCAGGCCGGGCGCGGCCGCCAGCAGTCGTGCGGTCAGCGCGGCGACCGGCTCGATCAGCTGCTCGCAGTTGTCCAGGACAACGAGGGTTTCCTTGCCCCGCAACGACTCGGCCAGCCGTTGCACCGGATCCGCCGGGGAGGGAACTGCCGCGTCCCGGATTCCCAGCGTCGCGGCGATCGCCTCGACGACCCACTCGATCGGCGGGCACTGGCTCAGCGCGCATTCGTGCCGGTCCATGCCGGTGAGTTCCACGAGCCACGCGCCCGCGGCGAAGTCGCCGCCGAGCCGGTGCGCGGTCTCCAGCGCGAGCCGGGTTTTGCCGACACCGCCGGGTCCGGTGAGCGTGACCAGGCGAGATTCGCTGACGAGCGTGCTGACGGCCCGCACCGCGGCGGTCCGGCCGACCAGTTCGGTGAGCGGTACCGGAAGCTGCGGGACGACGGCCGTCAGCGCCGGGTCCTGCGCCAGGATCGACCGGTGCAGCGCGGTGAGTTCCGGACCGGGGTCCAGGCCTAGCTCATCGGCGAGACGGCGGCGCAGCTCGTCGTAGGAGGCCAGCGCTTCGCTCTGCCGCCCCGCCGCATACAGCGCGCGCAGCTGGAGAGCGCGCAGGCGTTCCCGCAACGGATGCTGGCGGACGAGGTCGGCGAGTTCCGCGGTGAGCGCGGCATGTTCGCCCAGAGCGAGCCGGGCGTCGGCGAGGTTTTCTTGCGCGACAAGGCGATCCTCTTCGAGCCGCTGGATCACCGGCTGCGCGAAAGGTTCGTCGGCGAACTCGGCGAGCGTCGGGCCCCGCCACAACGACAGCGCTTCGGTGAGCAGCGCGACCTTCGACCGCGAGTCCTCCGCAGTGTCCGCGGCAGCGGTCAGCGCACGGAACCGTCCGACGTCGACCGCCTCCGGCTCGACCCGCAGGACGTAACCGGGGGCCTGATGCACGAGCGCACGGCCCTGCCCCGGTTCGGCGGCTTCGAGCGCGCGCCGCAGCTGCGAGACCTTCGTCTGCAGCGTGTTGACCGGGTTGCCGGGCAGCTGGTCGCCCCACAGGTCGTCCGCCAGCCGGTCCGCCGACACCGGACGGCCCTCGTGCACGAGAAGGACCGCGAGCAGGGTCCGGACCTTGGCCTCGGGCACCCGGACCGGCTCGCCGTCGTCGCTGCTCACGGCCAAGGGCCCCAGGATGCCGAATCGCACAGATCCACCGTAACCGCACCCGTGCGCGGACCCCCAGCGAACCGTGCGTACGCCTCGGCACCGTGGTCGGCAGATCGACGAACTGGAGGGACGACATGTCCGGGAACACGACCTCGGCGACCGTGCTGGGGCTCGGCGCGATGGGCAGTGCGCTGGCCGGCGCGCTGCTGGGGACGGGACGGCCGGTGACGGTCTGGAACCGCTCGGCGGACAAGACGAAGCCGCTGGTGGCACGGGGTGCGGTGGCGGCGGAGTCGGCCGCCGAAGCGGTCGCGGCGAGCGAGCTGGTGATCGCCTGCCTGCTGGACGACGCGTCGGTGCGCGAGGTGCTCGGCACGGCTTCGCTGGCGGGCAAGACGGTGGTGAACCTGACCAACGGCACCCCTCGGCAGGCGCGCGAGCTGGCCGAATGGGTCTCGGAGCAGGGCGGGAAGTTCCTCGACGGCGGCATCATGGCGGTGCCGCCGATGATCGGCCAGCCGGGCGCGTTCGTGTTCTACAGCGGGCCCAAGGACCTCTTCGACACGCACCGCGCGGCGTTCGACGCGTTCGGCGGCAGCAACTACGTCGGCGAGGACCCGGGGCTGGCGGCGTTGCACGACCTCGCGCTGCTGTCGGGGATGTATGGCCAGTTCACCGGCATCTTGCAGGCCTACGCGCTGATCCGCAGCGAAGGCCTCTCGGCGGTCGAGTTCGCGCCGCTGCTGAGCGGATGGCTGACCGCCATGGGCGCCTTCGCCGAGCACGCCGCCAAGGAGATCGACAGCGGCGACTACACCCAGGGCGTCGTGTCGAACCTGGGGATGCAGGCCGCCGCGTTCGACAACCTGCCCGCTGCCGCCGCTGACCAGGGCGTCAGCTCCGAACTGCTCGCGCCGCTGCACCAGCTGCTCCTGCGCCGGGCCGCGGACGGCCACGGCGCGGAGAACCTCACGAGCGTCATCGAACTGCTGAAGAAATAAGGAGAAACCCGTGAATGTGACGTTGATCGGTCTCGGCCCGATGGGCCAGGCCATGGTGCGGTCCTACCTGGCCGCCGGCCACGAGGTGACGGTGTGGAACCGCACCGCGAGCCGCGCCGACGAGCTGGTGGCCGCGGGCGCGAAGCGCGCGGAAACGGTCGTGGACGCGCTGGCCGCGAACGAACTGGTGCTTCTCAGCCTCACCGATTATCAGGCGATGTACGACATTCTCGCGCCGACCGAGGACGCGCTGCGGGGCAAGATCGTGGTGAACCTGAGCTCGGACACGCCGGAGCGGACGCGAGTGGCCGCGGAATGGCTGGCCGCGCGCGGTGCGGAGATGATCGCCGGCGGGATCATGGTGCCCGCGCCGGTCGTCGGCACTGAGGGTTCGTTCGTGTTCTACAGCGGCGCGCAGCCGGTGTTCGACCGGATCGAGCCTGCCCTGCGCGTCATCGGACGGCCGGATTACCGGGGTGCGGACCCGGGCCTGGCGCAGCTGTACTACCAGTCGCTGCTGGACCTGTTCCTCACCACGCTCTCGGCGTTCCTGCACTCCGCCGCGCTCGTCGGCACGGCCGGGGTGTCCGCCGCGACGCTGGTGCCGTACGCGACGGAACTGCTGGCGCTCGCGCAGTCGATGCTGGACGAGACCGCGAAGAACGTCGACAGCGGCACCCACCCCGGCGACCAGGCGAACGCCAAGATGATGGGCGCGACAGCCGACCACATCCTCGCCGCCAGCCGGGACGCGGGCATCGACACGGCCCTGCCCGCAGCGGTCAAGGAGCACTACGACCGCGCCATCGCGGCTGGGCACGGCCGGGACAGCTGGTCCAGCCTGATCGACGCGATCCGCAGCAAGGCTTGATCCGCTCGCGGTCTGGGAAGCCGCCGTCGTTCAGCCCCGCCGAATCCGCGGCCCCGCCCGCCGACGGATCCGCGCCGGTCGGCGGAGGACGCTTCCCAGACCGCGGTCCCGGGCCGCATCCTGGACGCAGAGCCGCGCTGGGGAGGCGCGGACCAGGGGTGGTTTCGATGCTGCGCATGATTTTCACAGCCGAAGACCTGTGCCGGGTGCGAGTGGCCAGCGGCGCGCACCCGACGTGGGAGCTGATTCTGAGCATCAACAGTCTCCAGGACCCTCACCTGCCCCTGGAGTACCGCGGCTGGCGAGCGACAGTCCTGACTGGCGCCCGGCGCGCCCCTGCTCGCTGGCGCTGTCTGAAGGCCGCCGCGGAACTGGTCCCGGCCGGGAACTTCCCGGACTTCCTGACGCCCGCGCTGGACGAAACGGACGTCGGAGCCCACTTCGAAACCATCCTGGCCCAGCCGAAAGCAGCCCTGCGCGAGGACATCGTCCGCACTTTCGCCCGGCACCGCCGCGTGCCGCGCTGGGCCCGCACGGTCTATGCCGACGGCAGCACGCGCGACGTCGTGCATGCACTGCGCGAGTACAGCGACCTGGTCCTCGGGCCTGCGCGGCCGATACTGGACCGGCGGGTCGAGACCGACCGGGCTCGGTATGCGCAGCAGTTGCTCAGCGGTGGGGTCGAGGCGCTGCTGGGAAACCTGCATCCGTCGATCCGGTGGCGCAATCCGGTGCTGGAGGCGGACTATCCGCGTGACCGCACGGTGTCCTTGGACGGCCGGGGGTTGGTTTTGGTGCCTGCCCATTTCTGCTGGGGCGAGCCGGTGACGTTCATCGATACCGCCCAGCGGCCGATGCTGGTGTGCCCGGCGGTGGGGCTGGTGCCGCATGAACCGGTAGGTACTCGGGAGGATCAACTGGCGGGGCTGGTGGGTCGTACGCGGGCCCGGTTGCTGTGCGAGTTGGCGGCGGAGGCTTCTACTACGGCGTTGGCTGCGCGGTTGGGGGTGTCGCCTGCGTCGGTGAGCCAGCACACGAAGACGTTGCGGACGGCTGGGTTGATTACGACGACTCGGGAGGGGGCGGGGGTGCAGCATTCGCTTACGCCGTTGGGGAGGGCGTTTCTCGAGGCGCGGTAGGCAAGGGGAAATAGCTGCCCGGAAGGATCCGCACGCCGAGCACGAGCGCGGAAACAACGGCGATGACGCTTGCCCACCGATCCGGCCGCGTCCACCGGGCGATCCCCGCCAAAACTAGCTGCTCGCCAGGAAAACCCTCAATAGCCGTCCGCACGCGAAGCGCTCCGCCCAAGACGGCAGCCGTCTTCCGTCCACAAAGGACCTGTCTGCAGTGGATCGCGGACGGTCACCGGATCACCACCGCCACCGCATGCCGTGAATCCCGGGCCCCTGCCCGGTCCGGATCGCATGCGCCGGCACGCCGGAGCGCACCCGCACCTCCGCGGTCTCCAGCTCCGGCCCCACCGGCGAATCCTGGCGGTACGACACGCATTCCACGGGCAGCGCCGCCGGATCGAAATGCACTTCCAGCAGGTGTTCCGCGATCGGCAGCCGGAACCGCCGGTCGTAGCGCGAGTCCGGCTCCTCGTCCCGGAAGGCGAACCGGTACTCCACGATCGCCGTCTCGCCCGGCGCCAGCGGGTGGTCCAGCACCAATTCCGTCACCGAGAACGCCTGTTCCGGCGTCGCCTGCACGATTCCCGGACGGCAATACCGCGCCGACACCAGCTCCGGCGACCGTCCGGGCGTGAATCCCCGCAACGCGACAATGCGCACGAACGCCGGTTCGTCCAGCGCCCGCAGCACTTCTCGCACGTGGAGACTGCGCATCCGGCCTTGGGCGTCGACGTGCAGTGTCTCGTGCACGCTCACCGATTCCGGCGAAGAATCCTCGAACGAATTCAGCACCATCGGGAGGAGACTGCGGTTCTCCCACAACCGGTCCCATCGCGCCGCGCGCGGGGCCGGGCCGCCGGTGCGCGGCCGGTCCAGCAGGGCGCGCAGCGAACCCGGCGGCACGTCCAGCACGGGTTCCAGCAAAGCCAGTGCCCGCAACGATTCCGGCCGCTCCGGACGGCTGCGGCCAGTACGCCACGAGCTGAGCGTGGTCGTGCTGACGGGCACGCCGGACGCCGCGAGCCGTTCGCGCAGCCGGGCCAAGCCGAGGCCGCTGCGCTCGATCGCCAGCGAGAGGGCGCGTTCGAACGGGCCTTCGGCCAGTGCCTGGGCCAGCCGTTCCCGCATCGGAGCCGGGGCGAACAACCGCATTTCGCCCCTCCTGGAAAAAACGGACTGAGACGGATTGTCGGCATTGATTCACCGGTTGGCAACCCGTCGAAAGTCGCGTCGCCGCCGCTTGCCCGTCACGGGCGTTTCGGCGGATTCCGCTGTCCCGCCGCGCTGCTTACGTTCGAAAGCGTCCCCATCGAAAACGCCTTCCCCAAGGAGCGACATGCGCGCACTCACCCGGGCCCTCGCCGTGCTGACCGGTTCCTGCGCGGTGCTCGGCGCGGCCGCCGTGACCCCCGCGTCCGCGAGCCCCGCCACGCCCGAGGCCCAGCCGTCGATCATCGGCGGCAGCACCGCGCAGAACCCCGGCTACATCACCCGGTTCAACGGCCATGCCAACGGGTACACGTTCTTCTGCACCAGCACGCTGATCGGCAGCCGCTGGGTGCTCACCGCGAAGCACTGCATGTACGACAACAACGGCCAGCGCCTCACGGACATCGACCTCTACATCGGTTCCAACAGCGCCAGCGGCGGCGTGCACGCCAAGGCCTCCTCCACCTACGTCTACTCCGGCGGCGACCTGGCGCTGATCAAACTGAACACCGACGGCGGCAGCACGTTCGCCCGCCTCGCCGGCAGCTCCAGCGACGCGCAGGAGGGCGACCGCGCCACCGTGTACGGCTGGGGCGCCACGCAGAGCTCCGACGAGGGCCACCACCAGTCGAGCGTGCTGAAGCAGGCCGTGGTCACCATCTCGAACACCCAGGACAGCGACAACTCCGGCGGCCCCGCGATCACGGCGAGCACGCCGAACGGCGCGGTGGCAGGCGGGGATTCGGGCGGCCCGATGGTGGACGACGGCGTGCAGGTCGGCGTGTGCTCGACGAGCGACCGTTCCAGCGTGACGACCTACGGCAGCGTGGCCGCGGGCCGGGACTGGATTCAGCAGACCTCCGGGGTCTGACCGGCGCGGCCCGGGCCGGAGGGGCTGGTGCGTGTCCCCTCCGGCCCGGGCTGTCGCAGTTCGCACCCGGATTCGCGGGAAAGTTCGGCCAGCTTGCCCAGAATCGCGGCGCCGTCGCCTAACGTGTCCCGATCCGCCGGGGAAATGCGCCACCACACGACCCCTGAGACAACCCTGCTCGGCGGAAGGACAACCAGGTCTCCCGGCGCGAGGACCTCAACCCCGGGGGCCGGTTCGCGGTCCGCGCGGATGCCGGACTCGACGAAGAAGTACGCCCCGTGCGGCGACAACGCCACCGGACCGAGCGGCAAGCCGCCCTCGAAGGCGGCGAGCGTCCGCCAGCCGAGGTGGGCCGTAGTGCGCAGGACCTCGAAATGCCGCCCGACCGGCGCGAGAATCGCCTGCCGATGCGCAGACCACCACTCCGAAATAACGCGGCGGTCGACGGTCGCGCCGGACCGCGACACCGCGGTCTCCCGGCCGCCGAGCAGCTCGAGAGTGACCGGATCCCAGCTGGTCAGCCCGTCGCACACCGGCCCCGGCAGCACCGGCCAGCCCCGTGCGGCGTAGTTCTCGGCCGCCGCGCGCAACGCACGCAGCGCGGCTCCGTGGTCCCCGGCCAAGCAGCGCGAACGGCTGCCACGCGCAACAAGGGTCATCGCGAGAATCCCTTCCGAGAGATCAAGCCCGGACCGCGCGGTTCACGGTGGACTGCGCGGGACTGGCGGGAACCGGCTGCCGGAGTGCCACCGACCACCATGGGACCGCGACGCGTCCCAGACCAGCCAGAAAACCGCCCGGGAACCGGCAGCAAACCGGGAGCGGTCGTCCCGGACCCCGGGACGCGAGCGCGAAGACCGTCAGCCCCGGTCCCAGAGCGCCAGGAAACCTTCGATGATCTCTCTCCCCTGGGGCACGTCCGCGCTGACGCCCAGAGCCGCTTCGCCCGAATCGAAGATCCGGAACAGCACCAGGCAGCGCGAGAAGTCGTCCCGATCCAGCTCTTCCCGGACGTAGTCCGCCTCCGAACGAGTGGCCACCACCAGCACGTCGACGGACTGGCCTATCCCCTCCGCCAGCCGAACCACGCCCGGCCAGGCGATCCCGGGCCGGGATGCCGCATAGCCGCCGAAAAGTTCTTCGACCACCGCGTCAGCCAGCCCCAGCGCTTCGACCTCCAGCACCCACCAGCACCAGTCGTTGTCCGGAATCAGCGGGACGACATCGCGCAAATCGGGATAGCCGTTTTCCAGAAGCTCCTTCTCGACGATTTCCATCCTCGGCACTCCAAGACGTGTCACTCGGGCATTGCTTGACCGAACACCATAGCGGTGCCCAGAGCGGTCGCGGCCGACGCGAAGATCTTCGCTGACGCCGTCCTCCGCAGCGGAATCTTGTTGTCCCGCAAAATTTTTCGCGGCACGGCAAGGTCGCGGACACCACCCGGCAGGTGAGGCCGCGCGCCAGGTTTTCCGGCTCGAAGTAGTCCGAGCCGGAGGGACCCGCTGCCAGCGCTCTGATCTCGTACAGCGCGCCGGATTGCCGCGCGGCCGTCAGCGGTCCGCTTCGCGGCGCCGGGACGCCTAGACTCCGGCCATGGTCCAGGGCGAACCGCGCATCCTCGTCGTCGAGGACGCCGAAGCGATCCGGCTTTCGGTGGAAGTCGCGTTGCGGGCGGCGGGGTTCGCGGTGCGGACGTTGCCCGACGGCGAACAACTCGAAGCGGAACTTGCCCGTTTCCGGCCCGATCTGGTCGTGCTCGACGTGCTGTTGCCCGGACGCGACGGGTTCGCGCTGCTGCGGGTTGTCCGGCGGCACCGCGCGGCGGGGGTCGTCATGCTCACCGCGCGGGACGGCGTCGAGGACCGGCTGCGCGGGTTCGGCGAAGGCGCGGACGACTATCTGGTGAAGCCGTTCGTGCTGGCCGAACTGGTCGCGCGAGTCACCGCGGTGCTGCGCCGGACGGGGCGGACGCAGCCGGCGGTCGAGGTCGGCGATCTGGTCGTGGACTTGGACGCCGGGCTCGCGCTGTGCCGCGGCGAGCAGGTCGAACTGACGGTCACCGAGTGGAAGCTGCTGGCGTATCTGGCCGTGCATCGCGACCGCGTGGTCGGGAAGGCGCAGATCCTGAGCGCGGTGTGGGGTTACGACGAGTACAGCGCGAATCTCGTCGAGGTGAACGTCAGCACGCTGCGCCGGAAACTCGAAGCGCACGGGCCGCGGCTGCTGCACACGGTGCGCGGGCAAGGCTACGTGCTGCGCGGTGACCGTCCGTGAGCCGGATGAAGACGGGCTCGCTGTACCGCCGGGTCACGGTTTCCTCGCTGCTCGTGCTGGTCGCGGTCCTGGCGCTGGTCGGGTTCGTCGTGTTCGCGGTGTTCCGCGCCCAGGCCGAACAGGACGTGAACCGGGTGCTGGCCGGACGGGCCCAGCTCGCACAGCAGCTCGCCCGGCAGAACGTGAGCCCGCGCAGCCTGTTGCGCCGGGTCGAAACGACCGGCGTGCACGGGCGGCTGGCGTTGCCGGACGGCACGGTCGTCGGGGAACCGGCGCCGCCTGCCGGATCGCGGCTGAAGCAGGTCAAGGCGACGTTGACCGGTCCGGCGCGGATCGACGGCGCGAAGCTGACGCTGATCGCGGACGATTCGATCGTCGCCGGCGCCGAAGCACGGCTCGGAAAGCTGCTGCTGATCACCGGGCTCGCCGCGATCGTCGCGACCGCGCTCCTGCTGCTCGTCGGCGTCCGGCTGGCGCTGACGCCGATGGACGCGATGACCCGGCTCGCCCGCTCGATCGTGTCCGGCGGGCGGGGCGGCCGGTTGACGCCGACCCGGACGAACACCGAGCTCGGCCGCGCGGCGGCGGCCTTCGATTCGGCGCTCGACGCGTTGGAGGGCGCGGAGCAGACCGCCCGGGCGTCCGAAGAACGGACCCGCCAGTTCGTCGCCGACGCCGCGCACGAGCTGCGGACGCCGATCGCCGGGGTCCAGGCCGCGGCGGAGGCGCTGGTGCAGGCGTCCGGCGACCCGGAGCACGCCGCGCGGCTGCAGCTGCTGCTGGCCCGCGAAGCGCGCCGGGCCGGAAAGCTGGTGAGCGATCTGCTGGATCTGGCCCGGCTGGACGCCGGCGCCGAGATCGCCCGCGAGCCGGTCTCGCTGCTCGCGCTCGCCCGCGCGCAAGCTGACCGGATCGCATTGCTGGCCCCGGAAACCCTCGTCGAAGCGACCGGGGCGGACACCGTCGTCCGCGGCGACGCCGACCGGCTCACCCAGATCCTGGCCAACGTCGCCGACAACGCGGTGCGCGCGATGCACGGGCGAGGCAGCCTCACGCTGACCGTCACCGCGGACGGCTGCACGGTGACCGACACCGGGCCCGGCGTCCCCGAACCGGATCGGGAGCGGATCTTCGACCGGCTCGTCCGGCTCGACGACGCCCGCGACCGCGACTCCGGCGGATCCGGCCTCGGCCTGGCCATCGCGCGCGGCTTCGCGCGAGCCCACGGCGGTGACCTCCGGTGCGTCGAAGCTCCGGGCGGCGGCGCGCGGTTCGTCCTGTCCGGATTGGAGCCGGTGCTAGGCGAGTAGGCCCTCCAGCCGGCCGGAGTGGCCGGGCAGCACCCGGCCCGGATCGGTGCCGAGCACCTGCTCCAGCACGGTCGCGTAGACGTCGCGGAAATCGGTGGTTTCCTTCAGGTCCCCGTCGGCGAGGTCGGTCAGGCTCGGCTCGTCGCCGTGGAAGCCGCCGCGCACTCCGTTGCCGAGGACGAAAACCGGACCGGCGGTACCGTGGTCGGTGCCTTCGCTGGCGTTGGCGACGACCCGGCGGCCGAACTCCGAGTACACGAGCACGACGGCCTGCTTGCCGCGGTCGGTGCGGCCGAGCCGCTGTACGAACGGCGTCAGCGAGCCGTCCAGTTCGGTGAGCAGCCGTTGCTGGGTGCCGCGCTCGTCGGCGTGCGTGTCGAAACCGCCCAGCGACACCGAGTACGCGCGCGTCGGCACCCCGGCCTCGATCAGCCCGGCGACGACGTCGAGCTGCGCGGCCAGCGCGCCGTCTTTGCGGCCGCCGGCGGCCTTGTGCGCGCCCTTGGCCGGGTGTGCCGCCGAGCCCAGGACCTGCTCGGCGCGGTAGAGGTCGGCGATCGAACGCGCCGCCTTCGCCTGCCAGTAGCCCTCGCCGTTCTGCGCACCGCCGAGTGCTTGAAAAGCCTTGCCCAGCGCGCCTTTCGGCACCGTCAAACCACCGACCGGCATGGACGCCGCGGCGGTCTGCGCCCCGGCCAGCATCGGCGGCAGCACCGGCTCGACCGACAGCGCGCGCAGCGGGTCGTCGCCGGACCCGTCGAGCCACCGGCCGAGCCAGCCGGTCGGCACCGGCGTGTCCGGCGAGGCGGTCTGCCAGATCGCCATCGAACGGAAGTGGCTGTGGTCCGGCTTCGGGTAGCCGACGCCGCGCACGATCGCCAGCTCCTTGGTGTCCCACAAGCCTTTCAGGCCCTTCAAGCCCGGGTTCAGGCCCAGTCCGTCGCCGAGGTCGAGGACGTCCTCGGGCTGGTACGCCAGCTCCGGCCGGGCGTTCTGGTAGGCGCGGTCGCCGGCGGGCACGACGGTGTTGAGGCCGTCGTTGCCGCCGTACAACGTCACGACGACCAGGACGCCGTCCTTCGGGTCGAGCGGGGTCTGCTGGGCCGCGGACATCAGGTGCGTCCAGTCGACCTGGGTGGCACCGGCCGCGAGCGCCCCGGCGGCCGTCACGCCGCTCGCGAACAGGAACCGCCGACGAGTCAGTTTGTTCATGGTCTCCTACCCGCTCACCACGTACTCGGGCGCACACGCGGCGATCGCCGCCAGCTGCCGGGGATCGTTCGCGACTCCGCTGAGACAGGCGCGGGTCCGGTCGGACCACCCGTCGACCCCCAGCAGGTCCCCGATCGCCGCCGGCTTGTCCCGCGCTTTCGCCACCGCGGCGAGGTCGGCGTGCTGCGCGACGAGCTGCGCCAGATGCAGCCGGGCGAGGCCGGCCGACGTCGTCAGCCACGCACCGCCGGCCGCCCAGCCGCCCACGCTCGGCGGCTCGAAGGGCACTTGCCCCATCCCCCGCAGCCCGGTCAGCAGCTGGGCGCCGGACTTGGCGTCGAGCGCGGACGGACGCACCCGGAGCGCGCGCAGCAGGCCGCCGAGCCATTCCACCGGCTGTTTGACCAGAGACGTCGCCGAGTCGTGGAACGCGTCCTCCTTGACCAGCGCGGTCAGCAGAGACCGGATGTCGCGGCCCGGTCCGTATGCCGCCACCAGCCGGGCCAGCGTGTCCGCCGTCGGCGGCGTCGCGGAGACGAGCCGGAACCAGAGCCGCCCGACCACGAACGGCGCCGAGGACGGCCGGGACAGCACGAGGTCGACGAACGAGCCGGCGTCGAAGTTCGCGGTCTGGCCGAGAACGGTCTTCGGCGTCGAGTCGTGGCGGCGCGCGGCCAGATGAGCGGCCGGGTTCTCGCGGGTCGCGGTCCAGCCGGTGAGGGCACGCGCGGCTTCGCGGACATCAGTCTCGGTGTAGTTGCCGACGCCGAGGGCGAACAGCTCCATGAACTCGCGCGCGAGGTTCTCGTTCGGCTTGCCGGCTTTGTTGCTGTTGCCGTCGAGCCACAGCAGCATGGCCGGGTCGACGATCATCGCGTGGGCGAGCTGGGTGAAGCTGCCCATGCCGAGCGTCCGCAGGGTCTGGTTCTGCGCGAGCATCAGGCGCGGGCTGCGCACCTTTTGCTCGCTGGTCGCGAAATGCCCGTGCCAGAACCAGGTCAGCCGTTCGACCGCCGGAAGGTCGGCCGCCGCGATCCGGTCCAGCCACCACAGCGCCGCACGCGTGACTTGCCCCTGAAGTTGCTGCGCGGCTTGCTGTTTCGCCGCCTTGTCCGCTTTCGCGGGCCGCGGGGGCGGCGCCCCGACGTCCGGAAGCGGGGTCGCCTCCGCACCCGCGTCCGGCCCGGCGGCCAGCAGCCGCGCCATGGTCGCGGCCAACCCGGCGTCGAGATCGCCCGGCCGGGGCCCGAACCCCAGCCGATCGTGCAGCCGACGCACCGCCGCGCGCTCGGAAATGACTGCCATGCCCCGATCTTCGGGACCCCCGGGGCGCATGGCCAGCAGCCGGGGACTTCCTTAAGGGAACCCACAGCTCCGGCCGGTTCGACGCGGTACGCGCGAGACCGCCTTCATCCGGCCGGTCCTGTCGATGCGGTGCGGGTGTCTTCCTTCAGTCGCCCGCAGTTGCGGCCTGCTCAAGGCCGAGCGGCTTCCGTTGACCGGTCCACGGTTTTGCTTCTTCTAGGCCAGGCGGACGCCTTCTTGCAACCGGCCCACACCCGCACGCGGAGCAGCCACCGAACCCATCACCCCCGCACGACCGGACGAGTCCTCAAGCGCCCACCCCGCGCTGCCGTCGAACTCGGCCGGGACCGCTGCCCGCAGACAAGGATTCCTCGACCGAAGCCGACGGGTCCGACTCCCACAGACGCCGTACCCCTGGCAGGAACGCCAGCGCCAGAGCCAAAATCCCCAACCCCGCCACGGCTGTCTTCGCCCTCATCGACCCGCCCAGTCCCGAAACGTCGCCGACACGCAGTTCCGGACCGTACCAATCGCATCGGCCGATCACGGGCCTGGCCGGTTCCCGCCCCTCCGCCGACGCCCTCTCCTCAGACGACACTAGTTTCGCTTCGCACCTCATTGACACAACGGACGGACACCGGGCGACCCACCCGCAGGTAGCGAGTGGTGCCGGTGTGCTTGCGTCGAGGCAGTGTCTTGCGGGTGCTCCCCTGGGTCGAGGCAAGCGCTCGTGCCGGACGGCCGTCGCGGTCAGCCTCGCAAGACCAGCAGGCGACGGGGCGGGTGGTAGTCGTACTGGTAGCCGGGGTCGCGGAAGCCCAGGCACAGCGCGAACGGCCTGTCGCCGAATTCCCGTTGAAGGGATCGCCAGTTGCGGGCGAGGTATTCAGTCGCCGCCCACGTCGTGTCTCCTCGACGTCCCAGGCAAAACACCACGGTCGTGCCGCGCGCGGTATCGTGCACTTTCTCGACGACCGCGAGATCCAGAGAATCCGACGTGATCAGTTGGCCGAGGTCCGCTCCGTTGAGCACCTCAACGTATTTCGCTTCCCGCGACAGCTGCTCGTCTCCTGCGTCCGAGTGTTCGTTGGAAATTCTGAGGCTCACCAGATTCTCCCGCAGATACAGCCTCCGGATGCTGTTGCGGGTGGAGGCACCGATGACGATGAGGTTGCTGCTGAGACCGGAGAAATGCCTGGGGTCATCGCTCGACGAGGGGCTCACGTCGTTGCGGAAGTCGTACCGGTGACGTCCTAGGTAAATCGCGTCGACCAGCCCGCGGACCAGATCCGGAAGCCGGAACGACGCCGAGCCGAACAGGCGCGTAATCGCCTCGGATGCGCGCAGCTCATGCAAGGAAATCGAATAGCCGCGGGGACGAGCGCTTTCCGCAGCGGTCCACAGATTCGACAGGCAGACGATCAATTGCTGGTTCGTCTGCAAGCCGAAGAAGCCCCGGAAGCGCCGCTGCGCGAACCGAGCCATCGCCGCGACCGCGACGCCCAAGCCGAGCCAGAACACGATGTTCGCGATGACGTTGGTAGCGATCTCCAGCAGCATCCGAACAGCATCACCGCCGCGCCGACCCCGCCTCCGGCCAGTGACCCAATCGTTAACCCGCGCGCCACAACCCGAGCTGTGCACGCGGCCGGTCGAGGCCTGCACCGCTTTAACGCCGGTGCCCTGTTACACCTCGGCTTCGGCCGTCGACGCGCTCAAGTCGACGACCTTGCCGCTTGAGCAGTTGCTCAAATCTCGTCTATGCTCTGATTTGAGCAACTGCTCAAAAGCGGGTTGGCGGTCGCGTGCACGACCGGAGTGGGGGTAGCAATGGCCAGCGTCCGTCCCGATCGCGGTTGGGCACACCGCCGCGATCGTTGGTACAAGGCGATTACCCGGATGCTGGCAGCAGCGCTGCTGCCAGTGGCGTTCGTGATCACGCCGGGCCGAGCGCGGCATACGGCCTGCCGATGGGCCCTGGCGGTGCGTTTTCCCGCCGAGGACCTCACCGGCCTGACGCCGCCGACCCGTGCCGCGTTCACCGCGGCGCGCACGCAGGCGTTGTGGCGAGACGGTGAACTGATCGGACTCACCTCGGGACACCGGGATGCCGGGGAACAGGAACGCTTGTTCGCCGCGGAGGTCCGCCGGAGCGGGTCGCCGGCGGCGGCCCGGCGGCGGGCGCTGCCGCCGGACGAGTCCCGGCACGTCGCGGGGACCGCCCTGGACATACGCCCGGTCGAAGGCGCGCGCTGGCTGGAGCGGCATGGCGCACGCCATCACCTGTACCGGGTGTACGACAACGAGTGGTGGCATTTCGAGCACCGGCCCGACGGCCCTCCGCAGCGGCTGCCTCACCCGGGCTCCGTCGGTCACCGGCTGTCGGGGCCTCTACGGTGAAGCCGTGGCCGACACCCGACAACGCCTGATCGACGGCACCATCGAGACGATCCGCACGCACGGCCTAGGCGGCACCACGGCCCGGAGCATCGCCGCCACCGCCGGGGTCAACCAGGCGCTGGTCTTCTACCACTTCGGCACCGTCCACGACCTGCTGCAGGCCGCGTGCCTCGCCGCGACCCAGGCCAGGGTCGCACCGTTCGCCGAACGCCTCGGCCAGGTCACCGACCTGCGGCAGCTTCTCGCGCTCGGCCGCGCCCTGCATGCCGACGAACGCGCCCGGGGCAACGTCACGGTGCTCGCCCAGATGCTCGCCGGCGCGCAGGCCGACCCCGAACTCGCCGAAGCGACCGCGACGGCCCTGCAGCTGTGGATCACCCCGATCGAGGACGCCCTGACCAGGCTGCTGGCCGACTCCCCGGTAGCCGAGGCGATCGACACCGCGGGCCTCGCACGGGCGATGAGCGCCGGGTTCGTCGGACTGGAGCTCTACGAAGGCGTCGACCCGGAAGGAAGCCAGACAGCCCTGGACGCACTCGACCGGCTGGCCGTGCTCATCGAGGTGGTCGACGACCTCGGACCGATCGCACTGCGCGCACTCCGCGGCAAACTCCGCAAGACGACCAGGAAAGTGCGGTAGCGCGACCACCGGAGGTCTCCGCGACAGCTTGTTCTCGCGACCGCGGATCCGGCGGCCAAAGCCAGCCGCTGCGGAAAACGTCGCCGCCCTCAGCGGTCTCAAGGGCAAGATCAGGACTGCGACACTGCTCCGCCCTCGGTCTCCGCCGACGCCTGGCACCTCCGGTTCAGGCCGAGTCTTCCAGGGCTTTGACGAGAAGACGGGACAGCCGGCGGAACTCCTCGGCGTCGGCCCGGCCGAACTCCTCCAGCGCCGGAGCCAGCCGAGCCTCGATCTTGACGAAGGTTTCGTCCACCAGCTTGTGCCCCTTGGCCGTGAGATGGTTGTCCACCACCCGGCCCCGGGCCGGGGAGCGCTCCACCAATCCCTCCTCTTGCAGGGTCCGGACGAGGCGGCTGACCGCCTGCGGCGTGTGGACCGCGGCGCGCGCGAGTTCCGAGGCGGAGGCGCCGGGCGCCCGCTTCAGCTCCCGCAGCACCGTCCACTGCCCGAGGGTGAGCCCCAGCGGGTGGATGACCTGCTCGATCCGGTCGGCGAAGTGTTGCCGGACGATCCTGGACAGCGCACCGATCTCGATCCCCTGAGGCAGCGGGTCGCCCGGGTTCTTCATGGTTGACAGCGTACCTGTCGCGTTCTACATTGAACTCAGATTCAATATAGAACCTTGGTTCTATACCAGTCGGCCGCTCGGTCGAGAGAGCACGCCCTGAACTGGCCGACTTGTGGAGCCGCCCCGGCCTCCGACCCTGCCCGCGCCCGTATCCGGAGAGACAGACCATGCCCGCAGCCGCCCAGCCGAATACGCGACAGCGAGCACTGCCCGGCCGGCTGGTCGTCCTGCTGGCCGTTTCCTGCGGGCTGACCGTGGCCAACCTCTACTACGCCCAGCCGCTCCTGGAGACGCTGCGCCGGACCTTCCAGCTCCAGGACTCGACCGCCGGCCTGCTGATCACCTTGACCCAGTTCGGCTACGCCGCCGGCATGGTGCTCCTGGTCCCCCTCGGCGACCGCATCGAGAACTCCCGCCTGGTTTCCGTCCTGCTCACCGTCACGGCACTGGCCATGGCCGCCGGCGGACTCGCCCCCACCTTCACCGTCTTGCTCGTCGCCGCGCTCGTCGCGGGCGCCACCTCCGTCGTCGCACAGGTCCTGGTCCCCTACGCCGCCGACCTCGCCCCCGACCACCTGCGCGGCGCTGTGGTGGGCAAGGTCATGAGCGGACTGCTCGCCGGGATCCTGCTCTCCCGCACCGTCGGCAGCCTGCTCGCGGACGTCGCGGGCTGGCGCGCCGTCTACCTGGTCTCCGCCGCGCTGATGGCGGTCCTGTCCCTGGTCCTGCGCCGCGCACTGCCCCGCCGGGCCCCCACCAGCACCCATTCCTACGGCGCGCTGCTGCGTTCCACCACCAGCCTGGTTCGCCTGCACCCTCGGCTGCGCCGCCGGTCCTTCTACCACGCCTGCATGTTCGCCGCCTTCAGCGCGTTCTGGACGACCATCTCTTATGTCCTGGCCGCGGCACCGTACAACTACTCCCAGCTCCAGATCGGCCTGTTCGCTTTCGTCGGCGCCGCCGGCGCGCTCGTCGCACCTCTCGCGGGCCGCCTCGCCGACCGAGGGCTCGCCCACGGGCTCACTCCCGTGACCTGCCTGCTCGCCTCAACCGCTCTCGCCTGGGCCGGCCTGGCCGCCCACCAGATCGTCGCTCTCGCCGCCGCCGCGGTCCTCCTGGACTGCGCCGTGCAGTGCTCCCTGATCTTCGGACAGCACATCATCTACCAACTCGACGCAGCCGCCCGCGCCCGAATCACCAGCGTCTACATCGCCACTTTCTTCATCGGCGGCGCCATCGGCTCCCAACTCGGCACCCTTGCCTATCACTGGGGCGGCTGGCCTGCGGTCACCCTCACCGCGGCGGCCTTTCCCGTCCTCGCCGCGCTCGCCTGGACCACTGACCGCACCCACACCCGCGGAAAGCGCCGGGCAGCAGACACCGGGTGAACGCAGCCGTCAATTTCGCCACGCCGCCCACCCGGGTCTTGCCCGCTTTATTCCGCAGCTGAGCTTTTCTGTTCCAGCAGACCACGCCGCAGGGCCACGCTCCCGCGAATACCACAGCGAGACAGGCTGTCCGCAACTCGCTCGACGACGCACCCCGGAAATGGATTACCGACGTCCGCCCTTCACTCGGAGCGATTCCGGAATCACGGTCGCGCATCACCCGAAATCGCATAATGCGTTTGGTTTTCATGTTTCGGCCGTCGTTCGCGTGAAGCGGGCGCGATCGCGCGAAGCGACTTACCTCCCATGCTAGGATCGATTCAGAGAGCATCCACTGACCGTCGACGCGCTCCATCGGCGCATTCCCCCGCACCCGAACGGGAACTGTTCCCCGATCGGGCTAATTCGGCATGCTTCCGGGAGACCCCCGGGACATGCGGACGCGTCTCGTCGGGACGAGCGGAATTCCACGAACAGTTTCCGCCGGCCTCCTGAATTCCCCTGCTTTCCCACCGCGCTGACGCGCGGAATTTTTTCGCGCGAACCACCCGACGACCGAAAGGACTACCGAGATGAGCACCAGTTCGTCCGCCCCCTGTGCGCGGACACTCGTTCAGCGCACCTTGACCCACCTGGCCCAGCCCGCCGACCTCAACCACCAGGGAGACGTCGCCGGCGCGGTTATCTTCCGGCTGATCGACCACGCGGCCTGGCTCGCGACCCTCGAATACAGCAACGGGCCGACGGCGACCCGCGCGGTGAAGCAGATGGAATTCCTGAACCCCGTGCGCGAGGGCGGTCTGCTGCACGCCCGCGCGCAGATCGAGCGGGTCAACAACACCTCCATCGAAGTCCGCACCACGGTGACCGCTACCTATTGGTCAGGCTGGGCCGACGATCCCGAGGACCTCGCGGCCCCGCCGACGCCGGTGGCTTCCGCGGAGCTGGTGTTCGTGGCGATCGACGTCACCGGAACCCCGCGAGCCGCGAACCCGGTGCCGGGGGCCAGGCCGTCGTCGGAGAACCTGTATCTGCACCAGGCCGCGGCTTCCGGCTATCGCCGCGCCAGTCCGTAACTTCTTCGGCATTCCGCGAGAAACCGGAGCTGAGAGCAGCGTCGGCAACCGTGGTCATCGCGGACCAAACAGGCTAGCGGCGAGCCGAGTGCACGCCGCTAGCCAGTTTCGCGCTGCCTGCGGCGAAGCGGAACGGGCGACCGGCCGCCTCCGCTGACTGCAGCCGGTTCGCAGCGATCGGCCCGCTGCCGACGCGGCCAGACCGTCTTGGCATGCCGCACGATCACGGGCGTCGCGGCATGCCAAGACGGAGAAACCGCGGTACCGCTGTTCGCCGGACTGCGGCAGCATCGCCGGGACTGTCCGGTACCGATTCGATCGCGGCACTCCGCGCCACCGACCAACGGCGGTTGTCCCGCCCTGGCCAGCGCTATAGGAATAGCCCGTTCACTGGCGAAATACCCAAAAGGGGCAACCATATGAGACGACTCCGCTACGCGGTGGTGATCCCGGCGATCGCCGGCACCTTGCTGGCCGGCTTCACGCCCGCCTTCGCGGGCCAGGAGGCCGCCGCCGGCAAGCAGCCGCTGAACTCGACCGGCATCCCCGCGCAGTACGCGAGCCAGAAGCTGGACTGGCACCTGTGCGCGGTCCCCTCCGAACTGCCGACTCCCCCGCCCGAGGGCGCCAAGGACATGGAGTGCGCGACCTACAAGACGCCGCGCAACTGGTACCAGCCGAACGCCCAGATCGACCTGACCATCGCGGTCAGCCGGCTGAAGGCGACCAAGAACGCGACAGCCAGCGTCGTCACGAACCCGGGCGGCCCGGGAGCTCCCGGACGCAACTTCCCGGCGCGGCTGCGCAACCAGGCCAAGCTGCGCGAGCACCAGGAGATCGTCGGATTCGACCCGCGCGGCACCGGCAAGAGCACCAACATCACCTGCGGCGGCGCCATCGGCACCGGCTCGGACCTCGACCCGCGCGACCGCAGCAAGCAGAACCTGAACCTGATCCTCCAGGCGACGAAGTACGCGGCGCTGTCCTGCCAGCAGAAGTCCGGCGAACTGGGCCCGCTGATCAACACCGACCAGACCGTCAAGGACATCGACCTGCTGCGCGTGCTGCTCGGCCGCGACAAGATCAACTGGGTCGGCTACTCGGCGGGCACCTGGATGGGCGCGCACTACGCGCAGGCCTTCCCCGCGCGCACCGGCCGGTTCGTCCTCGACTCCTCGACAGAGTTCACCACGACCTGGCAGAAGTCGTTCGACGCGCAGCCGCTCGGCTTCGAGCGCCGCTGGCGGCAGGACTTCCTGCCGTGGATGGCGAACTACGACAAGCTCTACCACTTCGGCACCACCGGCGAGGCCGCCCACCAGACCTACGAGCAGCTCCGGTACGCCCTGACCCAGAACGCGGTAACCCTGCCCGACGGATCGCACGTGTCGGCCAACGGTCTCGACTCGTTCATCGCCGCGCAGATCTACTCGAAGCGCGCCTTTCCGGGGCTGGCCGACTACCTGGTCAACGTCCGCGCGCTGACCCAAAGCACCACTTCGGCCCAGGCCAAAGCGTCGGCCGCGCAGCGGGTCAAGGCCGCCGACAAGAGCACCACGACGTCCGGCCCGCAGCCGCTGATGGTCCCGGCCGACGGTGACTCCTACGACGCCTCGTTCTGGACGATCCCGTGCAACGAAGGCCCGTGGACCGGCTCGCCCCAGAGCGCCGTCAAGCAGTCGCAGAAACTGATCGACCGGCAACTGCCGCTGCTCGGCGCCGGCTGG
Organism: Amycolatopsis sp. NPDC004079; assembly: GCF_040610415.1. Taxonomy (NCBI): domain Bacteria; kingdom Bacillati; phylum Actinomycetota; class Actinomycetes; order Pseudonocardiales; family Pseudonocardiaceae; genus Amycolatopsis; species Amycolatopsis sp. NPDC004079. Next base: position 177,897 of record NZ_JBEXMH010000005.1, on the reverse strand, counting down.
TTCATCCAGCCGTGCCTGTTCTGGAAGAACACCCCCGCCCCGCTGCCGGTGCTCAACGGCAAGGGCGTTCCGCCGGTGCTGATCGTCGAATCGGAGCACGACCCGGCGACGCCCATCGAGGGCGCGCGCCGCGCACACAAGGCATTCGACAACTCGCGGATGCTGACCATCACCGGAGAGGGCGACCACGGCATCTACGCCGGCGGCAACGCGGGTGTGGACAACGTCGTGGAGGCCTACCTGGTCGACGGCGTCGTGCCGAACGACCAGAACCTTCCCGGAATGCCGCTGCCGGTACCTCCGGGAGCCTGACCCCGCAAGGGCCTTTCCGGCCTTGAGGAATCGGCATCGTCGGCCGGGCATCGAACCCCGCTGCCCGGCCGACGCGCTGTGCCGCCGAGTTGCGACCGTCACCGATCACTGGTGTCGAACGAGGTATCGGTCGCTGCGGCGGGAATGATGAGTCCGCTGCGAATGCGGTAGCTGATCGTTTTCTCGCTCGACGCGTGGACCTCCGTCCACACCGACCGCGCAGGTCACTCCCCGATGAGGCGAATCCTCACCGTTTCGTCTCCGAACCTCGCTTCAGCTCGTTCAACCGACCGCACCGAACACTCTCTCCCGGCGCGAAAGCCTCGCCGCACCAACGGGTTACTCGGCACCGGGATTCGCCAGCAGGGCGTACTCGTCTTCCGCGAGTTCGCGCACGGCCTCGACCCGGTCCTCGTCGGTGACGTCGACACGAACTGCCTGGCCGAGCCTGCTCGACCGTGTCTCGGCGGGCAACGTGGAGACGAGATCCGCGAACAGTTCGCCGAACACGGCCGGGTCACCGCGTTCGCCGAGCCGGACGAGCACCTGGTCGGCCAGCATCCGCAGCAACCACAGGCGACGCTTCGTCTCGCTCGTGAAGTCGACCAGCCGGATCGGCAGCGGCCAATCCGACCGAGTCAGGAAGTCGGTGTCCGGGTAGAGATCTGGAGGCTCCGGACCAGGACAAAGCCAGACACCCGCCCCGTCGCCCACCGCGTCGAACTCCCGCTTGTCCAGTTCGACCAGCTCCTCGATCTCGCCGGGCGAAACCTCGAGACCGTCTCGCGCACGCACCAGAACCGACAGCTCGGCCGTCGACAACGGACAGCAGAACTCCTGCAGCAGGGCGAGAACCGATTCCCGCACGACGGCGGATTCCCGCTCGTCCATGTCATTCCTTTCGTTCCGCACGGCGGCCTCAGCAGCGGTTCATGCCGCGCTTGTGCTGCCTCTAACTATTTATGACAGTTATTCGAAGTCGGTTGCGGTGGTGCCGGTGGCTTTACTGGCGAGAGTGCCGCGCGCTGTAGCTGTAGGCGATGAAGCCTTGGCTGACCAGTTGGTTGCGGGCGCTGTAGGTCGCGGTGACCTTCCCGGCTTGGGTGCGGTTGCCAGCTGCGCGCCCACCCGGTTCCTTGCCCTCGCCAACCAGGAGACCTGATCCCCTCCAGGCGGTGTTCCAGACCTTTGGCCGTGTGCCTTCCAAACCCCTAGGCCCGGCGGTGCAACTCGCCCGCGTAGGTGTTGATCGCGCGCCGAATCCGCACCGGATCGCGAAAGTTCCAATTGTCCAGTATCTGCACGCGACCAGGGATTCCGTTAATGCTGCTCGACTCGCCCTTCCAGCTGAACTCCGGTGCGTCGGCATTCGCCTTCACCCAGAGCCCGCCCGAGTCTTCGGACCAGATATTCGCCAGGTGCGTCCACGGAATGGTGAGGTGCTCGCGTGCGGTGCGCCTGTTCTCCCGGAAAGAGATTTCCAGGTACGCGGGAGCGAACTCCGCCCAGTAGTAGAACGTCCACCAGGAGTTCACGGAGATACCGACGCAGAACACGGCCACCAGGAGCATGCCGACCGCGGCCGGAGTCGAATACCAGCGGTCGCTCGAAAACCAGAACAGGGCTGTCCCGGTGGCGCCGAGGAACACTCCCATCGTCATCCAGATTCTCGAGCCGCCGCCGTCGCCGTCAGACCGGATTCGCACTTTCTGCGAGCTGCTGGCAACACCGCCCTGCGCCAACTGGATCGCGGTCAAGACCGCTGCCACTCCCAGTCCCGCGGCGACCGTCCCCACGCTGTTGCGATCGCTGGCCAGGTTCACCAGGTAGGCCGCGCCGACGGCGCAGACGGCACCGCACAGGATCCGACCGACCATGAGACTCCCCACGCGGCGTCAAAAGACGCCTCAGCTTGCCCACCGTGCATTCATCCGCGGGCAGGACTGCCCACCACAATCTCTGGTCGGCCGCGCTTCTGCTGGTGTTACGGCCCTGCGCTGGCCGTAGTCACCGTTGCGGCGGTCTACGCGCTAACGCTGATCGCGGGCGCGCGAGTCGGAGTTCCCCGGGCGAGCCTTAGCGCGAAAATCCTTCAGCCCACCGGGAGGTGTCGCGCTGGCGGCCACGGTCTCGGTCCCTTCGCGCGGGCGAGGGATCGTCGGGGACAGCGCACACCAGAGACCGCGAGTCAGGCGCGCGCTGGCGGTGGCGCCGATGGTGTTCAACAGCACGTCGTCGGTGGCACTGACCCGGCCGGCGTCCAACAGGTACTGCACGGCTTCGATTCCGATCGAGACGAGCGCCGCCGCTGCTGCTACTCGGGCGAGCGACCGCAGCCACTGCACCCGAAACGGGACCAGCGCGGCGAGCGGCGCCAGCAGCACCAGGTTGCCCGCGATCTGCCAGCCCGCGTCTTCTCCCAGCGTGGCGACGTCCTGGCCGGGGATCAGATGCAAGGTGCTGCCTTCGGCGTCCCCGGCGGGCGCCGTGACCAGGACGACGACCAGTCCGCCGCAGAGCAGGATCGCGGTGTCGATCGCCGCGGTGAACGTCGCGACGGAGGCCGGCCAGCGCCGACTTCGACGCACCGCCAGCACGACCCAGAGGATCTGCGACAGCGGCAGCGCGACGACCGTCACCGGAATGAGGCGTTCGACCACCGAGTCCACCCTGCACCCCTCCCCTGACCACCCCTGGCAAGATCACCTTCGCATCGGCCGGGAAGGGTGTCTCGTCGTCACGATCACCCGACCTGGTGGAGGCCGCGCCTCGGCCGTCGCACCGAATGCCGTGTCTTGCAGCGGGATCAACCAGCCCAAGGCTCGGTGACCGGTTAACGCAATTACGCCGGTCGTGTAGCCGAAGAGAGGGTGAATTCCGGGACGAGCGCGACACGCCGCCACCCGGGTGCGCGCTGCTCGCGGATCGTCCGGAACCCGTCGGTGGCGCGTGCGAAGCTGGCGACGTGGAAGTGCACTTCGACGCTGAACTGTGGATCTGGGACGCGCGGCGGACCGGGAACCGGGCGGGCCGCGCCGCGGGTTCGGATCGATGCGCGTGCAGGTCGGGGGCGGCACCACCACCTGGCGGACATCGGTCTTCCCGGACAGCACGCGCGGCTACGTGCTCCCGGTGAAGCGCGCCGTGCGCAAGGCCGAGAAGCTCGATCCCGGCGACGTTGCCCGGGTGATCGTGACGGTCCTCGACCTCTGACGTCGGAGAAGGCGGTCCGCCCGCCGGAGGTGTGCGGGGGCGTTCGTTGTTACGCGCGTGATCAACTTGACGAATGCAGAGAAATTTCGAGCTGCGCAAGGCGGTAGTGCCAGCCACCGCCCCGCATGCAGATGGTCGGCCGCGGAAGGCAGGGACGCGGTGGGGAACCGTGTGGCTCAGGGTGCTCGGTCAGGGTCGGTCGATGGGCGGGCCGACGGGAGTCGGCACCGCGACTGCCGCCAGTCGGCCAGCCTGGTTGTCATGACTTTGCGTGCGAGGTTGTCGGCTGGCGGGCACACAGCAAAGGTCCGCGGCGCTTTGGCCGGATCGATTCACTCGCTCAGGAAGGTGTTCATGTTCCGTTCGCGCACAGCTCTCGCGGCGATCACCGTCGGCGCCGCTCTTCTTCTCCCGCCCCCCGCGGTCGCGTCTGAGTCCTCCGGGAACGAGGCCGCCTCGTCCTACGCGGACGTGCTCGATCTGCAAGGCGTGCCCACCTCGGCGCTGCCCGGCTCGGCCGGCGGCGATGTCAGCGACATCAACGTGTTCGCCGACCGCGGCGCGTGGCACGCTTACGCGCTGCCCAAGGCCGGCGACACCGCGTCCTACGGTGCGTTCACCGGGCCGCTGTACCTCGCGCAGGAGTACCCGTGGTGGCTGAGCGCCGGTTTCAGCCGGCTCGACCTGAGCGAGGCCGGGCACCCGATCAACCTCGCTGACGCTCGCGACCCGGCATTCAGTTCGCTGCCCGGCGCGCTGCGGCAGAGCTTCGAGGTCGACGGCCTGCGCGTCGTCATGGAACTGCGCTACGCCAGCAACCGCACCGCGCTGGTCCAGGCCACCGTGGAGAACACCGAGCACCGGTCGCGGTCGGTCGGCGCGGGCTGGAGCGGCACGCTGCTGCGGCCGGACGCCGGACCCCAGCACGGCGCTCCCCGGCTTTCCGCGACCAAGGACGGCGTCGCGGTCGGCGTCGCCAAGGTGCGCGAAGCGAACGACTACCTGACCGACGGCACCGAACGGTTCCAGGTCGTTCACGCCGACCCGGTGACGACAACGGTCACCGGCGACGCGTACACCACCACGAGCGACGCACCCCTGCTGCTCGGCCCGCACGGCCGGCGGACGCTGAACTGGACCGAGTCCTACACCTTCACCCCCGCCGAGGCTGCCGCCGACGCGTCGGCGGCGAGGCGCGCGTTGGCTCAGCCGTGGCGCACCGTCGCCGAGGACGACGCTCGCTGGCGCGGCTACGTCGCGGCGGCCACCCGCGGGGTGCCGCCGAACCGGCAGCGGCTGGCGGTGAAGTCGGCCGAAACGCTGATCACCAACTGGCGAAGTCCGGCGGGCGCGTTGAAGCACGACGGCATCACGCCCGCGATCTCCAACAAGTGGTTCAACGGCCTGTGGGCGTGGGACACCTGGAAACAGGCGGTCGGCACCGCCGTGTTCGATCCGGCGCTGGCCGAATCCCAGATCCGGTCCATGTTCGACTACCAGGTGACCGCGGCGTCCGCGGGCCGCCCGCAGGACGCCGGGATGATCCCGGACGCAGTCTTCTACAACGACCCCGCCCACGGCGGCGGCAACTGGAACGAGCGCAACTCCAAACCGCCCCTCGCCTCCTGGGCGGTCTGGTCGGTCTACCAGCGCAACGGCGATCTCGGGTTCCTGCGCGAGATGTACCCGAAGCTGGCCGCCTACCACGCCTGGTGGTACCGGGACCGAGACCACGACCACAACGGCCTCGCCGAGTACGGCGCCACCGTCGATCCGGCCAACGCGACCGCCGAGGACAAGCGCCTGGCGGCGGCGTGGGAAAGCGGAATGGACAACGCACCGCGCTTCGACGCGAAGCTCGGCGCCACCGCCGTCGACAACACCTCGCCGAGCGGACAAGTCGTCGGTTCGTCGCTCGCCCAGGAGTCGGTGGATCTCAACTCGTACCTGGTGATGGACAAAAAGACCCTCGCGCTGATCGCCGACCGGCTCGGCGACCGCCGGGCGGCCCGGTCCTACCGCGCCTCGGCGGCCAGCGTCACGGCCGCCGTCCAGCGCACCATGTTCGACCCGGCCACCGGCTGGTTCTACGACACGGAACTGGGCACCGGCCGACGGCTCACCGCACGCGGCAAGGGAATCGAAGGCGCCATCCCGCTGTGGGCCGGCGTCGCCACCCCCGGCCAGGCAGCAGCCGCGCGGAAGAACCTCCTGTCCCCCAACGAATTCGACACCCGCATGCCGTTCCCGACCACCTCGGCGAGCTCGCCGTACTACCAGCCGACCGGCTACTGGCGCGGCGCGGTGTGGCTGGACCACGCGTACTTCGCCTTGACGGGCTTGCAACGCTACGGATACGGCACCGACTCAGCGGCACTCGCCGACCAGCTGCGCTCCAACGCGGCCGGCCTGCTGGACAACGGGCCGCTGATGGAGAACTACAACCCCGCCACCGGCGCGCCGATGAATTCGCGCGGCTTCAGCTGGTCGGCGGCGATGCTGCTGGCACTCGACCACCCACAGCGAGGCTGACGCCGGGACCGCCCGTCGCGCCGGGGCCGACCGCAGAAAGCGGCCGGGCCCGGCGTTGCGGGGTGCGGCCGAGAAGACGGGTGGCGAACACACTGGGTCGCCGAACTTCTCCGTTTGCGCGCAGGGTGGCCGAGACCCGTCGGTCTCGGAGGTGTCCTTCACCCGCAGGGCGACGGCACGATGACGTCCTTCGAACGGCTGGGCAGGAGCGCCGTCCATCACGGCCGGTGAAACTCGCGGGCTTTCCGGCCCCAGGAACCAGATTCGCCTCCAGTTCCCCTCGACTCCGCCTCACCGCGGCCCGTAAGGCCTATCCCCGGGCGGAATTGGCGAGAGCCGGGATTCTGTCGGCAGGAGCGCCGAGTTCGGGTCAGCGCGCGCCGAGTTGTCGTCCGTACCCGGCGGCCCCGGTTCGGGTCAGTCGCCTTCCGGAGAGTCCCGGCGGTACCGGGCCAGCCATTCCCGGCTCACGTCGTTTCCCGGCCGGCGCGTAAGCGGCCGCACCGGCCGGTCGCTCTCGCCGCTTCCGCGAAACAGACCGCGGCTGCGGTCAGAAGAAAGCCCCGCACACCACCGGCTTCCCCGCACGAGCCACCATCGCGCGGGTGAACGCCGCCAGCGCCGAAGTCGCGTTCCTGGAAGGCAGGAATCGGCTCCAACCCAGGTTCTGCCGCGTGCTCCGCCGACGGAGTTGTGGTCTCCGCGGATTCGCGTGGCCGACGCCCGCTCGCGTCTGTTTCCGAAGGGCCCGCGCACGCGAACATGCGCGGCGTAGGGCGAAAGAGCGCGTGCGGGTGCTGTGCCTTGACGCGGAGGAGGCTTCGGCTCCAGACTGTTGGTGCTCATAGCACTGAATGCTCATGAAATCGGCACGGTCGCTCGTGTAGGCATGGCATCGACAGGTCGCTGAGGCAGGGTTTACGCGGCATGAACCCGCAAGGCTCGACTCGTGAGTGAGAACGCAAGCGTGGCAGCGTGTCTGGCCGCTTCCGCGGACGGGCGGATCTGGCATCCGGAAGTTCCGGTGCTGGGCTCCGACGACGATCGTCAGGTGCTGGAGGCGGTCCGGTCGCAGGCCGACGTCCTTCTGTACGGAGCCGGTACGGCGCGAGCGGACAGCCGCCGGCGGATCCAGTTCCGGTACGAGCGGTACGCGGCGGTCGCCGCGGCACGGCTCGCGCGGCCCGTCCCGCCGATCGCGGTGCTCTGCCGCTCGCTCGATTTCGACTTCTCGTCGCAGTTCTGGACCTCTGACTGCCCCATCGCGGTGGTGCGGGACACGTCCTCGGCCCCGTCGGCATCGCCGCCGGAAGGCGTGGAGCTGCTCGACGTGAAGCCCGAAGCGTCCGGGAAGCCGCCGTTGGCGGTCGTGGTCCGGGCGGTGGCCGCGTGGGCGCGGCGCGTGCTCGACGGCGCGGCGGACGACCGCGCGGTCCGGGTGCTCTGCGAGGGCGGGGGCGGTCTGGTCGGATCGTTGGTGCGAGCGGGGCTGCTCGACGAACTCTTTCTCACGGTGACGCCGTGGGTGCTGGGCGACGGCGGCACGCCCGCTGTCTCCGGAACCGTCGCGCCGGCACGGCTGGCCTTGCGCGAGTGGCGAGCGGGAGCCGACGGGGAGATATTCCTCCGCTACTGCCGGCCGGGGGCGGCCCGCTGGGCGCCCGAAGGGATCACACAGCCGTGACCTCCGCCTGAATTCCCCACGTTCGCCAACCGAAGGAGTCTCCGGTGACTGCCGTCCCGGCCGCGAAGAACAAGGTGCCCGCCGCCGACTGGGAACACGACGTCCCCGCCCAAGCGCCCGAGATGCCGCTGGCGGTGGACGAAGTCTCGATTTTCAACCAGAGAGCGCCGTTCACGGTGACCGATCCCCTCTTCGGCAGCGCCGTCGTCCTGTGCGACGTGGTGGTCGGCTGCACGCTGACCGAGCGGCAGCGCGGCATTCACATGTCCAGGATGGAAACCGCGATGGGAGACGCCTCCCGCGGATCCGGAACGCTCGCGAACGCGGCCTCGCTCGTCGCCCGGCAGGTTTCGGGGACCCAGCGGATGCCGGACAGCTGGGCCAGCTTGCGCGGCGAATGGATCCTCGCCAACCAGACCCGCGTGACCGGGCTGCCGTCGCGCGACCGGGTCGTGCTGGGCGCGGCCGCGCGGCTGGCCCCGGAAGCCGGACGCGTCGAGGTCAGCCTGTCGGCGACGACCATGACGGCGTGCCCGTGCATGCAGGCCTACGCTCTCGACGATCTGCTCGCGCACTTCGGTCGCGACAACGGCTCTCCCGAGGAAGTCGCCGCGGCTCGTTCCGCGGCCAGGGCCGAGGTTCCGGTGGCGACGCACAGCCAGAAAGGGCGGGTCACGGTGACAGTGAGCGTTCCCGCTGCCCCGGACGGCAGGTGCGCGGTTCCGGTCCCGATGTACGCCGACCTGATGGATGTCGTCGGCGACGGGACGACGTTGACGAGCGAGATGCTCAAGCGGCCCGACGAGTACGAGATGGTCAAGCGGGTCCATCTTCGCGCCCAGTTCGTCGAGGACGTCGTGCGGGACACAGCGGCGGCCGTCGCGCGTCACGCCGCCGTCGCGTCCGAAGCGACCCTGACGGTGGCCGCCGAGAGCTACGAAAGCATTCACGGGCACGACATCCGGGCACGGCTGACCCGTTCTGTGTCCGAGCTGCGCGCACGGCTCGGCGACGCCGCGCCGCGGTGAGCGCTTCGACAGGCTTGTGGATCGTCCGGCTGCGTGCGGAGCGCTGCGCCCGCGGCTGGGACGAACGCGCCGCTGTCGCGGAGCTGGGCAGGCTGCTCCCGAAGGGCACCGGCCGCGGACTGAACGAGGACGCCTGGCGCGCCTGGGAAAACGGCAGACGTCCCCCGGCGGGAGTCCGGCCTGCACTGGCTCGCCTCTTCGGCACTGTCACGACAGGTCTCTTCGCCCGTGCGGCACCGCCTCGCACCGGGTTGTCGCCTTCCGAGCGGCGGCGGGTGGCGTCGCTGGTGCGGGCGGGCCGGGCCGGAGAGGCGCTGGAAGGGTTGACCGTCGTGGTCGACCACCTCTGCGGCGACTACCCGACGAGGTCGCCGGCCGAGCTTTCGGGCGAAGCCCGGTGGTGGACGGTGGTGCTCCGCGCGGCCGACCTCCCGAGCCTGCCGCGCCACGTCAGCGCTGCTCTGCGTGCGCTGGACGGCTGGCTCACGCTGCTGCGGTCGTCCGTCGAGTACGACCAGGGACACGTCCGCCGTGCCCGGGAACTGCGCCGCGCGGGCCTGGAGATCGCCGCCCGGTCGGGCGACCGGCGGATGACCGCGTGGGGGCACGAGATGGGCGCGTGGTTCGCGTTGACCCAGGGCCGCCACGACGATGCCCTCGCGGAGGCGTCCGCGGCCCAGAAAGCCGGTTCCTCGACTCCGGTCTTCTCCCAAGCCTCCGGGCTCGCGGCGCGCACCTGGGCCCGGCTCGGCGACCCGGAGCGGGCCGACGAGTGCCTGAAAGCCGCTCGCGAAGTCCTCGAGTCGTTGTCCGAGGCGGTCGATCCCGACCACCAGTTCTCCGTCGACCCCGGCCGGTTCGAGTTCCAGCTGATGGATTGCGAGCGCGTGCTGGGCAGGACCGCGCTGGCCCGGATCCACGCCGAGCAGCTGATCCGGCTGGGCACGCTCGCGGACGGGACCGAGCGGACGCCGCTGCGCAATGCCGAAGCGCGGATCGCGGTGGCGACGGCATACCTGCGGGACGGGGAGCCGGAAGTCGCGGCCGAGATCGGGCTGCGTGCCTTGGCCTCCGAACGCCGGTCCTTGCCGTCGCTGGCGATGGTGGCCGAAGAACTGGCGCGAGAGTTCCGCACCCGGTATCCGGGCGACCCGGGAGCGCGCGAATTCCGCGAAGCGGCGCAGGTACTGCGACGTCAGGTCGACGCCGCGGGGCCCTAGCCGCGCGACGTCAGGTTTCGGCCACCGGTCGCGGTTTCCGCGGTCAGAAAAGCGAAACCGCCGTCCAACGGCGGAGCAGATCCGTTGTCCCACGCGCCGTCCAGGACCCGCCGCAGGCGCGCGGCGGTCAGGCGACGTGCCACGGATTCCGCCGGGCCGCCGAAGCCCTGCTCGATCAGGAGGAAGGTCCGTTGCGCGCCCGTGCGGCGGTTGAGCCGGAGCACGGCGTGCCCTGTGGTGCCCGATCCCGCGAACGGGTCGAGGACGCTGCCGTCGGTCGGGCACCACAGGGCGATCAGCCGCTCGAACAAGTGCGTCGGCTTGACGGTGCGGGCGGCGAAACCGTGCCCGGGACCGAGAATGGCACCGAGTTCGGCGGCTCCGGTCGGGCCGGGGATCTCGTCCGCGCTCCAGTGCACCGCGCCGAGGGCCGCGGGCGGTTCGCCGTCCGCCCGGCCGGTCGGGCGGCCCGTCAGCCCGCGCTTGAGTTCCTCGAGGTAGACCTTGAGCTGCGGCGGATCCTGACCGGACTGTCCGAAGTGGACGCGCGGCCAGCTCCCGCGAGCCAGCACGCCCTCGGCCGCGGAACGCGCGGTCCCGGCGTCGGCCGCAGGTCGCGCTATGGGACCGTCCGCGTCCCGCGCGAGGAGGAACGGGCAGCCCCAGCCTCCGAGTTCTTCTTGCAACGCCTGGGTGTTCGTCGCCCACGAGCCGGGAAGCGGGCGGTGGGTCCGGCCGGTGAAGGGCGACTGGATCGCGACCCGGCTGCCGTCCAGCGGGCCTCGCACCCGCAGCGGCGCGGGCCGCCAGAAGCGCGGATCGCCGTCGACGCGGGCGTAGCGCGGGTCCTTGGCCTCGTCGGGCGGCGGCGCGCCGCCGGTCTCGCGCGCCGGGTCGTGGACGTAGGCCAGGACGTGCTCGACCGCGAGGCAGACGGGTTCCGCGCCCTCGCTCGGCGTGTAGGGATGTTCCCAGCTGATCAGGGCCAGCCGGTTGCCCTCGCCCAGCATCGTGTCCAGGAGCAGGCCCAGCCGGAAGAGTTCGCGGTGGTCGACGCACACCGCCAGGACGCCGCCGGGGCGGAGCAGGGCCCGCGCCGCTTCGATCCTGGGCCGGAGGAAGCGGATCCACTTCTCGTGCCGGTCCGGGTCGTCCGCCTCGACGAGGCCGGTGCCGTCCGGTCCGCTCCAGAAGTAGTTGCCCGCGTTGAACGGCGGATCGGCGAGCACCAGGTCGAACGCGCCGCGGTGGGTGTTTTCCCACGCCCGGAGGGCTTCGAGGTTCTCTGCCTCCGCCACGGCGTTCCGGCTCCGGTCCGCTCCGTGCCCGAGCCGGGGAACTGTCCGGAACGAGTCCGGCCAAGGCTGTCCGGCGACGGTCATCGCTCGGTGAAGGACACGTGCCCCGCCCGCACGCGGTCGTCAAGGTAGGAGAACGCTTCGGCGGTCTGGGACCACAGGTGCTGGCCCGCGACGACGGAGCCGCGCGCGGGGCGGCCGGCGCTGACGAACTGCGGGCGCGGGGCGACGGCGGTCCAGTAGTCGACGGTGCAGAACACCGGCCAGGAGCAGCGGTCCCCCGCGGTCTGGCGGACCCGGTGCGTGGTCGCGGGGAATTCGCCGTTGGTCCAGATCTCCATGAGCTGGCCGAGCGTCACGGCCAGGCGGCCGGGGGCCGGGGGCGTGGCGATCCACTCGCCGCCGGCCGTGAACTGCTCCAGGCCGGGCGAACTCGCCCGCAGGATGGTGAAGCATTCGTAGTCGGTGTGCTCGTGGCAGGCGGAGACATTTTCGTCGCGGTCGTCGTCGGGCGGGTAGTGCAGCAGGCGCATGGCTGTGCTCGGCTGTTTCAGATACGGGTCGAAGTAATCGGGCTCCTCGCCCATGGCGATGGCGAGGCCGCGGAAGACCGCGCGGGCCACCGTCAGCATGTGCGCGAAGTACTGCTCGACCGGCTCGCGGAAACCGTCCAGCCCGGGCCACTGGTTCGGGCCTGCCATCGGGTCTCGCCCGCATCCGGCCGGCAGTTCCCGGGCGAGTTCGAACACCTCGTTGTAATCGGTTCCGCCGTGCTCCTCCCCCAGCGGAGCGAAGCCCCGGTGGTACTTCGAGCGGTCGATGTGCACCGCCATCCGGGCGGCGAAGGGCTGGGCGAAAAAGGCGCGGGTGGCCCGGTCGACCGCCCGCAACAGGCTCGCGCCGGGCATCGCGCCGCTGATGGTGAAGGGCCCGACCTCGGTGACAGCCGCCCGCATCCGCTCGCCCGCCGCTCGTTCGGCGGAGTCGCCGGTCCGGGCCAGCAAGGGGGTGATGTCGATGTCGGGGATCGATGACGTGCTCACGTGGGCGTGCCCTCCTCCGAAACGGTGTCAGCCGACGAGGAACCCCCCGTCGACGGGAAGAGCCGCCCCGGTGACGTACCGGGCGAGGTCGGATGCCAGCCACACGACGGCATGCGAGACATCGCCGGGATCCGCCAGCCCGAGCGGCAACGGGCCGCCGAGCCGCGTGCCGATTCCCGTGCGGTCGTAGTACTCCTCGGTGCTGGGATTGGCGACCATCACCGTGTCGACCCCGCCCGGCAGCACGGCGTTGACCCGAATCCCTTGGGGGCCAAGGCTGTTGGCGTAGGACCGCATCAGCCCCAGTACCGCGTGCTTGCTCGCCGTGTACGCGATGGCTCCCGGGGAGTCGCCGCCGACGCCGGACAAGGAGAAGGTCGAGCCGGTCACGACCACCGCGCCGTGCCGGCTCTCGAGCAGGCACTCGCGCGCCGCCTCGACGGTGTGCCACACGCCGGTAACGTTGACGTCCAGGACATCCCGGAAGACGTCGGGGTGGCCGCCGTCGAGAGCGACCGGCGCGATGCCCGCGTTGGCGACTACGATGTCGCAGCCGCCGAACTGTTCAATCCCTCGACGGAAGGCGGTCTCGAGATCCGCCCGATCGCGCACATCGGCTTGCTCGGCAACGATTTCGCGCCCTAGTTCTCGGACCAGGCGCGCTGTTTCGTCGAGATCCGCTTTCGTGGACAAGGAATACGGCACCGACTCGATCGGGCGGGCCAGGTCGACGGCGATGACGCTCGCTCCCTCGCGGGCGAGCGCGACGGCGTGGCTTCGTCCCTGCCCGCGTCCCGCACCGGTGACAAACGCGACCCGGTCAGCGAGAAGACCTTGCGCGGCAACAGTTTTCGGCTGCGACGTGCTCTCGCCCGGCATTTCCCGATTGTCTCACACGGGGTGCGGGCGATCGAGGCTTGACGCGGCCGAACCGCGGCCCCTTACCCTGGGCGGATGCCCTCCTCGGAGCCGGACTCGCGGCCGGCGAGACGGATCAGGATCGGCGCGCACCTGGAGCCGGAGCACGTCGGCTACCGGGAAATCAGGACCGCGGTCGGAATCCTGGAAAACCTCGGCGTGGACATGATCACGACGTGGGACCATTTCTTCCCGCTGAACGGGGACCCGGACGGCCGCAATTTCGAGTGCTGGACCATGCTGGCCGCGTGGGCCGAACAGACCAGCGCCGTGGAGATCGGGCCGCTGGTGAGCTGTGCGGCATACCGCAACCCGGACCTGGTCGCGGACATGAGCCGCACGCTCGACCACATCAGCGGAGGACGGTTCGTGCTCGGCCTGGGCTCGGGATGGGCCGAGCGGGACTTCGCGGAATACGGGTACGAGTTCCGCACCGCCGGGGAGCGGGCGACCGTCCTCGACCAGGCCCTCCCCCGGATTCGAGCCCGCCTCGCCCGGCTGAACCCGCCGCCGGCCCGGCGGATTCCGGTCATGATCGGCGGAACGGGCGAGCACCGGACCTTGCGCACCGCGGCCCGGCACGCCGACATTTGGCACGGCGAGGGAACTCCCGAGGAACTCGCGCGCAAGCACGCGGTGCTGGACGCCTGGTGCGCCCGGGAAGGGCGTGAACCGGCGTCGATCGAACGCGCGGCCATCACCGACGAGTCGCCCGGCCCCGTCCACGGGTACGGCGACCGGATCGCGGCGACCGGAACGACGCTGATCGCCGTGGGCGTCAACGGGCGGCGCATCACCGAACTGGACAAGATCCGGGACTGGGTGCGGTGGCGCGACCAGCGCAACCTCGACCGCCCCCGGGAATGACTTCGACGCGCGCTCACGGCGTTCGGCGGTTGCGGAAGACGCCGTCGACCATCAGCATCCGCCCGTCCTCGAGGTCCCCGTGGTTCTGCTCCACGGCGACGAGGTCGAACCCGAACCCGTCGAGCGCGTGCAGCACCTCCCCGAGACGCGGCCCGCCGCGGAAGTTCGGCGCGATCGAAATCTCCAGCTCCACCAACGACACCTCGGGCAACACCGACCGCGCACCGCGCAGCACGGCGAGTTCGTACCCTTCGACGTCGACCTTGAGGAAAACGCTCCCCGAGCAGCCAAGGCCAGCCCAGACCGCGTCGAGGCTGGTCACCGGGACCAGCTCGGTGGTGCGCGCCGCCGCCCCGGGCCAGTGGGCGACCACGTGCGGCGAAGGCTCGAGCGCCGAAGAGAACTCCGACTCCCGCGTCACGGTGAGCTCCAGCTGCCCGGAACCCTCGCCCAGCGCGGTGCGGCGGCATTCCCAGGCGTCGTCCCCGGCCGAGTTGCGGGCCAGCTCTTCGAAGACTTCCCGGACCGGCTCGAACGAGACGATGCGCCCGGCGTACCCCACTTCGCGGCGAAGCCATCGCGCGTACTGCCCGGTATTCGCACCGACATCGAGCACCGTGGATATCGCGGACAACAGAATCTGCCGCCGCCGTCGAGGCGGCATCGGCACGTCGCCGCACGGAGGAAAGTCCGGTGACTGCTGGAGTTCGGCAACCATGGCACCCCGATCCCGCGCACTGTCCGCGGAGTCAAAGAATACGCTCGACGCTGCCCACACCTAAGCCGCAGCCACTTCGCGCCCGCTCGGATTCCCCCGGCGGACGCGGCCCCGCTGGTCTGCAGGAGCTTCCTCGCCGGACCCGCTGCCGCGGAACCGAAAAATACCCTCCTGGTCAACGAGTTCCTGCCCGGAGTCCGAAGATCGTGCGCACCGCGACCGACGGGGGCCACACACAAGACACCTCGCGTCGCTGCTGCTCTGGGTCCGGACCATCCGCCGCGGCTACCTCGCCGCACCCCTCTGCACCGCACGCCGCGACGCCGCACCCGCCCACCACCTCGCGCAAGGACCCGCCACGCCCGACAATCGCGGCCGACCTCCTAGACGCTCTCGCGGCCTACCAGACCGACCTCGAACAGGCCGTCGACCAGTTCCGGGATCCGCACGACGAACACCGCCGCCGCACCGCCCAGGCTGTGTTCGCGCTGAGATGCGATCGCGTTTCTCCGCGGCCGCCGACCGCGCCCGGCATGGAACCGGTCGGCACACGCTCGTCCCCCGCGCCGCACAACTGAATATTCCCGCTCCATTTTTCAACCAGTTCTGCACGACGTTTTCTCCGGACGGGACAACGACTGCGTGCGTGAGTCTTCGCCGAGGAACCGCACGTCGTCGCGGGCTTTCGGCAGGCAGTCGGCGACGAGTTGCGATGCGTGCGGCGCTTGCCGGATGCGCGCGGGTGTGCGGCAAGGGGCTGTTGGTCACCGGTTTGCGGTAATTCCGGCCCCTGCAGGTGATCTCGGGACTGCGGGAGCGTGGGCGTCGGCAAGTCACGGCCGGCCTGTTCGTCGATGTACCGAGGTGGCTGGGAAGCGAGCGCCCGGTCGTGACCGATGCGGTTCTGGCAAATGGGCCGCCACACGGGCGCCGAAGGAGAAACCGCTCCCATGACGCATTTCATGCGAGTCCGGGGAATCTCGGAAACCGGTGCGGGACGCTCGCCTCGTCGCGGACCCCGCTGTCTGGCTGTGCTCGCCGCGGCCGGGCTGCTGGCCCTGCTCGGGCTGACGGCCAGCCCCCACTGGGACCGCACCTGCCGCCACCTGAACGTCACCCTCACCGACGGCAGCACCCACACCGCCGACTTCCGCTTCCACTGACCCGCTGTCCCACACGGCTTCCGCCGCGAGGCCGACAGCGGACAACCTGGGTTTCACCCACCGGCTTCGCGGCACCCGGCAGGGAAACCGTCCCGGCCGGGACGAACACACCCAAGGGAGCAATTCGATGTCCAGCTTCGCCCGCAGAACGCTGATCCTGACCGCCGCCGTGCTCACCGGCGCCGCCGTGCTCACCGGCGGGGCGGTCGTCGCCAGTTCCGCGCCGGAACCCGCCTCACCAGCCTGCGCTGCCGCCACCCTGCGCGGCACCTACCTGTTCGCCGGCGACGGATGGTCGCTCACCGGCACCGGCACCGTCCCGCTCGCGTTCGCCGGTTCGGAACACTTCGACGGAGCCGGTCACGTGCAGGGAATCTCCAGCACCAATACCAATGGAGTGCCCAGTTCGCACAACGCGTTCACCGGCGTCTACACCGTCGCCGCCGACTGCACCGGAACCCTCGTCATCGGCGGCAGCCTGCACTTCGACCTCTACCTCGACCCCTCCGGCGACAGCTTCGTCTACGTCCAGACCGACCACGGCGCAGTCAGCGCCACCACCGAACACCGAGCCACCCGCACCTGACCCACCGAACAATCGACCCCGGCGTCCGCCGCCTTCCCCGCCCTTGAGCAAGAAGGCGGCCCCGCCAGGCTCGGCCGACTCGCGAGTCCGGATCGGCCCAGCCCCAAGAATCCCGGCCAGCCGGTGACGCCCACGACGAACCGTCGCGGGCGTCGCCGGTCATTTGCCGGAGTGGTCGATCACGTTGCCGTTGGAGCAGTTGTTGTGATGCTCGCCGACCCACGCGCCGAGCGCCGGCACGACGGCGAGTTCTTGGATGCAGACGTCGGCGGCGGTGAAGTTCCAGTTGTTGGCCGCGTTGACGCCGACGCCGAAGTTCGAGTCGTTGTCGGCCGCGGCGGGCGTGGCGAGCAGTACGGGCACGCCGACGGCGAGCACGGCGGCGGCGACCTTAGCGGGCAGAGACACAGGGGCTCCTCTCGATCTTGCCGGTAGTGGCGAACGAGGTATCGGTCGCCACGGCGGGAATGATCAAGCCCGCCGCGAATGCCGTACCCGATCGTGTTCCGTTCGATGCGGCGTCTGCCGCCGAACGCTGGTGGCAACAAGGGAAATGCGTGTGCCAGTCGCTGTCGGCAGGCACACACGTGACCGGGCGCGTCAGTTGTCACCGCCGCGGCAGGCGGGCATCGGACCTGACGTCCGGCTGCGCGGTTGTCGTCTGCCGTGTGCTGTCTCCGCGACCGCGCAGCGACGGATCGCGGCCTCGGCCGGACGGCAGCGTCCGTTCCCAGCACGTTTGACAGCCGCAGACACCATGGCATCAAAGGAAAACCGCTCGCCGTGATTGTCGCGCTTGCGGCGCGGATCCGCCCCTGCCCGGACACGGTCCCTTCTCCGACCCCGACCGGGGACTGGTGCGGGGGTGGTCCCGGGCAGAGCCCCGCGAACTGGTGCCTGGTGCTGTCTTCCCCGAGCGTGCGGGGGTCCTCTCCGGAGGGCCAGCACCAGTCGCTGGCGGGCAAGGCGAAGCCAGGACGGGTTGAACATGTTTCCTTGGGCGGTCCGGGGAACCACGCGTCCTTCAGCCCTGCTGCGCGGTGCGGACCACCTCCAGCAGGCGGTCCGCTTCATCGCCGACGAACAACGCCAGCGGCGCGATCAGCATCCCGTTGGAACGGTGGCCAGGGTTGCTGCTTTTCTCCCGATCGCCGAACTCGACGGCCCGGCCGCCCCGGTAATCGGTGACAGCGGCCTTCGCCAGGTCCGACAGGCGCTCGGCGCGACAGATCGGACGTCCCCACCACGTTGCCTCGACCAGGACCCGCCGGGTGGTCACGGTGTAGCGGCCGCGCGTGAGAGTCGCCTTCATCCGCCACCGATCGGCCACTGTGAAGAACAACGTAGTGAGGCCCGACTGGATGGCGACGCCCCAATTCCAGGCGGACCCGAGCGCCGCGAGTCCGATCAGGTATCCGAGCAGCAACACCCACAGCCACCGGGGCCGCTTCCGGGACGGGGAATGGCCGGTCCACAGGACAGTTTCGCCGGGTTCCAGCTCCTGCGGTCTTCGTCCTCCCATACTGAGCGCATACCCAGTCGGCCCTCCCCCGACTCATGATTTCCCCATCCGGTGAGACGCCTTCCGGCGCGGGAATCGTCGAACGAGCCCAAGCAACGACGATCTCTGCTGTCGCGCTCAGGATGCTTCAGTGAAACGCCATCCCCACCACCGGCATCGTGACCGCCAACCCCCTGCGACCAGTCCACACCGGGTGTCCGTTCCTTATGCCCTGCCGACTTGGCCGACGGCTCGCGCCGCGGGGCGGCCGACGAGCACCACCGCACGCTTGCCCGGTGTCCCTGTAACCCTGTCGCGTATCGACAGGTGCAGACAATAAATTGCTGAGAACAGGGAGGATTCCGTGCGGTACAAGCACATTGCGGCAACCATGGTCGTCGCTGGTTTGCTCAGCCTTGTCGTCACCGGGAACGCCGAGGCCAGCCGGCGGTGCGGTCCCACCTCGGAGGCCGACGGCGTCGGGAACATGGGAACGTCGTGGACGCTGAAGTCCAAGCACGACGACGACGGGCCCGGCGGAAGCTTCGTCGTCGGCGAGGAGTTCGAGATCCACACCAACGTTCCCAACCAGGTCTGGTCGATCACGTTCGCCGACAACGGGCAGGTCTTCTTCACCGGCGACGACACCTCGACCGCCACCGGGATCAGGGAGCAGCACCCGACCGCCAACCACCCCGGCACCAACCAGCACATGACCGCGCACGCGGTCAACCACACCACCGGCGAGATCATCAACGCCGCCGTGGACGTCGCCCCAGTCCCCGCCTGCGGCGGCTGACCACGGATCACGCCACCACCGTCCCCTCAACGGCAGCCCGCTCCGGGGGCGGTGGTGGCCGAACGTCTCGAGGGAGGTCGCGTTGCCGCGCGACCGGCTCCGACGCCACCGTCAACGCGATCCTGGCCGTGGTCGACGCCGAGAACCCGCCGCTGCGCCTGCTGCTGTCGGGCACCGCGTTCGACCTCGCCCGAAACGTCTACCAGCAACGCCTGACCACCTGGTCGGAATGAGAAGAAACCTCCCGCTCCGCCGACCGCGCCCGCCAACGCAGCGAACTTCGCTATGAAGCCGACATACGCGTCCCGGGCAGGTACGCCTCAACCCTTTTCGCATCGGGCACGCCGATCTTCTCGCAGGAGTCGTGAGCGGCCTCAAGTTGGCTCGCACCCCGCGCCTCGTGTCCTTCGGTGCGCAACACCACTCCCAGGCCCTCGCGAGCCAGTAGGGATCGCCGGTCTTCCATGCGAATTCGAGCGCCCGCCGATGATGGTCGAGCGCGGACGACGTGTCTCCGAGCACCGTCAGGACCTCGCCGAGCCCGGTGAGCGCGGCGCGCTGGCCGACTGGGGTGCCAACCTCGCGGGCGGTCTCGAGCGCCCTGCCCAGATGGTCCAATGCACGGTCGTACTCCCGTTGTCGCTGGTACAAAGCACCAAGCGCCAGCAGGCTGTTGCACATGTTCGGCTGATGAAGGTGCCGTCGGGCTCCGGTGGGCGTCGATCGCCCCGGACGCCAGCGTCTGCCGCTACATCCGGTAGCACGGAAGGCGGTCGGGAGCACCGCAGTCGCGGCCAACTGCTCCGTCGACGACAATGGACTGCCGTTGGCACAGTGCCGCTGGACAATCACGCAGTCCCGTCGGGCGCGATTTCGCCAGCCTTTGGGGAAGCGCTTCATTTCCGGCGATCACGGGCAAAGTTGGCAACCAAACGCGACGCTTCCGGAGGTGTTGACGCGTCGGCGATCTCGCCCGGAGTTTCCCCTGCGGCAGTCCAGATTGGACCATCACAGGGGAAACCTCTGTTATTCGCGCAGCGTTTCGGATCCCGAAGAGCAAGCTACCTGGAACACGTCGCGGGGCCTGACGGCCGCGCGTACGCGAGATGCGTGCTCATGCCACGTCGTTGAACTTCCAACCGGCCAAGCGGTTCGGCTTGCACGAGCCGTGAATCATGTAGTCGCCGATTCCGTAGTAGGGACTGTTGTAGGATTTTCCGTCAGAGCAGTAAATAGTAATTTGAACCACACCCGCGGTGATTTTGCAGTTGACGAACAGGTCCTGAGGACCCTGCCAGTACTTGCAGTCATACCGAGCGTAAGGGCTCGCGACCCGTCTTTCCGCCGTGCTCAGCCCAGGCTGTGCCGCAACAGCCTCGTGCTCAACCGGTGAAAATCCCGGGGCCTGCGGAGCTGTCGATGCGCTGGCGCTCGCGTCGCTCAGCGCCCACATCGAAAGCGACGCCATGGCCGCGACCAGAATCTTCGACACCGTCCTGACAAGCGAGGCAGTTTCCGTCTTCACGCCGTCTCCTTATTATCGAGTTTCTCTATTTTTTGCCGCAGTTCGCTCTTGAAGGTCACTCGCGGACACTCGCGTCGAAGAGCCAGAGCGCCCACAGGCCGTCGTTGGCTCCCGCATCGCTGCTGTCGCAGTCATATGCTGACGACTGGCCGCTCGCGACCATCGAAATGCCATCACTCGTGCACTGCTCCGAGGTAATGTGCGATTCGTAGAGATATCGGCCAAGAGGAGAGGCGGGCGCCGCATTCGGAGTCTCGGCCGATGCCGTTGCGTCCGACGCTGTCGGCAGAAGCACAGCTGTCGCAGCGGTAATGCAGAGCAGCACAGTATTTCGCATGAAATCATCCTTTCTGGGAGCAATTCTCTCGGCTCGTGGAACAGCCGCCGCGTCAGACGCTATCGAGAGTGCGGGCGCTGACAGCCCCGTCTTGTACAACCTTGTACACATCCGGTACGGGAAGTCTGCGACACCAGGGCTGGTCGGGGCCGCCGGTTGGGCAGGTGCGATGCCGGACGGGGATGAGCCGTTGTCTCAGAAACCGGCCAATCTTCCCAGCAATTCGTCGCGTTGCCGGCAGGCGGGTCGGGCGCGGAGCGCTGCGCGCAAGCTGGCTGTCGCATGACACAGGTCGGCAATGCGTTGGTGCGGCGGCAACAGCAGCACCGGCTTCGTCAGGCGTTCGACGGCGTCCAGGTCGTCACGGTGCGCATGAACCTTGGCCAGCAGGAGATGCGCCAACGCAGCACGGTCGAAAGTCCATCCCGCGCGATGCGGGTCCCGGTAGCCTTGGGCAGCGTGGCGGGCGTGCTCTTCAAGCAGCGTCAGGACTGTGCGCTCCGGCGGAAAGGCAGCGAAGACTTCGGCGGCGTAGCTGAAGTAAGCGGATTCGGTATTGTCGTGGTCGTATCCCAACAGAGTGTCGAGTTCGTCGGGGATCAGCTTGTTCCGTCCGCGCTCCGCGTGAGCGACAGCGCGAAACGCTTCTGCTGTCCTGCCTCGCGTTGCGAGCGCACGCGCCGCCCGCAACGCGAGCAGTCCGGGCATCGTTCCCCGTGACGGCCGTGTCACGTCCATTCCTTCCAGCGCGAACCGCAGTGCGGCCGCGTCCCGTCCCTGGAGCAGGCCTGACAGCGACTGGATGTTGCAGATGAGCGCGTGTGCGGAGCCACCGTCGTCAGCCTTGCCGACAAACAGCCGGGCAGCTTGTGCGTAGCGCGCCGACAGGGGCCAGTTCGCCTGGTCATGACCGGCCGAAGCCAGCAGGTACCCGGACAGTCCCGCGTACAGGTACAGCCGTTTGGCCTGTTTTTTGCTCAACCGTGCGGCCGTCAAGTCGAGTGCGGCGTTGTGGAAGTCGACGAGTTGCCGCGTGATCGCCGACGAGGATTGTCGTCCGTACGCCGCCGCGAGGCGGCCGATCCCGGCGCGCAGCGAGTCCAGTGCGTCGCCCGCCGTTCCCGCCGACACCGCTTCGGCGATCCGGAGGGATCGCTCTGCTGTCGCGTCGAGCAGCGGTTCAGAGTTCTCGTGCGCGCTCGGTTCCGAGAGGCTGCGGCCGAGACCCCGGCGCAGATCCTCCACGCGGTCGCGCGCCGTCGCCAACGCGCGGCACAACTCCGCAGGCACCCCCAACGCCGAAACGATCAAGTCGAAACGGTCGGCCGGAGCCAGGACTTTTCCGGACAGGTACGTGCCGATCGTCGTATGCGGCAGGCCGGTCGACGCCGACAGTTCGCGGTAAGTGGCCGGACGTCGCCCGCCGGGCCCTCGATGGATGCGCCGCACCTGCGCGAGCACTTCGGCAAGGTCCGGGACAGTCCGCGCCCGCGTCGCCCCGAGAATGAGTCGTTCGTGCTCGTCCATACGCCGCCCATGGGATAGGTGCTCTGTCCGTCGAGCCAGGAGCCCCGGCTTGCTCGCGCAGTCGGATTCCGGGGAGCTTCGTGACCGGTTCGGGCCTCGTTCGTCCAGGTGACGTCGGCGGGCTTGTGCTCGAAGCGGACGCTGCTCCATGCCTGTGGCGCCAGTTCGGTACTGCGCCCGGTCCCGCCCGCGGCAGCCTCATGAAGCCGATTCGCGCTTAAGGACCCGCGCCGCGGACGTCGCTTCTTTCCGTCAACAGTTAACTCTGATGACGGGGCTCTTTGTAGTGCCGCTGGCTGACTGGGGCGTATAGCCTTTGGGAAAGACCACGGAATGGTGTCCCAACGTGTAATAGTACGCACTTCCGCCCTGGCATATGTCGTTGGCTGCCGACGTGACGTATGTGCCGGGTCCGTACTTGTATTGCCCGATCCCGGCGAGAGCCCAGCCGAAGTTGGGAAGCCACCGGTATAGTTCAGCCTGGGTGGCGACCGACGGAACGGGAACCGGGCAGCTTGTCGTGGATTCGCCGGCGACGAATCCTGGTATGTGTTGCGACCGGTGCGGATAGTTTGCCCGGATGGGGCAATTGATGACGTTCTGCGCACTGAATCCTCTGGCGTTATCGGGTGTGGCGCTCAGAACCACGGTTTCCGCGGCCGTCATTGCCGGGACGTCGGCCGGCGGCGGTGCGACGCTGTCGGCGGCCGAAGCGGATTGCGCCACGCACATGCTCAGAAGAACTGCGGCGGCTGAAGCGAATATCGCAGTGCGAGATCCCGATCTCGACATGCCCCCTCCTTCGACTGCGTATGAGACGTGCCCAGCCTGCTCGGCCGACCGTTGGTAAACCTTTGACGGGCCTTGTCACAGACTGACCGGAAGCGCGGTGGTCTGCCCGGCGATCCTCCTTGTTCACCTCGCTCAAGCAACTGGGTTCGAGAGCGTCTGGACTTCCGGGTGGACCCGCACGACGGCTCAATCCTGGGCGAGGCGGTCGAGCAGGAGGCTGACCCGCTCCGCGTCCCCGGGGCGGCGCTGCGTCCGGTAGTGCTCCAACGCCGCCTCCCACCGGGAACGAGCCTGCTCGCGCTGGCCCTGGGCGTAGTGCGCGGCGCCCAGGTTAACCAGCGTGTCCGCCTCCTCGGAGGCGTTGCCGAGGCCGTTGAACGCCGTGAGCGCCTGTTCGTAGTAGTGCGTGGCCTGCGCGTAGTCGGCGGCCCGCACGCAGATGTAGCCGAGGCTGTCCAGGACGACGGCCTCTCCTTCCGGGTCGTCGTGGCGCCGGGCCAGTGTGAGGGCGGCCGCACAGTGCGCGCGCCCCTCGTCGTGATCGCCGAGCCGGGCCTGATGCCAGCCGATCTGGCCGAGGGTCCAGCCTTCCCACACGGGCAGGTCAAGGGCCCGGAACAACGGCAGGGCGTGCCGGGCGCAGCGCAGCGCCTGCCGGTCGTTCGCCTGCTGCTCCCACGCACCGGCCATCAGATGGTAGGCGTGCGCCTGGCCAAGGCGGTCATCGGCGGCCTCGGCTAGCGACAGTGCTCGGCGCAGGTGCTTCTGCGCGTCATCGGCATGACCGGCCCGCGCGTAGGCGTAGCCGAGAAGACGATGCGTCAAGGTGTGCGCGGCGCGGTCTCCCGCGCGGTGCGCGGCGTCCAGTGCCGCGGACCAGACCGTGAGGTTGTCCGACAGCAGACCACTTCTTCGGTGATAGGTGCCTAGCGTCCAGGCCAGTTGCCAGACCTCGGCGCGCCAGCCCCGGTCCACGGCCAGCCGTTGGGCGGCAAGCAGATTGGAATGTTCCGCCGCGAACCACGCCAGCGCGGCGGACTCGTCGTCCGGGCACAGCGGTTGACAACCGGCAGCCACAGCGCCGAGCCGGATCGGCGGATAGTGCGGATCCAGCCGTCGATTGGCCGCGAACGCGGTGTGCAGGTAGAAGTCGACCAGTCGGCGCACCGGCTCCGCAGCGCGGCCGTCCGGATCGGTTTGCCTCATGTGCTGGGCGGCGAACAGCCGCACCAGGTCGTGCATGCAGAAGCGGTGCGGAGCGTGCTGCTGCACAAGGTGCGCGTCTTCCAATTCGCGCAAAACGATCCGCGCCCTCGCGGTGGGCAGGCCGGTCAGTGCCGCTGCCGCTGGCAGGCTGAGGTCCGGTCCCGGAGCCGACCCGACCAGTCCGGCCGCCGAGGTCGCGTCCCGCGAAAGGCCGCGGCAGGACCAGGAGAGCACGGCGCGGAGGTTCAGCGTGAGGTCGCCCCCGTCCAGCAGATCCAAGCGGCTGGCGGGGTCGCGAAGTTCGGCGGCCAGTGCGGCGAGAGGAAAGTCCCGGTGCTGCGCGGCACGCGCGGCGACGATGCCGATCGCCAACGGCAGCCCGGCGCACAGCTCGAGGATCTCGGTCGCCGCGCGGGGCTCGGCAGCCAGTTTCTCCGCGCTCAGGTGGCGGACCAGCAGTTCCCGGGCCTCGGCGGCGTTCAACGGATCAAGATCCAGCACCAGCCCGCCGTGCGTCGCCGCCAGCGTCGAGAGCTGGCCGCGGCTCGTGACCAGCACGGTGCACCGGGAATCACCCGGCAGCAGCGACCGGACCTGATCGCTGTCGGCGGCGTTGTCCAGCATGACCAGCATCCGTTTGCCCGCGACCATGCTTCGGAACAGCCCGGCCTGCGCATCGAAATCCGCCGGAACGGTGAGCGAATCGCCGCCGAGCGCGTCCAGGAAACCGCGGATCGCCGCGGCCGGGGCCACGGGTTTTCCGGTCGGGTCGAATCCGCGCAGGTTCACGTACAGCTGCCCGTCGGGAAACCGATCGAGATGCCGGTAGGCCCACCGCAGCGCGAGCCAGGTCTTGCCGATTCCGCCGGTGCCGGTGATCGCCAGGACAGACCCGTGTCCACGCCGGGAAGCGTTGTCGTGCATCGCGGTGAGCCGGGCCAACTCGTCGGCGCGGCCGGCGAACGGCCAGGGCATCAACGGCAGTTGACGGGGTCGGGGCACCGGGGAGATACGCACCGGATGCGGCGGCGCGGCCAGCGCCGGATCCGCCGTGAGGATCCGGCGGTGCAGGGCGCGCAGCTCGGGACCGGGATCGGCGCCCAGCTCCTCGCCCAACCGGTGTCGCAGGCGCTGGTAGCAGTCCAAGGCGTCGGCGGTGCGGCCGCAGCGGTAGTGGGCGAGCATGGACTGCCCGGCCAGCCGTTCGTCCAGGGGCTGCTCGTCGACCTGGTCGCGAATGCCGGTGAGCACAGCGGCGTGGCGGCCTTGGCGCAGGCGGATGTCGGTCAGGTCGAGCCGGGCCTCCTGGCGCTTGCGGGCGAGCGTCGTACGGATCGTGTTGAACCACGGCGTGTCGGCCCCTGCGAACGGCTCGCCGCGCCACAAGCCGAGCGCCTGTTCGAGCAGCGCGCCGTCCCCGCCGTCGGCGATGGCACCGGCCCTCTCGATGAGCCCGCAAAACCTGTGCAGGTCTACGTTTTCCTCGTCCACTTCGAGCACATAGCCCGCGGACCGCCGGGCGATGCCTCCCTGCCGCGCGGGCTCCAGAACCCGGCGAAGCAGCGACACGTACGTTCCCACCGCGCTGGCGGGATGGGCCGGAAGCTGCCCGCCGCCCCACACCCGGTCCACAACATGAGCGACCGGCACCGGACGGTTAGCCTCGACAAGCATCACCGCCAGCACGCACCGCTGGCGGTGATGTCCGATCTCGACGAAGGAACCGTCGACGAACATCTCGATCGCGCCGAGCAGGCGGAAGTCCGCGCCCATCGCTCCCCCTGGCGACGAGAAACCTTTCCTGTAGCGCCATTATCGCCGCGGCTCCCCAAGACCTTCAACCGTCGCTGGGAACGTGCGGCCCGCCATTAGCCAAAAATTCGACTAAAACCATCCATTTGCCCCAAATCTGCACGAGCACTTCGCCATTCCCCTCAATACCGTCCGGGCCGCCGACCGAAATGCCCCATGCGGATCATCGCACCAACATCGGCCAGCAGCCAGGGAACGATCCCAAAGCCGTGCGCGGGAGAACCGCGACCGGCCAGACATCTCTCAAACCGGCCGCGCGAGCGTACGGCTCCATCGCCTGGGCGAACAGGCGTTCCCCCTCCGCGGCGACGGCGACTCCGGAACCGGCGAGCCGCCAGGCCCAGTTCCCAAACCCGGCTCGCGACAGACCCAGTACATACTTCGCTCACCTGGCCGAGGCCTGGCAGCGTCCAGCCCGGTTCGAGCGGTGCCGCATCCGGATCGCACGGCTTTTCCCGCGGAAGTTCGCCGGAGCCGAAGGCGGCGCGGCACGGAAGACGAAGAAAATACGCATGATCGCGACCGATCTTGCGCCATTCCAATGAAGCGACACACAAAAACGAAGATCACAGAACATCTCGGAGAACCGCTGGGAGCGTCACCGCATAGGACGCGAAAACCGGCTGACCAGCTCACCGATGAATTGCCAAGCGATTCCTAAACCCCTGGTCAGTACGATGCGCTGCGGAATCGGCTCAACCCGTTGCGAGGGAGACGTAGATCCATGATTCGACCTCGAAGACCGCGTGCCGCCATTGCCTTGGCGGCGCTCCTGACCATGCTCTGCACCGTCGCACTCGTTCCCGGGGCGGCGAGCGCGGCAGCTCGGTTCCGCGGCGGCGAAGGCTCCGACCGCCACGGCGTCCTCCCGGACGCGGCCCCGGGGGTCCTCCGCCTCGCCTCCGCGCCGGACGGAACGCAGGCGAGCCCGGCAGATGCCGTCGACTGCTTCACCCACCTGGACCCGCTCATCCAAGCGACGTCCAGCATCCAGGCAACGGGTTCCGTGTGGTGCACCAGCCCGGTGCCGTCCCTTACCCTGCAAGTCACGCTGTTCTGGAACCACTTCCCGGGAGCCCACGACCGCCGGACCAGCACCCAGAACGTCGGCGTCCATGCCTTCGGCCCCTGCTTGAACGGCGAATGGTACGCCGAACTCGAACTCTGGATCGTCTGGCCGAAGGGCGTCAAAGGCCCGCCGTACCACCAGGAGTTCACCCGGACGGACACAGTTTCCTGCTGATGTGCCCGTGCAGGCGGCCGAGCGAACTACGCCGGAAAGCACCTCTGACAAAGGAATGCCAACCCAGTCCACGACCATACGGTGTGAGGTAGCAAGACA
Organism: Amycolatopsis sp. NPDC004079; assembly: GCF_040610415.1. NCBI lineage: Bacteria > Bacillati > Actinomycetota > Actinomycetes > Pseudonocardiales > Pseudonocardiaceae > Amycolatopsis > Amycolatopsis sp. NPDC004079. Next base: position 150,474 of record NZ_JBEXMH010000005.1, on the reverse strand, counting down.
TGCGCTCATCTGTTTATTCACGTCGCCGTCGCTCCATCACGGCGGCCGTCGTCGCCCTGCTCACGTTAGCCGGGGTCATCACCAGCACGCAGTCCGCCCAAGCGGCTGCGCCGCAGATTCTGACGTTCTGGAACAAGTGTGTCGACGTCCGCGGCGGCAAAACCGACGATGGCACCCGAATCGACGAGTGGACCTGCAACGGAACAGTCTCGCAAGAATTCACCATCGTACCCTTGGGCAACGGCTACTCGCTCATCAAAACGTACTGGGGCAAGTGCGTCGACGTCCGCGGCGGCAAAACCGATGACGGCACCCGAATCGACGAGTGGACCTGCAACGGAACAGTCTCCCAGGAATTCACCATCGTGCCCCTGGGCAACGGCTACTCCCTTATCAAGACATTCTGGAACAAGTGCGTCGACGTCCGCGGCGGCAAGTCGGACGACAACACTGATATCGACGAGTGGACCTGCAACGGAACGGTCTCGCAGGAATTCGCGCTCTGAGTAATAGGGCATTCACCCGAGCGTCAGTCCGCTCCCCCGACCCCCGCGCGACGCAGGGGCCGAGGGAGCGCAACCGATCCAGAACACACGCTGCCTGCGAAAGGAGGGCGTACTGCGAGCGGAACCCCTCAATCGCCCGCTGCTGCCACGGCACTGGACAGCGTCACGCCCGCATAGCACCACAGGGAGCCTCAGCGCATCGCCCTGAAGGCACCGCCTGCCTCGGTCACCCGGGCCGCCGAGGAACTCAACTTATTCGGCTACGGCAAGGAACGCGCCGTCCACCAGCACGAAGCCGTCGCCGAACAGCTCGAGACCGCCCTCGCCAGCCTCGGAGTGATCGAACGGGTCAAAGGCGTGCTCCCCCGCGCTGGTTCCCTTCCGATGGACGGTGCCTTCGACCGCATGCCGCAGAGACCTTGCCAACTGCCCGCCGGATCCCCGCGCGCAACCGCCGACAAACCGGACTGCTTCAAGTCAGAACCCGCGGTGACAGCTAACTTCTGGAAGCGACAACTATCGCCTGCAGCCACACCAGTGGTGGAAGTCAGCGCCATGGCGAGATGGCTAGTCGTTGCCGGCGGTTGATCGCGATCTGGCGCAGGCAGTCGTCGCCAGCGCTGACGAGGTTGTGTGTGGCCGCCGCGAAGGTCGCGCAAGAGTCGACGTCTGGCAACGCCGCGGTGCGGTGTCCGGGTCGCGTCATTCGGCCGCGTGCTGCGGCTACTTCTTGTTCTCTTCTTTCTGCTGTCGAGCTTTTCTGTTCCAGTAAAAGAGAGTGAAATCCCCAGAGAAATCAGGACGACCAGCAGCACTACGCCGAACACGGGCGGATAGATGTCCGCCTTGAGGAAGAAGAAGGTGACGGAGATCATGACGATGATCAGGAAGTAGCTGACGCCTTCTTTCCAGCTGACAAGGTCACGTGAGCCCAGCCAGTCGAACAGGCGGGGCAGCTTAGTCCGGCCGGTCATCGTCTCCGCACCTTTCTCGCGGTCAACATACGAAAAGTGAAGCAAGGCCGACGCCCGGTCCCACGCCAAACAAGACTACCCGGCGGGCGGAACCAGAAAAGCGGCGGCTACGAATCCGGTGGCGGTGCCGAGTGCGCCCGCGCTGCATATCCTCGACTTCGACCAGAACTTCTCTTCGTCCTGGTGGTCGTGGTTGCTGGTGAGGATTTGCTGCACGTATTCGCATCCCAGGTTGAGAGGTGTGTTGCATTCCGGGTTGGTGATTATGCCAGGCCTGCAGAGCAAGGTGGTGTACCAGGCCGCGACGGGTCCCTCGCCTTGGAGGCAGCCGGCCGGGGCCGGGCCCGCGCCGCCGTAGCCGTCGGCCGCGCCGCAACCGCCGGCGGGCGGGCTTTGCGGGTGGGCGATGGCGTCCCGGAGCACCTGGCTGGCCTCGTGGGCCGCTTGTGCGGCGTCCTTTCCGGCAGCGATCGCGCTGGCGTAAGCCGCACCGAGGGTCGCGGCACCTGCGCGAAGGCTCCCCGGTCAGAGGTCGATGATGAGCTTCAGGACGAACTCTGCAGCCTTGTGCATGAAGTTGTGCGTGGTGTCCCAGGCATGCACAGTGATCTGTTCGTCGGCGCGTGCTTTCGCCGTCATCGCCGCGAGCGGGGATTCGCCAGGCCAGCCTGTTGCTTCGACATAGTGTTTGACGGGTACGCGACGCCACGCCCCCGTGAGTTTTGAGGCTTGCATCAGGGTGGCCAGCGGGTGCGGGCGCGCACGCTTGTCGAAAAACGGCAAGGGGTCAACGAAAACTCCGGTACGGGCCGACCCGTCGACGTACCAGGCGTGCTCCTCGTCGTTGGTCATCGACCAGCTGGAATCCCCGTTTTCGGGGAGCAGAGCGTCCAGGTAGACCAGCGCTCGGATCCGGTCGCATTCGGCGTCCGCGACACCGCTGATGATGCTTCCGCCGTAGCTGTGGCCGACGAGGACCGCGTCGCGCTTGCCGTCCGCTTCCAAAGGAACTGCCCGCAGCGCCTGGATGGCCTGGTGCACGTGGTCGTCCAGGGTGATCACCTGTTGCGGCGGGTTCGCGTCCGGATCCAGGCCTAAAGGAGTGAGCGCGATGACGGTGTGCCCGGCCTCCTTGAGAGCGGGGACTACGGGGTCGTACCACCAGCCGCCGTGGCAGGCGCCCGGTACGAGCAGATAAGTGGTCACGGGTGGATTTCCTTCCGGCGGGTGAGTGCACAGCCAGGGCTGGCAGGGCAAAGCCGAGATATGACGCCCGTCAATCAGCCGTTGGGGCGTGACTCGAGAGCCTGGAGCGACCAGCTGTTGCCGTCAGGATCGCGGAAGTAGACGAAGCTGCCCCACGGCTGCACGTCCACCTCGCTCGCGTCGACACCGGCGTCGAGCAACTGCTTGCGGGCCGCCTCGGCGTCGGCGACCACGATCTGGATCTCCTGCGTGCCGGGTGTCTTCTCGGTGATGCCTTCGCCGATCACGATGGAGCAGGCCGAGCCGGGCGGTGTCAGCTGGACGAACCGCAGGCCTTCATGCACTTTGTGGTCGTGGTCGGCGTTGAAGCCGACCTTCTCGTAAAACGCCTTGGCCCGGTCGACGTCGGTCACCGGGACGGGGATGAGTTCGATCTTCCAGTCCATCGTCCTACCGTAGGACGTGGGTACGACATTCCGCGCTTCGCTCCGTACGGTCTTCCGAGAAGCGCGAGCGGCGGCAGGGCCAGCGCGGTCACTGCCCGTTGGCCGGATGAACGTGAAAGCCGCGCTAGGCACACCGCACCGTCCGCGGCATGAGCGGCCGGGTTGTCCCTGCGAAAACCATTGGTGAACCGACTTGCTCCGCTGATGTACTGATGTGCCACCGCGTGACGGAGGTAGTAGTTGTGACGGGCTATGACGCGCTTGCCGAGGTGTACGAGTGGCTCATCTCCGATGCGAAGCTGGCTCCGGCCGAGTTCGCTGCGTCGTTCGATGATGTCCTCAGTCTCCTGCCGTCGAACGCCCACGTCCTCGATTGTTCGTGCGGGACCGGACAGTTGGCGGTTGGCCTCGCCCATCGCGGCATCCAGGTTGTCGCAACTGACGCCAGCGACGCGATGGTCCGTCGGACTGCGGAGTTGGCTGAGGAGCTCGGGGCAACCGTCCGGGCCGTGCGGGCGGACTGGGAAGAGTTGCCCGACCATTTCGAGGACGCCACCTTCGACATGGTGTTCTGCGTCGGCAACTCGCTGCACCACGCCGTCGGCGCGAGAGGCAGGGTTGCTGCTCTGGAGTCGATGTCACGGCTTCTGCGCCGGGGCGGGCACTTGGTGCTCACCTCCCGCACGTGGGAACTCGTGAGAGCCAAAGGTTCCCGGCTGGACATCAGCGACCGACTCGTCCGCCGGAACGGTCGCGACGCCGTCGTGGTCTATCGCTGGGAGATCGCGCCGCGTTGGGAGGAGGAGCACCGCATCGAGATCGCGGTCGCGCAAGTTGATGCGGCTGGGTCGGTTCTTGTCCGCTCGGAACTGCTGTCGTGCTGGCCCTACCGATACGACGAACTCGAAGTCGAGCTGCACCGGGTCGGACTTCGGAGGGAAATGAGCACGTTCAACCCGGAGGCCGAGAACTACCTGGTGGTGGCGAGCAAGCTATAGACAACGGGCTCGCAGTCCCTGGCCAGACCGCGCGGTTGCTCGCAGGAGGCCTGCGCTCTCCCATCGGTATGAGTGCGTAGCCAGCACAACGCACGCTATGCGGCATTACCGGATGTTCAGCCTTCGGCGGGGCTTGCGGAGGCTGCTTCGCGCTAGCACTCCTTTTTGTGTGAGCAGGCCATCCGATCTGGCCTGCTGTCCTGGCTATCGTGTCGGTGTGGGCATCCCTGAGTTGATCGAACAGCTTGCTGCACCGGAGATGGAGGCTCGGCAAGCGGCTGGAGCCGCGCTGGTGGCGGCGGGCGCGGCCGCCGTCGGACCGGTGCTCGCCGTCTTGTGTAACGAGGCTTCACCGGTGTACTGGGGTGACCCGGCGAGCGTCCTTCGCCGGATCGGCGATCCGGCGTTCGATCCGGTGCTCGACGTCATTCTCTCGACGGGGACGGAGGAGGTGCGCCGGCGCGCACGCTGGACATTCGGCGGAATCGAGGTCTCTGACCTGACGAGGTACGCGGAGGTCTTGGCGCATCCGGATTCGTCGATCCGGGACACGGCCGCGTTTGTGCTTCAGAACGCGGGCAGCGCGGCGTTGCCGCTGGCGCCCGCGTTGGTGCCGCTGCTGACAGACGCCGACGAAGACGTCTGCCAGCGGGCCGTGTGGGCGTTCGCGGGGATCGGTCCCGGCGTGATTCCGTTGCTGCGCCGGGTGCGGCGGTCGACCGCGCCGCAGCGGCGGCAGGCGTTGACGGCGTTGGCCGAGGTGGGCGGCTGGGATGCGCTCGACACGGCCGATCAGCGGCTCGTCGAGCGGCTGATCGCGGTCAAGCTTCGTGACGAGAAGCCGGCGTCGATGCATCTCTGTGGCGGCTGGTACGCGCTGCCGACGAAGGACCAGGGGGCGGTGCTGGAGGCGTTCGGACTTTCCGACGCGATGCCGGTGACGATGCGCCTCGGCGAATCTGCGTGGAACTCCGATCATCACGGCGGAACCCTCGGGCACGAACACGGCAGGTGCTCCAGGACGTATGTAAGTCCGGTTCTCGACGGCTGGACGCTGGTGTTCGGCGATCCGCCCGGATCGGCGCATTCGGCTTCAGCGGAGACCGAGTCCGGGCGACGGCAGTACATCCGGCGCCGCTGCGCCGAGCTGAGCGGTGTTTTCGGCGCCGCTCACTGGTACGGGGAGAGCTGCGGTGACGGGTGGACCGCCTGGTGTATTGCCGAACACGGCCGGATCATCCGCTGCTACGACGTTTTCGAGCCGGAGGACCAGGTCGGTAACGGGCACGCTGCCGAAGACGGCTACCAGTTGCCTCATGAGGACGGGGGTTTCCCGGAGGGGTGGGTCGACGGGATCGACGTCTCCGACACAGCGGTGTTAGAGGAGCGCTACGAGCAGGTCAAACGAGACTTCGCGATTCCCGATGTTTGTCATGCCGCGGATATCGCCGGACGGCTCTCCGTCGATCCTTCGGAGCTGGACGAGCGGACTTCGGTTCTGGGTCACGGTGTCCTCGCGCTGACCGCTTGCGGCCGACGGTACGGGACGCCGCGTGGGGCCTTGCACATCTGACGCACGCGAGGTCTTGCCGGACCGAAGGTCCTGCGACATCGGCTCAATGCTGGCATGAGCGGACGTCAGTGTTTCTGCGATGCTGGGATCATGACCGACCGCTGCGATGGCCTTCCTGTGCTCATTGTCGACGGAGCCTGCTTTTCCGACTTCGACGGCTTCGCCCGCGAGTTCTCGCGGCTGCTGAGTCAGCACACCTGGCGCGGGAGTCTCGACGCCTTCAACGACCTGCTCCGAGGTGGCTTCGGGACACCAGAGAACGGATGGGTTCTGCGATGGCTCCGCTCCGAGTCGTCTCGATCCGCACTGGGCTACGCCGAGACAGAGCGACAACTGGAACGTCTCGTTCTCACCTGCCACCCCTCGAACCGTCCGGACGTCCAAGCCAGGATCGACAGCGCGCGGCGCCGGGAAGGGCCGACGCTATTCGACGAGATCGTCGCTATCATCCGCGATCACGGCCCCGGCGGCAGCGAGGCGGAAGACGGCATCTTGCTGGAGTTGCTGTAATGATTGAACGGATCACTTGCGCTTCCGAAGGGCACCTCAGCCGATCATGAGCACATCGCACGTCTGCCGGATCACCAAGTACGATCCGGCCGATCGTGACGACCGGGGCGCGTACCGCGGGTCCGAGGACGTGGTGAGCGACCACGGTCCGGTGGAGGCCGCCTACCTCGCCGCCGTGACGGCGTTCGCCGAGGACACCGGCGTGACCTCGCTGACTATCCGCGACCCCGCGGTCAGCGGATTTGTTCACTTCGGGGTGGAATCGCCCCTCGACGGCCACGGGCTGCATGGGCTGTTCCCGCCAGACCTCACCGGCTACCACGACGGCGCGCGGGTCACCCTGGACCTCGGGCGCGAACTGGTGCGCGCCATGCTGAGGGACAACGGCGCGTGGTGCCGGCTCGAATCCGAGGACCGGTTCTTCGTCCATGTCGGCTACGACCAGTACCTGTACATCGGAAGCGCGCAACCGTGCGAACGTGCGGTCGCGTTGACCACCGCGAGCGGTCTGTTCGTCGAACCGCTGGACGGATCGCCCTACGACCCGGATGGCGACGGGCCCTACGAGTCGCGTCCGGCGGACGCGACGTTCTGGGCCGAGGCAGCGGCGCTCGCGGCACGGCACGACAGTGTGCTGCTGGAGGAGCAGTTCGTCGGTAGCTACTCTCGTTGGCATCGACTCACAGCCGACACCACGGTGCCCGACCTCGGTCCGCGCGCCCTCCTGTACGTGTGGCCGGACCTGTCGACTGATATTCCAGCAGTGCTGCGCACGATGTCACCGGACTTCACCGGCCAGGCCGTCGTGGAGCACGCGGACGGCCGAATCCACAGCTTCCACACCGACGGCGACGACCGGGCGGGCCTGGCCGAGGCATTGGCAGGCGTCCGCGCGGCGATCCTTCTGCCGAACACCACCGACGACCACAACCCACTGCTCGTGGCCGTGCGACCAGACGATGACGGGATCGTCCGCGCTCGCTGGCGGATCTGAACCCGTCATCGAGAACGTGTTCTTACCATGACGCCGAGCCGCCACGACCTTGGCAACTGACGGATCCCCGCGCCGCACCGTCCACTGCGCTGCAGTCTCGGACTTCCTCGTCCGGATCGGTCGGTACACCCGAGGGGATCGTCGTGAGGTCGCCGCAGTTCGGCGTGCCACCACGGACTTGCTCCGGCTTTACTGTCATCGGACGGGAACCGATCTCGCCGACACCGCGGGCGGGCCGGGACGCCCGCGTCCGTCGGGCGTTGCGCTGTTGGCTGCGGCAAGCACGCGTTCCGCGGGGAGCCACGCCCGCGGCGCAGCCGTATCGTGGCGGGCGGGCCTGACAGTCTTCGAGAGTGCCGGAAGGGTGCTGTGGCGAGCCTGGTGTCGTCGTTGGACGACTTCGCGGATGTGGAGTGGGGCAAGTTCGGCCTCATCGACGACGAGCGGGTGCGACCGGGCGAACCAGGCTGGCTGGCGCTCGGCTCCCCGGACACCTTGCTCACGGGCAAGAACGGGGCCATCCTCCGCAGCGGCGGCACCGCCCATCGCGCGGGCGTGCGGCTGGAGTTCTGGGACGGTGTCCCGGCAGCCGCCGCCGACGGCTGGGACACCGCGTGGGAGGACCGGATCCCGATGACCTCCGGGGTGGTCCGGCTGGCTTTCGTCGCGTCCGGGGTCTCGGAGCGGACACTGCCTCTGGACGGTCCCGGGGTCTACGGGATCCGGGTGCTGTGCCGGGGCAGGCAGGACGCCCGGCGAACAGGCGACCTGCCCTACACCGGCGAGGTGGTCGAGCACTGGGTGCTGCAGTTCTGGCTGCAACGGCGATGAGCGGGGCGCGGGCCCTGAGAAGCCCGCACCCCGACGATCACGGTGTCGCGTCGACGTAGAAGTCGTCGCTGTCCAGGATGCGGTCGTAGGAGTACCACGCACCCAGCCACGTGCCGGCAGCCTCGTTGTCGGGGCCGGAGATGCGCTGCACCGAGAATCGCCCGTCGCCACGCGCCGCACCCTGTTGCGTGGTGTTGAACGGATACTCGTCGCACTGGTACTTGGCCGGGTTGCGCGGAATCGTGTTCTGCGGGAACTGCTGCGCGTACCGGTAGTGCGCCGCCGATTCGCCGCGCTGCGCTGCGTCTGCCTCTCGGTGCTCTCGCCGAACAAGCGCGCCATCACCGCATACGAACGCGCCGGATTCCGGATCATCGGCGAGAAACGCAACTCCGGATACCGGCTCGGCGAGCCCGCGAACGAGACGCTGATGGACGCGGTGCCCGAGGACCTCACGCAGGTCGATTCCCGTGACGTCCGCGGATTCGAGTCCTGCTCTCCGGCGTACCCGAGGCTTGCGGGGCGGCAGCGGGCCGCGTGGAACCGCCTCCCCGGTCCCGCATCGCGGCACGCAGGCCTGACACAATCCGATCATGGCCAGCCTCCCCGCCGATGTCGAACAGCGCTACCGCCGGCTGGCAGCCCGCAGAGGCTGGTCCGCCGAGACCGAGACCGCGTTCCGGGCCGCCGTCACCTGGTACCGGACGCTGGACGAGACACCCGGCCCGCGGTCCTGCTTCGAGTACGTCGACGACGGACTCGCGGACCCGGGCGCCCGCTGCCTCTGGGAAACCGTCACCGCCGACCACGAAACGGTCGCCGTCAAGCAGATCGACATCAGCTCCACCGGGACCGCCCACCGCTACTGGTGGCAGAACCTCGACGACGACTCCGGCACGCTCACCGACCAGCCCCTCGGACTCGACCAGCCCGGCCTCACCAGAATCCCCGACTCCGCCTTCTACGCGCTCTGGCACACCATCCGCGACCCGGCGGCATCCCCCGAGGAATGAAGCGGCGCAAGAATCCCCTGCGCCAGTCAGCAGCATCGATCCCGGACCCGGCCGCCGAGGCAATCCTCGAGCCCGGCGTCACCCACGCCGGCCGCCATCTCACGACTCGCTGAACCGGGAACGCGATCGACCCGCGAATTCCGCCCGAGCAGCCTAATTGCGCAGCTTCGCGGCGAGCTCGTCGCCGACGGCCTTCGCCGCGATCCGGGCGTCCGCCTGGTCCACCCCGCGCAGTTCCAGGACGTGGAGCCGGTCGGCCAGCGGTCGCAGCAGGGCCAGGTCGTCGAGCGGATACGGGTCGCGCAGCACGAGTCGGCTCAGCGCGGGCAGTTCGCCCAGGGCCTCGACCTCGTCCGGCAGCAGCACTCCGCTGACCGTCACCTTCTCCAGCGAGGGCAACCGCTCGATGCCCAGCAGCGACCGGCTCTCCGGGCGGTTGTGGATCGCCAGCTCGGTCAGGGCCAGCCCGGCCGGAATCGGATGCAGGCCTTCGGAAAGCCCGGGATGCCGAAGCGACAGGGAACGCAGCGGGGTCCCGGCCAGCGTGCCGAGGGCCGGATAGGCCCGCACCGTCTTGCCGATCGTGAGCAGGCGGAGCTTCTCGACCGAGGACCCACTCAGGCCGGACAAATCCCGCAGCGCGCTGTACGCGGAAATGGTCAGCACTCGCAACGCGGCACAGTCCGCCAGCGGACGCAGGTCCCGGATCACCTCGTTGGACGCGATCTCCAGCCGCCGCAGCTGCGGCACGGCGGCGAGCGGGCGGAGGCCGTCGCGGTCGCTGACCAGCGCCATGTCGCCGATCATCTTCACCGCGCGCAGCGTGGCCAGGTGCCGCAGCCGGGGCAGCATCCCCCACCGGTGCACGTTCAGCACCAGGTCTCCGAAGTCTACTTTGGACAGCAGCTCGGCGGCGTAGGCCTCGGAGAAGTCGAACGCCCGCCATCCGCGCAGCAGCTCGTTGACGACCGTGGACTGGTGCATCGCGGTGAACGGCCGGATCTTCTGCCAGGCTTCCTCGCCGCCCACCAGCGCGAGAGTGCGCAGCACCGCGGCGGCGGCGGTGTCCCGGTTCGGCCCGGTCAGCTCGTCCGGTCCCGGCAGCAGGCCGACGACGAACCGGCCGGCCTTCGCCAGCATCTCCGCCTGCTGCACGTCGACCGGCGGCAGCAGCTGGCGCGCCGCCGCCTCGACCTCGACGCGCTGGCTGTGCGGATCCACCACGTCGGCGTACTCCAAGCACGCCGCGGCGACCAGCTTCAGCCGGTCCGCGACGGCCTTGTCGGTGCTGCGCCGGGCCCGCCGCAAGAGATTGCCGAGCAGCTCGGCGACCTCGCCTTCCCGCGCTCGCGCCGCGGCCATGAAGACGACCTCGTACCAATAGTCCTCGTGCGCGTGGCCGGCCAGTTCGTCGAGCTGCCCCCGCTTCACGAGGTCAGCCGCGGCCAGGTAGTCGCGGAACGTGCGGTGGATGAACTGGATCTGGCGGTCGGCCGGGCTCTCCCGCAGCACGGACCGCTCCAGCAAGTGCTGCAGCAGCGGCCCGGAGGAGAGATCCTGCGCACGCAACCCCTTCTTCGCATCGTCCAGCCGATCGAGCGCCTCCGATCGGGGCACCAGCAGCTCGTTGCGCCGCACCATCGCGGAGGCGAACCGCTCGAGCAGAATCTGCTTCTCCGCCTTGACCAGGTCGACGCCGTCGACGACCGTCATCCCGCGGTGCGCCGTGTCGTCCCAGCGCGTGAGCAACAGGTCGATCGCCTGGTCGAGCAGTTCGCGGCGGGTCCGGGGCAGGTACTGGTCCTCGCGGTAAAGAGCACACAGCAGCCCGGCCATCAGCGGGCTGGACACCAGGCCGCGGAGGTTCGGGCGGGCCTCCAGCTCCGTCCGCAGCCGCTCCGGATAAGTCCTCAGCAGCTCCCGCTGCTCGGCGCTCGGCTCCTGGTCGGCAGCAGCGGCGAACCAGCGGCCGATGACCCTGCCGAGACCGAGCCGGCTCAGTTCCGGCAGCTCGAACCGCTCCAGGCCGATCCCGGTGTCGGTCTCGACGAACCACTGGTCGTCCACAGCGGACGGCCGGGTGCTCACCACACACCGCGCGTCCGGGTAGGTGAGCACCAGCGTCTCCACCCACTGCCGAGCGCTCGCTCGCCGGTCCGCCACGAGCTCGTCGAGCCCGTCCACCAAGAGCATCGCCCGGCCGGACGCGAACAGCTCGGCGGCCCAGCCCTCCGGTTTCTCCTCGGCGAGCGTGGGCGCGACGGCGCCCAGCAACAGCTCCGGGTCCTTCGGCAGGTCGGTCTCCGCGAACAGACGCAACGAGATCGGGAAGGGCACGACCCCGCGCCACGGCCCCTCCTCGTCGTGCCGGCGCGCGACGTCGTTGGCGAGCCAGGCCAGGAACGTCGTCTTGCCCGCGCCCGCGCCGCCGAGCAGCAGAACCCGGCGCGCGTCGGCGATGGCATTGGCCGAGTCCGTGCCCGCACCGGTCAGCTCCGGGTCGGGCACCGCCGTCTGCCGCCGGGTGACCGGCGGGACGACGTAGTACTTGTCGAAGGAGCAATCGGCCGGACCGCGCCTCCGGGCGACCTTGAACAGCTCGAAACCCGCGTTGTCCTCGCGGACGAAATCGACGTAACGTTCCTCGAAATTCCGATCCGGAATGGGGTCGCTGTCGGATGTCCGGTCCGGGTAGGAATCGTCCGGACGGCTGATCCACGCGTCGCTTCGGGTTTCCTTGTTCTCCACGCGAACGCGCCGGTACGACTTCGGCCGCGCGGCCGCGATGTGCTGGACCACCTCGTCGTAGAACCACGCCGACACCGCGAGCGCCACCACTCCGGACGACTTGTCCAGCGCCCCGCGCAACGGCGCCGAGTTGACCAGCCGGAAGGCGAGGTTGATGGCGGTACCGGCGTAGCCGTGACTGTCCGCGGCAACCTCGCCGGCGTGCATCGCCACCCTCAGCTGGATCCGCTCGTACTCGGGCAACCGGCCATTGCGCTCGCCGAGGGCACGCGCCAGCTCGTCCGGCAGCGCCGCCGCGAGCGGATTCTTGGAAAGCTGACCCGGAATCAGAATCAGCACCCCGTCGCCACGATCCTCGCGCGGGCACTTGTCCCACGGAACACCGGACCGGTCGAACGCCGTCTCCAGAGCGCGGTAAACGCCCGTCCTCGCCTCGATTTGCGCCGGCCGGGTCAGGAAACGGCTGAATTCCTTGATGTCGACGACGACAATCGCATAATGGCCGTCGGCGGGCCCGATCCCGGTCACGAATTCCAAGCTACACTGGCGGCGCGGGAACAGCACCGGGTTCGCCGCACACCCGGGAACGACGCCCGAGGACGCCTTCCTCAGTCACGTGAACAACGGACTTCCGACCGCCCTCCGCACGACTCGCCGGACCCAGCAGCAGCGATCCGCCGCCACGGCGCCACCGACCAGTTGGCCGGCTCGATGACCACGGCCTGGCTTCCAGCCAGCATCGCGGAAGGTTCCGGTCGTGTCCGGGTCGGGCGGGTGCGGGTGCCATGCCGCGCGGGGTTCGATCAACCCTGGCGATCAGCGGGCACTCGCGGCAGTCCGAGGGCGCTCCTCGTGCCGATCGCCGGCATCGCACCGGTTCCGCGCCATCCGAGGTGACCGTCGGGGCGGATCAGGACGCGCTCGCCGGGAAGGGGCTCGTAGGCCCGGCGCAAGCAGCCGTCGGCGTCGAGCGCGTCGGCGTCGAGGACCTGGGCGCCGACGACTGGTTCCGCGGTCCCGTCGAAGGCCAGGACCGTCCAGTCCGCTCGCCGGCGCAGCAGGAACAGCGTGGTGTCGCCGAGCGGGGCGTCCGGGGCGCGATCGCCCGGTCGCAGGCCAGGCTCCCCGGGATCGGCGCGGTAGCTGATGTCGAACTGCAGGCCTTGGCGGGCCAGTGCCGCCGGTCGATCGGCGTAGCCGATGGCACCGGTTTCGAGCACGTAGCGCGAGAGTTCGCTGGAGAGCCCCAGAACCTCCGCGGCGACCGGTTTGCGCTCGGCCTCGTAGGTGTCCAGCAGAGCCTCCTCCGCGCCGTCGAGAACCGCGGCGAGCTTCCACCCGAGGTTGACCGCGTCCTGGATGCCGGTGTTGAGACCTTGGCCGCCGGCGGGCGAGTGCACGTGCGCGGCGTCGCCGGCGAGGAATGCCCGCCCGACGCGGAACCGGTCCGCCATCCGTACGTTGAGCCGCCACGTCGAGGACCAGCCGATCCGGCGCAGCCGCACCCGCGGCCGGATCCCGTCGACCACGGCGTGCAGCGTCGCGTCGTCCGCCTCCCAGCCCGGATCGGGCGAGCGCAGCCCCAACGCCCAGGTCGGGCTCGCCGGCATCGGGCACAGGGAAAGGAAGCCGGCGCCGTGGGCGCCCACCAGGTCGAACTGGTGCCAATGGTCCCGGTCGAGCCCGTCCAGCTCCACCTCGGCCAGAAGCATCCGCACCTCGTCGCGGGTCTCGCCGAGGAACCCGACCCCGAGAGCCCGCCGGACAGCGCTCGAACCACCGTCGGCGCCGACGAGATAGCGCGAACGCACGCGTCTCCGATCGGCGAGCACGGCAGTGGTTCCGTTCCGGTCCTGCTCGACGGCCACCACGCGAGCGTTCTGCTCGACCGCGGCGCCGAAGTCGGCGAGCCGCTCGCGCAGCACCTGCGTGGTCCGCCATTGGGGGATGATCATCGGCCGCGCGAACGGCTTGTCGGGCGTGGGGTCGAGACCAGGATGCCTGTCCCGCTCCCGCACGGCGCCATCCGTCGCGTACTGGCGGAACGGCAGCCCGAATGTCCCCAGCGCCACCAGGCGGTCGGTCACCCCGAGCGGGTCGAGCACCTCCAGCGTCCGCGGCTGGATGCCGTTGCCGCGCGGACCGGGGAACGCGCCCGGCGCACCGTCCAGCACTCTCACCCGGCGGCCGCGCCGAGCCAGTTCGGCCGCCGCCACCAGACCCGTGGGGCCCGCTCCGACGACGGTGACTTCTGTGTCCGTATCCATGGCCACGACCTTAACAGAAAATAGGACTGAGTCTCAAAAGATACTCAGTCCTATTATCGCGGAGGTGTGCCACACTCTGCGGGGTGAGCTCCCTGCGCGAACGCAAGAAGGCGCGCACCCGTGCCGAGATCCAGCGCCAAGCGCTGCGCCTGTTCGCCGAGCGCGGGTACGAGGCGACGACCGTCGAAGACATCGCCGGCGCGGCCGAGGTCGCCCGCAGCACGTTCTTCCGCTACTTCGCCACCAAGGAAGACGTCGTCCTATTCGACGATGTCGACCCGCTGTTCGAGAAAGCCCTCGCCGCGATCCCCGCAGGCACCCCGCTGGTGGTCGCACTGATCAAGGCGTTGCGCGCCACCTTCACCGAACTCGACGAGCAGAAACGCGCCGACGAGGAACTGCGCATGCGGCTCGTGCGCACCGTGCCCGAAATCGGCGCCGCGTCGCGGGCCCGCAGCGCGGGAGACGTCGAGCAAACCGCGTGTTTGCTGGCCTCCGCACTCGGCCGCTCCGACGAGGACCTCGAGATCGTGACCCTCGCCGGAGTGCTGATCGGCGCCCGCCTCGTCGCGCAGACCCTCGTCGCGCGCGAACCCAGCCGCAGCTACGTCGACGCCACATTGGAAACCCTCGAACGACTCCGCGGCGGCATCCCCCTGTTCGACGAGCCCGTCGTCGGCTCCCCGTGACAGCTTGCCCGGCACCGCACTGCGATGACACACACTGTTCGCGTTCACGATCTCGCAGGAACCGAGAGCAATTTTCGGGCTCGCCGGGACGAGAGTGAAGAATTGAGCATCGCCACCTCGGCATGCATACACCAACGGCGGATCACGGTTTTTCCGGAAATTGTCCGGTAGTGTCAGGAACTGATTATGGTAATTTTTAAGCTGATATTTGCCGCCGAGCGCGTCTCTGCCACGACGGTTGACGTCCGACCACAGAATCTCCGGACGACGCACGGTCCGCGGCTTCAGCACGCCGCTGGCAATGACTCTTCCAGCGCTGCGGCGTTTCGCCCCGTAGCCCGCATTGATCGACTCAACCGCAACGAACTCGACGGCCGCCCAGCCTGAATCTGTCTGCTCACACCTGGCTCGGTCCCAGAACTCGATCGTCAACCCGACGCTGCCTCAGGCCCTGGATGCACGCGTCAGCACCGAATCGACATATCGAGCGCGCCAAGATCGATGGCAGCCAAGCGGAGCGCCGCCCCACGGCTTCGAACTGCCACCCGGCAACCGCGACGCACCACCGGCGACCCCGCCAGCCGACCGCTTGGACGACTGTCAAAATCGACCCTAAATCGCCCCTGCTCACAGACAGCAAAAAAGCCCAGGTCGCTGACCTGGGCTTTGCTCCCCCGCTTGGACTCGAACCAAGAACCCTCCGGTTAACAGCCGAATGCTCTGCCAGTTGAGCTACAGGGGATCGTGCTCCGCCGGTCCGGATCTCTCCGGGCTGACACGAAGAACTTTAGCCCATGTCGTTCCGGCCTCGCACAGGGGGGTGGGTCTTGCGGCCCGGCGGAGGGAACTCCGCGCGGAAGCCGATTGTGTTGGACAATGGACAGTCGGAAGTCCTGCTGAGAAAGAGGTGTGGCCGCCGATGAAGAAGTTCCTGCTGGGCGTGGGCCTGGGGTACGTGCTGGGCACCAAGGCCGGCCGGGGACGGTACGAGCAGATCGTGCGCACCTACCGCAAACTGGTCGACCATCCGATGGTCCAGGGTGCGGCGGGGGTGGCGCGGGCGAAGCTCGGCGAGAAGTTCGGGCGCGGGAACGGCTGAGCGGGCCCCAGCAGAACCCAGCAGAAGCCCCAGCTCAGGACGGTTTTTGCCAGGTGAGCGAGTATCGGCGCAGCACGTGCCGCCGGTACCGCACTCCTGGTAGCAACCGTTGCGCGGTCGTGCGCACCTCGCGGTAGCTCATCTGCGGCTGCATGGCTGGCATGCCGTCTGGGCCATGTGCTCGGCGAAGCGTCTTCACGGTGCGCACGATCGGTGCGGCTGCGATCGTCGCCGCCCAGTCGGTCACGCTCGCGTCGCGGGCCAGGCCGACGACGACCAGCGCGCCGCCTGGGTGCAGCAGGTCTCGCATTCGGGCGAGGGCTGGCTCGAAGTCCAGGTGGTGGATGGTGGCGACGGAGCAGATGAAGTCGTAGGCACCGAGGTCAGCGGAGAGAAAGTCTCCCTCGACGAAGGTGTCAGAGGACAGCGAACGGGCCTGAGCGACCATCTCCGGCGACTTGTCGATCCCGGTGACCGAACGCACCGCGGAAGCCAGTTTCCGCACCAGCAGGCCGTCTCCGCAGCCGACGTCCAGGGCGGTCGCGCATCCGGCGGGCACGGCGCGGAGGATGCCCGGATGGCGGGCGACGTTCGTGTTCCAGTACGACATCAGCCCGGGATCTTGGCGACGAAGAAGATCCGCCGGAATTCGAACCAGGTCGTGCCGTCCGGGCGGGGCGGGTAGGCCTCGTCGAGGAGCGGGGCCAAGTCATCTTGAAACTTGGCCCAGTCCTCGTCGGTCAGGGCCGCGCGGATGGGGCGGAGTGCGGTGCCGGTGATCCATTCCAGGACTGCCCCCGGGCCGGAAAGTTGTTGTACGTACGTGGTTTCCCAGGCGTCGACCAGGCATCCCGCGTCGGCGAGGAGGTCCGCATAGTCGCGAGGTTCGCCGACCGCGTCTTCGGCTCGCAGCGACACAGACGACAGCCTTGCGGCCCACTCAGGTGAGGCGGCTAGCTGGCGGCTGATGGCGTGCGAGGGGGCGGAGAAGTTGCCGGGCACCTGCACCGCCAGGACCGCTCCGGCCGGGAGTTCCGTGACCCAGCGGCGCAGCAGGTCCTGGTGCCCGGGCACCCATTGCAGGACCGCGTTCGAGACGACCACGTCGGTGTCTGGTTTCGGCGTCCACGTCCGGACGTCGCCGACCTCGGCGGCCACCCCGCGTTCGCGGGCCGCGGCGACCATCTCCGGCGAGCTGTCCATCGCCTCCAGGACCGCGTCGGGCCAGCGGAGCGCCAGGTCGAGGGTCAGGGTGCCGGGGCCGCAGCCCAGGTCGGCCACCCGGCGGGGCGAATCGGCCGAGATTCGCCCGATCAGGTCGTAGAACGGCCGGCCGCGCAGGTCGGAGTAGTCGAGGTACTTCGCCGGATCCCACACGAGCAGCCTCCCGCCGAGTAACAGTACAAACGTACTGAGTACGATCGTACTGCTACTCGCCGAGGTTGGCCAGCTTCTCCGCGACCTCCGCCGCGACCGCCTCGACCAGCGCCGGGTCGGTGCCCGGATCGGGGCGGACCTGCAGTTCCACGCCGTCGCGGCCGGGGACCTTGCGCTGGACGAACCACGCGCCGCCCTCGGGGAACTCGTGCCGGTGCCGTCCGCGCACCGAGCCGTCGACGCGCAGGCGCACCTGCTGCGGCACCTTTCCCGGCTGCGGCAGCCGGTACCGCACCGGCCCGCGGTCGGCCAGCACCGCGACCGCGCCCGCTCGCCCGGTCTCCTCCGATTCGGTCAGCGTGAACACGCCGTCGGCCCAGGTCGCCTTGCCCACCAGGTGCCAGCCGACCCGCCGCGTCGTGCCGTCGCCGGACGGGACCCACAGGCCCAGCGACGTCACGACCAGGTGCCCGCCGCCCTCGACCGCCGCCGCGGCGACCGGATCCTCGCCCTCGTCCAGCGTGCCGGGGAACCCCGCGGGCAGCCCGCCGCCGAAGAACCGGTTCAGCAGTCCCACGTCACTCCCACCCGCTCGCCGCCTGCTCGCGCAGCGACTTCCGGTACTGCTCCAGCGCGACCAGGTCGCCGAACAGCGCGCGGTAGTCGTCCGGGGCCTCGACCGGCGACAGCCGCTGCAGCTTCGACTTGATCTCGCCGATCTGCCTGCCGACGAGGTTCTCCTGCACGCCCGCGAGCACGCCGGAGATGTAGCGCGAGTCCACTTCCCCCAAGGCGCGCAACGGTTCCACCGCCAGTTCGCTGAGCACCCGGCGGACCGTCCCTTCCGGGCAGTGCGCCGACGCGGCGTCCAGCAGCGCGGGCCCGGTGAGCCCGGACGCCGCCCCGCCCGCCTTCAGCACGGCCAGGTGCACCGCGATGTACACCGGGTGCGTGAACGCCTCTTCGGGCAGCGAGTCGTACTCCGGACCGGCGATCGCGGGCTGCTGCAGCGCGGCCTTGAGCGCCTCGCGCTGCCCGACGAACCTCGGGTCGTTCGGCGCGGGACGCGGCAGGTCCTGCTTCTCCGGTTCGGGCGCCGGGGTTTCCTGCCGCGACGCGCCCCGCCGCGGCTGCGGTTCGGCCGGTCCGCGCCGGGACGCCGCTCCGGCCGCGCCGCGCACCCGGTTGACCACCTGCGCGACGTCCTGCCAGCCGACCCACCAGGCGAGCTTCGACGCGTAGCCGTCCCGGCTGGCCCGGTCCTTGATCGCGGCCACCATCGGAACGGTCTTCTGCAGCGCGGAAACCTGGCCGTCGACCGAATCCAGGTCGAACTGCTTGAGCATGCTCTTGATGACGAACTCGAACAGCGGCGTGCGCCGGGCCACCAGGTCGCGCACCGCGGTGTCGCCCTTCGCGATGCGCAGCTCGCACGGGTCCATCCCGTCCGGCGCGACCGCGATGTAGGTCTGCCCGGCGAACGTCTGGTCGCCCTCGAACGCCTTGAGCGCGGCCTTCTGGCCCGCCTCGTCGCCGTCGAAGGTGAAGATCACTTCGCCTCGGAAGGCGTCGTCGTCCATCATCAGCCTGCGCAGGACCTTCATGTGGTCCTCGCCGAACGCGGTGCCCGAGGACGCGACCGCCGTCGGCACGCCCGCCGCGTGCATCGCCATCACGTCGGTGTAGCCCTCGACCACCACGACCTGGTGCCGTTTCGCGATCTCCCGCTTGGCCTGGTCGAGGCCGAACATGACCTGCGACTTCTTGTAGATCTGCGTTTCGGAGGTGTTGAGGTACTTCGCCGAGATCCGGTCGTCGTCGAACAGCCGCCGCGCGCCGAAGCCGACCACGTCGTTGCCGACGTCGCGGATCGGCCACACCAGCCGCCGGTGGAACCGGTCCATCGGGCCGCGCTGGCCCTCCTTCGACAGGCCGGACGCGATCAGCTCCTTCACCTCGAACCCGCGGTTGAGCAGGTGCTTGGTGAGCTTGTCCCAGCCGCCGGGCGCGAAGCCGCAGCCGAACTGCTTGGCCGCCGCGGCGTCGAAACCGCGCTCGGACAGGAAGTCCCGCGCCGCCCGCGCGTCGTCGGTGACCAGCTGCTCGATGTAGAACTCGGCCGCCGCGCGGTGCGCCTCGATCAGCCGGGACCGGGTGCCCCGGTCGCGCTGCACCGACGCGCCGCCGCCCTCGTAGTTCAGCCGGACGCCGACCCGGTCGGCGAGCCGCTCGACCGCCTCGACGAACGACACGAGGTCGATCTTCTGAATGAACTTGATGACGTCGCCGCCCTCGCCACAGCCGAAGCAGTGGAAGGTCCCGTGAGTGGGGCGCACGTTGAACGACGGGGTCTTCTCGTTGTGGAACGGGCACAGGCCCTTCAGGCTGCCCCCGCCGGCACGGCGCAGCGCGACGTACTCCCCCACGACCTCGTCGATCCGGTTGCGCTCACGCACCTCCGCGATATCGCTCTCCCGAATCAGTCCAGCCACGGGAACCACAATAGTTCTCCCTCCCCCCGCGCCGTGCGGCACACTCGGGACATGAGCACACCGACAGCGCTCGAGGAGTTCGCCGCCGAGTTCGACGCCCATCGGCCGCACCTGATCGCTGCGGCCTACCGGCTCACCGGCGCCCGCGCGGACGCCGAGGACGCGACGCAGGAGGCCTGGCTGCGGCTGTCCGGGCTCGACGACGCGGGCCGCGCCGGGATCCGCGACCTGCGCGGCTGGCTGACCGCGGTGGTCGGCCGGATCTGCCTCGACCGGCTGCGCTCGGCGGCGGTGCGGCGCGAGAAGTACGTGGGCGAATGGCTGCCCGAGCCGATCGTCACGCCGCTCGGCGCGCCCGCGAGCGAGGACCCGCTCGAAGCTGCGGTACGCGACGACGGCCTGCGCATGGCCGCGATGGTGGTGCTCGACCGGCTGACGCCGGAGCAGCGCGTGGCGTTCGTGCTGCACGACGCGTTCGCGGTGCCGTTCGCGGAGATCGCCGACGCGCTGGGCTGCAGTGTGGCGGCCGCGCGCCAGCACGCCTCCCGCGGCCGTCGCGCGGTCGAAGACTCCGATCCGCCCGCCCGGCTCGAGCTGGCCGAGCAGCAACCGGTGCTGGAGAAGTTCGTGGTCGCGCTGCTGGCGGGCGACATCCGCGCGGTCACCGAACTGCTGCACCCGGACGTGGTGATGATCGGCGATTCCAACGGCCGCTCGCGCACCAGCCGCCGCATGATCGTCGGACAGGACAAGGTCGCCCGCTTCGTGCTCGGCGTACTGGCGAAGTACGCGCCGGGCACGATGGACAACGGGCGGCCGGTGCTCGTCAACGGCGACCTCGGCCTGTGGCTGCCGCAGCTGCCCGCGGTCGACGGCTACCTCGCCCTCGACGAGCGCGTGCAGACGTTCAGCGTGCGCGACGGCCGCATCGTCGGCGTCTACGACCAGGTCAACCCGGAGAAGCTCACCCGCATCACCCGGCCGGAGCAGTGACGCTCCGGCCCGGGCGGGCGGTCACGGGATCGGGACTCGGCATGCGTCGCCGGAGGTGAAGCCCTGGTCGACGATGCCGAGCGCGCTGTTCATCCGCGCCCGCGAGTTCTCCAGGCCGATCTGATACGTCAGCTCGACCACGCCCTTCTCGCCGAATTCGGCCACCAGCTCGGCGATCTGCTCGTCGGTGACCGTGACGGCCGGGCCGGACATCGCGTCCGCGAGCGCGAGCGCGAGCCGCTCCTGGCGGGTGAACAACGGCGACGTCGCGTACTCGTCGATGTGCTTGAGCCGGTCGATGTCGAGGCCGTCGTGCCGCTGCAGCATGGTGCCGAAGTCGACGCACCACGAGCAGCCGATCTGCGTCGCGACGCGATACACAGCGAGTTCCCGCACGTTGGCGGGCAGGTGCTTCGACGCCCTCTCCGCCATCAGCTCGTGCGCGATGCTGGTCCGCAGCAGCCCGCGGTGGTGCGCCACGACGGCCATCGGCTCCGGCACCGCGCCGTACCGCTTCCCGGCGATCCGGTAGAAGAGCTTCAGCACCGGGCCGCTGTCCGTGGCTCGTTTGACCGGGATACGAGGCATGTCGGGTCCTCCTTCTGAGTGGTTCGAGGGAGGAACGGGACAGCCGCTCGAGACGTGACAGCGTCAGCGGTGCCCGGTGATCGGGCGCACATCCCAGACCCAGACGCCGTCCACGTACTGCCCGGGTTTGCGCAGCAGGAGGTCGACCGTGGCGCGGTAGGCGTCGCTGTGCTCGCGCGGGATCAGCACGAGCACGCTGGCGTTCCAGTAGCGCAGGTCCTCGATCGCCTGGTTCCGGTCGGCGTCGGTGACTTCCTGTGCCTGTTTGGAGTCGCGGACCCGGTCGAACAGCGTCGAGGTCGGCCGCTGGTAGGAGCCGTAGCGGCCGCGTTTGTCGTTCGGACCCTGCGGACCGACGAAGTAGCCCTCCGGCATCGCGTACCGCAGTCCGGCGTCCATCTGCCAGTGCAGCGGCTCCGACTCCCCCGAACTCGGCAGCGGCACCGGCACGACCGTCCCGCCGGGCGCGACGTACATCTGCCAGGTGCCGTCGGCGAAGAACGCGGGCGTCGGCGGGCGTTTCTGCACGAGCAGCTGGGTCGGCGCGACCGGCAGCAGCACGGCCGCGACCGCGCCGATCCAGATCAGCCGCACCGGCAGCTTCAGCTGGCCCTTCCCGGCCGCGGTGAACACGCGATCAGTCGCGATCGCCAGCAGCGCGCCGATCGCGGGCACGCACGCCATCGCCAGCCGCGATTCCAGCAGCGATTCGAACAACGGCAGGTCCGCGAGCAGCTTCCACGGGCCGGGCACGCCGGTGTTCTCGTGCAGCACGGTGATCTCGGAGCCGAGCGAGAGCCAGGCCATCAGGAACATCGAGATCGCCAGCGAACGCGCCACGACCTCGCGCCACAGCCACGCCGTGATCACGACCATCAGCACGATCAGCGGCCAGCCGAAGAACGCGTTCTCCTCGGTGCGGTTCAGCGACACCGCGGCCGCCGCCTCCGACTGCCCGGACACCGACTGCGTCGCGAACCGGGTCATCGCGGCGGTGTCGTTGCCGACCTGGCCGTGCTCCAGCCCGGTGTAGCTGTCCGGGCCGAAGAACTGCCACCACAACGGGAACGCGACGACCACCAGCGTCAGCGCCACCGCGATGCCGCCGCCGAGCAGCACCGGCCGCACCATCGCCTTGACCTCGTGACGCCGCGAAGCGCAGTACGCGACCGCGAAGATCAGGAAGCCGAGCGCGAAGATCAGCAGCGGCTCTTCGCCGAGGAAGATCTGATACGCGGTAAGCACGCCGAGCCAGATCCCGTTGCGCACCGGGCGCTGGCCCCGCGCCAGCTGGATCACCTTGAGCGCGATGAACGGCAGCAGGAACCACGCGACGAAGTTCGGATGCGCGTTGGCGTGCGAGATCATCGGCGGCGCGAATCCGGCGAACGCGCCGCCGATCGCCGCGGACACGCGGTGCCGCACGAGATGCCGCGAGAACACCCAGTACCAGGCCGCCGCGCTGCCGGCGAGGCTGCCGGTGAGCGCGATCGCCCAGGTGGCCGTCGGGCCGAACACGAGCGTGATCGGGGTGAGCGGGATGCCCAGGCCCAGCATGGCCGTGTTGGCCATCATGTTCACGCCGAGCGGGTAGTTCTGCAGCCCGCTGGTGAGCGGGTTTTCCAGGTGCTGCACCGATTTCGCGGTGACCGCGAAGAACCATTCCCACAGGTTCTGGTCCGACGCGCTGTTCCACAGGTAGCCCTGGCCGAGGTCGGCCCACAAGCCGCCGAACAGGAGCACGGAGAACGCCAGGTACGCGCCGATGATCCCGGCGTCCGCCCAGGACCGGCGC
Organism: Amycolatopsis sp. NPDC004079; assembly: GCF_040610415.1. Taxonomy (NCBI): domain Bacteria; kingdom Bacillati; phylum Actinomycetota; class Actinomycetes; order Pseudonocardiales; family Pseudonocardiaceae; genus Amycolatopsis; species Amycolatopsis sp. NPDC004079. Next base: position 127,375 of record NZ_JBEXMH010000005.1, on the reverse strand, counting down.
ATCCGCGGTTCAGCGGCGGTGACAGCGGCTTCGCCGGGTTCGCGAGGCGGTGCTTCGGGTTTCGCTTCGGGGTTTGCTTCGGGCCGGAACACGCTCACGCGGGGCGCACCACCCGGGCGAAGAAGTACACCGCACCGGTTTCGGCGTGGCGCACCAGCAGCAGGAACGGCCGGTCGACGCGGACTTCGAGCGGGTCGCCGGAGATGAGCGACAGAGTGCGCATCTGGATCGCGGTGGCGGCGGCGCCTTCGAGGCCTTGTTCGTCCAGGCGCAGCACGGCCTGGTGCAGGATGCTGTCCACCCACAGCGGGCGGTAGGGCGTGAGACCGGTGAGATCCGCGTCGTCGGTGAACAACTCGCGGACGCCGAGGCCCTGCAGCGCCCGTTCGAGGTCGGAGCGCACGTCGAGCGAGATCTTGGGCAGCGAGAGCTGGATCTTGTGCTGCTTCGGGCTTTCCAGCAGCCCGCGCAGCGCTTGCGTGTCGAGCGCGGCTTCGGCGCTGTCGAGGTCGCCGTCCGGCAGCAGGACCACCGTCTCGACGCCGCCCTCGGCCGTCAGCCGGACGACCTGCCAGCCGTTTTCGTGCGCGTAGCCGACGGATTCGTCCAGGTGCATCGTCGGCACCTGGCGCACGCCGTCGGGGGTGTGGAAGTCGGCGTCCGAGGTGGCGTGCTCCGGGAACGGGTGTCGCCAGGCGGTTTTCAGGTAGAGGGCGTTGACCAGACTGGCGCGCGTGTCCGGGTCGATCGCGCCCTCGGGCAGCAGCGCCGGGATCAGCCCGTGAGTGGTCTGGTCCACGTCGGCGTTGATCCGCTCGCGCGCGCCCTCGGGGTCGGATTCGAACGGCGCGGTCTCGGCTTTGCCGCCGGGCCAGCGCACGAGCTCGGCCTGGAAGCTGTCCTCGACGGTGATCAGGTCCGAGGCCCAGAGCGTGTTCGCCACGGCCAGCTGGGCCTTGTCGCCCAGCTCAGCCGCGGCGTGCAGCAGCCCGCTCTGGTCGCGGCCGAGCACGGCGGCCAGTTCTTCCGCGGTGCGTCCGCGCGCGGCCTGCTCGGCTAGACCGAGCGCGCTCGCCGCCGAGTAGGGCGAGAAGCACGCGTCGGTCCCCGGGGGCGCGGTCGCACCGTGCAACGCCAGGGTGAAGGTGAGGTGGCTGTCCAGGGCCATGCGGCGACCGTACCGGAACGGGTGGTTCCGCGGCTCACGGTTCGGCAGGCGGCGCCGTTCCGTGCCGTCCGGTGTGCCATCGATGCCATTCGTACGCCTGCGCGTCGGTGAGCGACGCCACCTGGTCCACCACCACCCGCAACCGCGCCGCGTCGCCGGAGGCCGCGTCCCACGCGGGCACCAGCAGCGGGTCGAGTGCCTCGGGCGCGCGGCGGCACAACGCCGCGACCAGCTCGGTGATCACCTCGCGTTGCCCGTCCTGCATCGCCAGCCGGCGGCGATCGCTCATCACGTACCGCAGCGCCAGCGCCTTGAGCAGCGCCACCTCCGCCCCGACCTGCTCCGGCACCGCGAGCCGCGCCGCGTACCGGGTGAGCGGGCCCTCGCCGTAGCCCGCGCGGGTGCCGGTGACCGCGGCCGAGGCGAACCGGCCGACGAGTTCGCTGGTGAGCCGTTTGAGCGCGACCTGCGCGCGCAGCGAACCGTCCGGCTCCGCGCGCACGAGCTCGGCGACCACCGGCAGGTCGAGCAGTTCCTTCGCCGCACCCTCCAAAGTGGACACCGACAGCGTGGAGAAATGCCGGGAAGCGGCCTCGGCGACCGCCGCGCGTTCCTCCGGATCGGCCAGCAGCCGCAACCGGATCCGGCCGGCCAGCACCCCGTCCTCGACGTCGTGCACCGAGTAGGCCACGTCGTCCGCCCAGTCCATGACCTGCGCTTCCAGGCACCGGCGAAGGCCCGGCGCGCCCTCGCGGATCCAGCCGAACACCGTGGTGTCGTCCGGGTACACGCCGTATTTCGGCTCCCCGGACCGGCGCGGCCACGGGTATTTCGTGGTGGCGTCCAGACACGCCCGGGTGAGATTGAGCCCGGCCGTCGCGCCGTCCGGGCCGACCGCCTTGGGTTCCAGGCGCGTGAGGATGCGCAGCGTCTGCGCGTTGCCTTCGAAGCCGCCGCACGCCTGCGCCACCTGGTCGAGCGCGCGTTCGCCGTTGTGGCCGAACGGCGGGTGCCCGATGTCGTGCGCCAGCCCCGCGGTGTCGACCAGGTCCGGGTCCGCGCCCAGCTCCTCGGCGATGCCGCGGCCGATCTGCGCGACCTCCAGCGAATGCGTGAGCCGCGTCCGCGGCGCGCCGCTGACCTCCGCGCCCTCGCCCGGCCCGACCACCTGGGTTTTGCCCGCCAGCCTGCGCAGCGCGGCGGAATGCAGCACCCGCGCGCGGTCGCGGGCGAACGCGCTGCGCCCGTCCGGCCGCGCGCCGGACAGCGCCGCGCCCTTGGGTTCCTCGGCCAGCACGCGGGCGCGGTCGTGCTCGCGGTAGCCGTCACTCACCCCGTCAGCTTAGGCGCGGGGACCGACAATTCAGCCCATCGTCGTGCCGAACAGGTCGTCCGCGGGCGACTTGGTCAGCTCGTAGAACAGCAGCGCGCCGGTTTCGCGGAAGATGTAGCGGACCTGCGTCGAGCGCTCCTGCACGATCGGCCCGCTGTGCGTCGGCGCGGTCCACGCCTCCAGCCCGAGGTCCTCGGACATCGTCCGCGACCGGTAGGAATGCCACGGATCGCTGACCAGCACCACCGAACGCCAGCCGCGCGCCTTCACCTGATCGGCTACCGCGCGGAGGCTGCGCAGGGTGTCATTGCCCTCGCCGACCGGCAACGTCGCGGTTTGCGGCACGCCGTGCTTGGTCAGCCAGCGCGCGCCCGCGGTCGCCTCGGTGAAGTTGTCGCGGGTTTTCTTGCCGCCAGCGGTGATGACTGTCTTCGAGACGCCCTCGGCGTACAGCTGACGCGCCTTCTCCAGCCGTGCGGTGAAGATTTCGGAAGGCTTGCCGTTGTACTGCGCGGCGCCCAGCACGACGATCGCGTCCGCGGGCGTCCGGTCGTTCTCGCGCGCGACCTGCCACACCCGGAACGCGGTGCCGCCGACGACCGCGACGAGGGCCAGCACCACACCGAAAACGATGCGGCGCACCCAGTTTCCCGCGGTGGGTCCTGTCCACGCGTCCATGGCGGACATCCTCGCAGAGCCGCTCCCGGGTGCCGGGAAGGCGCCCCGATGCCACTCTGAGTATGTCCCGAGACCGCGCGGTTCTGGGTGCATTCCCCCACGCCCGTCACGCCTTCGACGCGTTCGCACGCCAAGGTGGCCTTTGGCGCGTCCAACGCACTCGACGCGGCGTGGGGCGTTCCTGGGGCGTTCACGGCACTCAGCGCGGCTTTCGGCGCGTCCACATACCCCACGCCGCACCGAGGTTCTCGCCGGGAAACCGCGCGCCCCTAAAGCCAGCCGCGTTCCTCGGACAGCCGCACCGCCTCCGCACGGGTGCGCGCGCCCGTCTTCCCTATCGCCGACGATAGATGGTTGCGCACCGTTCCGTCGGACAGGAAAAGGGATTTCGCGATGTCCGCGACCGTGCTCCCGTCCTTGGCGGCGCTGAGCACGTCACGTTCCCGGGCGGTCAGCGGGCTCGTCCCGGTAGCGAGCGATTCCGCGGCCAACGCCGGATCGACCACCCGAAGTCCACTGTGGACTCGACGCACCGCCTCGACAAGCTGTTCCGGCGGCGCGTCCTTGACGACGAACCCGGCCGCGCCCGCCGCCATCGCCCGGGCGAGATAGCCGGGGCGGCCGAAAGTGGTGCAGATGATCACGCGGCACGCTGGCAGCGCGGTTTTCAGCTCGGCCGCGGCGGTGAGGCCGTCCATGCCGGGCATCTGCACGTCGAGCAGCGCCACGTCCGGCGCCGTTTCCTTCGCCGCGGCCACCACCTCGTCGCCGCTGCCGACCTGGGCCACGACTTCGATGTCGGCTTCCAGGCCGAGCACGGTGGCCAGCGCCCCGCGCACCATCGCCTGGTCGTCGGCCAGCAGCACCCGGATCACGCAAGTCCTCCAGCGGGTTCGGCCCGCACCGCGACGGCGGCTCCGTCCGGGCTCGGCTCCGGGGCCTCGGCCCGGACGACCCATCCTCCCCCGGGCCGCGCCCGCGTCGTCACCGTGCCCCCGATCGCGGCCAGCCGTTCGGACAACCCCCGCAACCCGTTGCCCGGCGTGACCTCCCCCTCGGCGCAGCCGTTGTCCTCGATCTCCATCCAGTCGCGGCCCAGCCGCACCTTGACCGCCTTCGCACCGGAATGCCGCAGCACATTGGTGATCGCCTCGCGCAGCACGTAGCCGAACGTGCTGTGCAGCTCCGCGCGCACGTTGTCCACCGCGTGCGGCAGCTCAGCCTCGATCTCCGCCGCGCGCAACGCCGCCCGCGCCCCCGCGATCTCCGCGGGCAGCGACACCTCCCGGTACTCCGTCACCGTCGCCCGCACATCCGACAGCGCCGAACGGCTCAGCCCTTCGACCTCGCGGATCTCCTGCACCGCGCGGTCGATGTCGCCGGAGCTTTCCAACACCCGCCGCGCCAGCCCGGACTTCACCGTGATCGTGGTGAGGCTGTGCCCGAGCAGATCGTGCAGGTCGCGAGCGACCCGCTCGCGTTCGCTGGCCACCGCGAGCGTCGCGATTTCCTTGTTCGCCAGCTCCAGCCGCCGGATCGCCCGGATCAGGTTGGACATGAAGAACATCGCCGACGTGACCGAGACGACCGTGATCACGTCGGAGACGTGCTCGGACAGGTCCCCGCGCAGCCACAGGACCAGCACCAGCAGGCCCAACGCCGTTCCGTTGAAGATCACCGACCACGCGGCCGGGAACAGGAAGGCAAGCGTGGCGGTGGCGTAGAGCAGGACGTAGGGGTTGGCGTCGGTGGCGAGCGCGCACGCCAGGCCCAGCACCAGCATGACCCCGCCGAACCAGAGCTTCATCCGCCGGGGCTTGCCGAAGACCGCGGGGAACACCGCGTAGCAGGCACAGTAGGCGTAGACCAGCACGCCGAGCAGGATCCGGATCCCCAGCGGCCCGGAGTCCACGACCAGTCCGCGGGTCGCCGGGATCAGGAACGGCAGCACGAACGCCAGGGCGAAGATCGGCCAGCCGATCTTGTGCGGGCCGCGTCCCGGGCGCACCGGCGGATCGTCCCACCAGGACGCCCGGTCGTTGAGCCCGAACCGGTGCGCGGCGGGGTCGCCGGTCGTCGCCTCTCGGCCGAGTGGCCACACGTCGTTCTTCCTTCCCCGCCCGGTCAAACCCGAGCGCTGTCCTTACGGTATCGCCTGACCACGACAATCCCGAGCGCCAGCGTCCACGCGCCCAGCACGCCGATCGCCGTCGGCAGGCTCACGAGCAGCTGATTCGTCACCGCGGGCCGGACCAGCCCGAGGACCCAGTAGGTCGGCATGATCTGCGCGACGTCGTGCATCCAGGACGGCATGCCCTCGAGCGGGATCCAGAGCCCGCCGAGGAAACCGATGCCGAGGGTGACGATCATGCTGATCGGCTGCATCGACTCCGGCGTGCCGAACTGGCCCAGCAGCAGTCCGAGCAGCACCAGCGGAATGGTGCCGAGGAAAATGCCGAGGAAGATCCGCAGCCAGCCCGCTGGGTCGAGGTGCACGCCCTGGGAGAACGCGGCGATGACCGGGACCAGGACCAGCGCGGGCAGCCCGGCGAGCATCCCGGACACTGCTTTGCCGCCGAGGTAGCCCGCGCCGGACAGCGGGGTCAGCCGCAGCTGCCGCTGCCAGCCGCCCGCCCGCTCGATCGCGAGCCGGGCGCCGTTCGTAGTGGCCGCGGCGAAGGTCCCGAATGTCATCATGTTGACCATGAGCACGCCCGCGACCGCGACGTGGTCGGGCGCGGACTTGTCGGTGAACACGTTGGCCTGCAACAGGAACATGATGACCGGGAAGGCCACGACGAAGATCAGGAACCGCGGCGAGCGGAACAGCCTGCGGGTTTCGACGACCAGGTAGGCGGGGTTCATCGGACTGCTTCTTCCGTTTCGTCGGAGGTCAGGGAAAGGAACGCGCCTTCGAGGCCGACCGCGCCGATCTCGATGTCGTGCACGGCCGGGACGGCGGCGAGCAATGCGCGCAAGGTGGTGTCGGAGTCCGAACTGGACAGTGCGACGCGTTCGCCGCGCAGTTCGAAGGACGTGACCGCGGGCAGCGTCGAGACCAGCTGGTCGCTGACCCCGGCCGGAAGCACCGCGCGGATCGTGCGGCCTCCGGCGAGGGCGCGGACCTCCGCGACGGACCCGTCGGCGACGATCTCCCCGGCCCGCATCAGCACCACCCGGTCGGCGAATTCCTCGGCCTCTTCGAGGTAATGGGTCGCGAACAGCACGGTGCGGCCGGTGTCGGTGAACGAGTACATCGACTTCCAGAACTCGCGCCTGCTGCCGACGTCCATCGCCGCGGTCGGCTCGTCGAGCACGAGCAGATCGGGATCGGACACCAGCGCGACCGCGAACCGCACGCGTTGTTTTTGGCCGCCGGAAAGCTTGTTGGCCCGCCGGTCGGCGATATCCTCGATGCCCGCGCTGCGCAGCGCGTCCCGCACCGGCATCGGACGACGGTGCAGTTTCGCGACGAGACCGACGGTTTCGCGCACGGTCAGGTCGTCCAGCAGCGTTCCGCCCTGCAGCATCGCCCCGATCATCCCGGCGCGCACCGCGTCGGCGGGCGTCTGGCCGAACACCGAAACGGTGCCCTGGTCGGGTTCGGTGAGCCCCAGAATCATGTCGACGGTGGTCGATTTGCCCGCCCCGTTGGGCCCGAGCAGCGCCACCACTTCCCCCGGCGCGATGGTCAGGTCGACCTGCTTGACCGCGCGCACGTCGCCGTAGCGCTTCGCGATCCCGCCCAGCCGGATCGCCGCCCCCGCTGCGATTTCCTGTGTGTTGTCCATGGCTTGAAGCCTGCCGCGCCGAGGCGGCCGGTACGCAGGCCGAGCGTCACGACCCGACCGTGACAGGTGTCAGGGGTGCCCGGGGCTGAACGCCAGGGACATAAGCCGCGTGACCTCGGCCCACCGACCGTCCACAAAGGACGCCAATAGCACCGAAATACCCGATTTGTCGCTAGGTGGCCGTGTCTTGAAGTCCGGCTTCCGTACCCGGGCCCGGGGCCCACAGCGACGTGCGCTAACTCGGATCGAGCCAGCTGAGCTGGGGAAACACGCCAGCAGCGTGTCCGCGTCACAGCCTTAAGGAGCTGAACGCGGGACGGCCCTCCCCCGCAGCGCGGGAAAGGGCCGTCCGGAAGGGCTTTCGCGTCGGTCAGCAGCCGAGCAGGCGACCAGCCAGGTACGACTCCACCTGGTCGATCGAAATGCGCTCCTGGCTCATGCTGTCGCGCTCGCGGACCGTCACCGCGTTGTCCTCGAGCGTGTCGAAGTCGACCGTGACGCAGTACGGCGTGCCGATCTCGTCCTGGCGGCGGTACCGGCGGCCGATCGCCTGGGCGTCGTCGAAGTCGACGTTCCAGTGCTTGCGCAGCCGCGCGGCCAGGTCGCGCGCCTTCGGCGACAGGTCGGCGTTGCGCGACAGCGGCAGCACCGCGGCCTTGAACGGCGCGAGCCGCGGGTCGAGGTGCAGCACGGTGCGCTTGTCGGTGCCGCCCTTGGCGTTCGGCACCTCTTCCTCGTCGAACGCGTCGACCAGGAACGCCATCATCGACCGGCCCACGCCCGCGGCGGGCTCGATCACGAACGGCCGGTAGCGCTGGCCCGAGGCCTGGTCGAAGAACGACAGGTCCACGCCCGAGTGGTTCGAGTGCGTGGTCAGGTCGAAGTCGGTGCGGTTGGCGATGCCTTCCAGCTCGCCCCACTCCTGCCCGGCGTTGAACGCGAACCGGTACTCGATGTCGACGGTGCGCTTCGCGTAGTGCGAGAGCTTTTCCTTCGGGTGCTCGAAATGGCGCAGGTTCTCGGCCTTGATGCCGAGGTCCTTGTACCAGTCGGTGCGCGCGTCGATCCAGTACTGGTGCCAGGTCTCGTCCTCGCCCGGCTCGACAAAGAACTCCATCTCCATCTGCTCGAACTCGCGCGTGCGGAAGATGAAGTTGCCCGGCGTGATCTCGTTGCGGAAGGACTTGCCGATCTGGCCGATGCCGAACGGCGGCTTCTTGCGCGAGGCGGTCTGCACGTTGAGGAAGTTGACGAAGATGCCCTGCGCGGTCTCCGGGCGGAGGTAGGCGAGGCCTTCCTCGGTCTCGACCGGGCCGAGGTGCGTCTTCAGCATCATGTTGAAGTCGCGCGGCTCGGTGTACTTGCCGCGGGTGCCGCAGTTCGGGCACGGCACCTCGGACAGGTCGTCCTCGGTGGTGGTCTTGCCGGTGCGCGCCTCGAAGTCCTCGGCGAGCTGGTCGGCACGGAACCGCTTGTGGCACGAGAGGCACTCGATCAGCGGGTCGGTGAACACGTTCACGTGCCCCGAGGCGACCCACACCTGGCGCGGCAGGATGACCGAGGAATCGAGGCCGACCACGTCCTCGCGGCCCTGCACGACGGTCTTCCACCACTGGCGCTTGATGTTGTCCTTCAGCTCGACGCCGAGCGGCCCGTAGTCCCACGCCGACCTGGTGCCGCCGTAGATCTCTCCCGACGGGAAGACGAAGCCACGGCGCTTGCACAGACTGACGACGGTTTCGATTTTGTTGGCGGGCACTCCACGCTCCGGACGCATGCGGGGTCAGTTATCGGAAGGTCCAGCGTATCCGGCCGGTTCCCGGGGCCTCCGCGCAGGTCGGAGGTCACGAACGGGTGAGCGGAGAGGCCGTCACGACCCGGTTGTCGTCGTAGCCCTCCTGGCCGCCCACGTAGTCGCCGCCGCACGTCACGAGCACGAGCCGGTGCGGGCCCTCGGGGTCGAAGAGTTTCGCGGATGCGGCGGCGAGATCCGATTTGTGGATCGTGCGCGCCTCGTCGATCTTGTACTCCCACTGCTTGCCCGCGGTGTCGGTGACGGTGACGACCTGGCCCGCCTTCATCTTCCAGAGCTCCTGGAACGGCCCCGACTTGCCCGCCCAGTTGACGTGCCCGGACAGCAACGTGACGCCTTGCGCGGCCCCGAGCCCGGATCCCCACCAGGCCGCTTCGGCGAGGCTTTTCGGGATCGGCAGCGCGCCGTCCGCGCCGACCTCCTCGGGGATCAGCTTCGCCTGCCCGCCGCCGGGCAGCTTGACGGTGCCCGGGGTCTGCCCGGGTTCCGGCTGGGTGTTCCCGGCCTGGCTGCTTCCGGCCTCGCCGGTGCCGACCTGCGCGGTGCCGGTCTGCTGCTGCGGCTGTGCGGCGTTGTCGTTGCCGGTGAAGAAAATCAGCACCGCGGCGATGACGGCTGCCACGACTACGACGGCCGCCACGACGATCAGTGCGCCGCGTTTGCGTGCTGGTTGGGCCTGTGTCCCCTGCATCGTGCTCCCCTGGTCTGGAGGTTTCTCCGGGGAGACATGCGGTGGGACGGCGAAGGGGTTGCACGGATTTTCGCCGCGAGGACGGGTTTCTTCGCGGCCTTGGTGTTCAGGCGTTTTCGGATGAGGGGACCCGTCGCGCGGCGCTGTTCAACGGCCGGTGCCCTGAACGGCGCGGTCCGGCCGGTTCAGTCCGGACGGGAGACCAGGTCCGCCGTGACGATCCGGTTCTCGTCGTAGCCCTCGGTGCCGCCGACGTAGTCGCCGCCGCAGGTGACCAGGACCAGGCGGTGCGGGCCGGTCTGGGCGAACCAGCCGGGGGCCTGCGCGGGCAGCTGTTCCTTCGGGATCGTGGTCGCGCCGGTGACGCGGTAGAGCCAGCGACCGCCGGACGAGTCGACGATGCTGACGTTGTCGCCGGTGTGGACGCGCCACAGGTCGTCGAAGGGACCCTTCGTACCGGCCCAGTTGACGTGTCCGGACAGCACCGCCGCGCCCTGCTGCGCGCCGAGCCGGGCACCCCACCACGCCGCGTCGCTGAGGCCGCGCGGGATCGGCAGGATGCCTTTCTGGGTGATCTCGGTGCGCTTCAGCCGGGCCTCGGAGCCGTCGGGCAGCCGGATGCTGCCGGGGCGTTGCAGGCCGATCGCCTGGCCGTCCGAGGGCAGTTCGGCGGGCGCGCCGTCCTCGCCTGGCAGCGAACCGGGCGGCGGATCGGCCACGACGGCCGTGGTCGGGGCGGGCACCCAGGTCAGGACAATCACGCCGGCCGCGATCGCCAGGACGGCGATTACCGCTGACGCGACCGTCAGCACGGTGCGCGACACGGTCTATTCGCCGCGGGAACGGACGACCCGCGCCGCGCGGCGCCGGCCGAGCACGATCGCGACCGCGCCGAAGAGCAGACCGCCGCCGAGCAGGCCGAACCCGAGCGGCAGGCGCAGGTCGTCGGACGGCGTGGCGGCCGCGGCGCCGAGGTAGCCGGCCGGGACCTCGGTGGGCACCGACGGCTGCTGCACCGTGCCCCCGCTGCCCGAGCCGTTGCCCGCCGCGGCGACGAAGTTCTTCGGGATCGAGCAGCTGACGCCGCCGAGCACCATGGTGGTCTGCACGTCGCTCAGCTTGGTGTCTTTGGCGTCGCGCGCGTGCGTGGTGATCTCGACGCGCCAGCCCGCCTGCGCGGTGACGTCGCCGGAGCGCCAGCCGTCCTGCTTGATCAGCTGGTCGAACGCGGAAACGCGGGACACGACGACGTCGGAGACGGTCTTGCCGGGGTCGCTCTGCGGCACGCTCGTGGGCGAGCCCATCTTGAGGCCGGTGACGCTGAGCGTCCCGTTGGCGGGCATCGCGACCTGCTTCAGCGCGTCGTCCTCGCCGCGCACCCAGACGCGGGCGGCCGTGGTGGAGCCGGTGGCCTTGCCGGGACCGGAGCAGTCGACCGAGCTGCGCGCGCCTTCGAGGACCAGCATCGTGTTGTCCAGCGCCTTGGGCTTCTTGCGGCCGTTGTCACGCAGCGCGTAGTTCGTCTCCGCGACCGCGGTGGGCACGTGCGTGGTCTGCAGCGCGGCGACGACCTGGTGATCGCGGCTCGCGATGCCTGCCGGGTACGGGCTGGCCGAGCTGTCCCCGTATTTGCCGAGGTCGATCTCGTAGTTCGGGCCGAAGGTGTTGCGCTCGCCGTCGTTCTTCGGCACCGCCACGCGGTCCGTGCCGAGCTGCGACTGGCCGGGGGTGAGCGGGGACCGCTGGGTCTCGGTGATCAGCGCGCCGCCGTGCTGCGGGTCGCCGCCGAGGCGGACGGACGCCACGTTGGCGAACGACACCGGCCCGGTCTTCTCGTCGACGGCCTGCCCGGCCGGGGTCTGCGCCGCGGCGGCCGGAGCCAGGGCCGGAAGCGCCACCAGGGCCGCCACCGCGGCCTTCGTCACGAAACGAGTCATGTCTCCCCACTGCCCTCCGGCAACCCCGAGCGGTCCGCCACTGTACGAGACGCGACGAAACGCCCCCGCGACAACCTTGCACCGTCCGCCACGACTTGCGAAGCCGACAAGCCAAATCTTCCCGAACTCACCCGATCGGGTCACGCGGAAGGCTAGTCCCCGCGCGACCCGGCGATCACCGGGCCCGGGGAAGGGAACACTACGATGGCGGCGAAGGTTATCGGCAATGACATCCGGCTTCGGAAACGCCGCCCCTCGGACTGGCCACGGTTTCGCGCCGTCGCCGTCCCCGGAGGCAGCGGCCGGGGCGGGCGGCGGGACGCGAGTTGGAGGCATCGATGACATCGGCACCTTCGAGCGCCCTGTCCGACGGCCTGGGGGCTGGGTCTCCGGCTGGGGCAGGTTCCACTGGGGCAAGTTCTGCTGCGCCGAGTTCCGCTGGGACGGGTCCTGCCGGGGCGGGTTCCGCCGGGTCGAGTTCCGCTAGGGCAAGTTCTGCTGCGCCGAGTTCCGCCGGGGCGGGTCCTGCTGGGGCGGGTTCAGTCGCTCCGGGCTCCGCGACGGTCGAGAACGCCGAGGCATCCGCACCACACATCCACCCGGTCGTGGCAGCCGAGCCAAGCTCGGCCGCCCTGAATCCGGCAACGACCAGGAACGTCGAGGCCTCAGTGAAGAACCCCGCCGAGGGCGAGACAGCCGTAGCACGCCCGGCCACGGACTCGGCCGCGAGCGTCGAGACGTCAGCAGAGCCCCATGTCGCAGACGAGACGGCCGCACCACGCCCAGCCACGAGCGCCGAGGCGTCTGTGAAGCCCGCTGTCGTGGACGAGACAGCCGCTGCGAGTCCAGACGTCCGGGATACGACTGCGGCCAAGGACATCGAGACATCCGCGGATCCCGCTGCCGATCCCGCGGACGAGGCGGTCGGCGGCGGACAGGCGGACCCGCCGCATCCCGCCGAAGCGGGCCGGGCAGACGGCTCGGCTGGCCGGTCCGCCGCGTCCGGACCGGCGGTTCTGCCCCCGGGCGTGCTCGCCGACGCGGGCGAACTGCTCCGGGCGCTCGCCGCTCCGGTGCGGATCGCTATCGTGCTCCAGTTGCGGGAGGCGGACCGGTGCGTGCACGAGCTCGTGGACGAACTCGACGTCGCCCAGCCGTTGATCAGCCAGCACCTGCGCGTCCTCAAAACGGCGGGCGTGGTGCAGGGCGAGCGGCGCGGTCGCGAGGTCGTCTACCGGCTGGTGGACGATCACCTGGCGCACATCGTCGTCGACGCGGTCGCCCACGTGCAGGAAGGGAAGTGACGATGTCCTCGATCCCCAAGCCGGTCCCGGTGCCCGGCCGGCGCTCCACGAAGCAGCGGGCGGCGGTGGTCGACCTGCTCAGCACCGTCGACGACTTCCGCTCGGCCCAGGAACTGCACGACGAACTCCGCAAGCGCGGCGACGGCATCGGCCTGACCACCGTCTACCGGACGCTGCAGTCGCTCTCCGAGGCGGGCGAGATCGACGTCCTGCGCACCGACTCCGGCGAGGCGATCTACCGCCGCTGCTCGTCGCACCACCACCATCACCTCGTGTGCCGCGTGTGCGGGCGCACGGTCGAGGTCGAGGGTCCCGCGGTGGAGCGCTGGGCGGAGAAAATCGCGGCGGACCACGGGTTCACCGAGATCAGCCACACCGTGGAGATCACCGGCACCTGCGCCGAGCACGCGAGCTGACCCTCGTCCGGGCCGCGACCTGCTCTGCGGCTGGCCGGGGCGCTCCGGTCGGCTGAGCACGCGAGCCGCCGAGCACGGCGGCGAACTGCTGCGCGACGGACCAGACTGCGCGGGGTGGCCGACCACCGCGAGCCGCGAGCCGCTCCAGGGCTGGCCAGGGGCTTCCGGTCGGCTGAGCACGCGAGCTACCGGGCACGGCGGCGAACTGCCCCGCTGCGGGCGGACAGCGCGGGGTGGCCGAGCACGCGGGCTGGCGCTCGTCCTGGCCGCGACCTGCTCCGGGGCTAGCCGGGGCGTTCCAGTTGGCCGAGCATGCGAGCTGCCGAGCACGGCGGCGAACTGCTCCGCGACAGACCAGACTGCGCGGGGTGGCTGAGCACGCGAGCTGGTCGCTCGGACAGCGAGCGCGGTCTGCGAATGTCCGGGACATTCCGGATCGCCGACTGGTCGGCGATCCAGTCCCTTCGGCTCAGCAGTGCTGCCGTCGGATGGCTGCTGCGCCATCCCAGCAACGACCGAACCGAGTGCGACTGGAAGCCCTCAGGACCGATGGGCGGGCGAGCCGACTCGGTCCGGGGCGGAACCGGTCCGGGGCTGGCCGGAGCGGCGGGGTCGTCGCGGGGCGGAGCACGCTTCGGGCTGGCCGTGCCGCTGTGAGGCTGTCTGGCCGCAGGGTTTCGCAACTCTGAGCTGTGCGGACCGGTCACTGTCAGGTTCCGTTCGGGTGCCGTCTCAAGCGGCAGGGGGCTTGAGTGGGCACGCGAGAACCGGAACCGCTTCGGGATCAGTCGACTGGCTCAGGTGCACCGGGCGGGTGGGTGCGGCGGTCCGCGTTCCGAGGCGGTCGCGACTGAGGAGTTGGGGGCGTTGCTCCCTTCAGTATTCATACGGATCCTTCGGCGCGGTGATCCGCTCTACTGTCGTCGGGACCAGGTCCGGCGTGTAGCTGTTGGACTCGGTCGCGGTGCCCGGGACGATTCGGCCCGCGACGCGCAGCCAGGTGTCGCTCGGGAAACGGTCGGCATCGCCGCCCTTGAGGTGCACGGTGACGGGGGCCGCGTCGGCTGCGCAGCAGCTGATTACCAGGCGGGCCAACAGGGTTTGGCCTCCGGTGTGGACGACGAAGCCGGAGACTTCGACGGTGCGTCCGTTCATGGTTCCGTTGGCGTCCCAGCCCGCGCGCGTGACTACCTCGTTCATCGCCATCGGCACCACCGCTCCGGCGGGGAGTGGCGGGAACGCGGCCGCGGACGTCGTCGCGGCGCTGGCGGGCAGCCGGGCTTCGGTGCGGGTCACCGAATCCGCGCCGAGAGCGGGCGGGGCGACCAGGAATACCGCCAGCACCGGGACGACCAGCAGCCAGGCTGAGCGTGCCGGGTGATGGTGGTGGCCGTGGGCGTCGGGATGTTCCGTGTCCGCTTCGGATTCTTGGGCTGCTTTCGCCGCGGCGCGTGCGGCCGTGATGTCGCGGATGATGGCTGTCGCGCCTAGCACCAGCATCACTGCGCCGCCGGCGATGATCCATGGTTGCTGGGCTGGTTTTACGTAGCGCAGGTAGTCGCCGTTGAGGGCGATCTTCACCAAGGCGCCGCCGAGCAGGATCAGCAGGACGTTTTGGGTTTCGCGCCTCATCGGACGCCTCCGAGGAAGATCACGCCGGCGATGGTGCCGCAGGCGATCGCCACTATGAAGGTGACCGGGGCGAACCGTGCGGCGAAGGATCGGCCGAAAGTGCCTGTCTGCAAAGCGAAAAGCTTGACGTCGACAGCGGGACCGACCACCAGGAACACCAGCTTCGGCAGCAACGGCACGGCGGTGAGGGAGGCGGCGACAAAGGCGTCAGCCTCACTGCACAGCGCGAGGACTACGGCTAGAACCGCCATCACTACGACGCCGACGATGACCTGTCCGGACAACACTTCGAACCACTTCGCGGGCACGAGAACGTTGAGGGACGCGGAAATCAGCGCGCCGAGGACGAGGAATCCGCCAGCCTCCACGAGATCGGTGCGGGCGGTTTCGGTGAAGACGCGCCATCGCTGTCCTGGTTGGACGTCGGGCAATCGGCGCAGCGCTCGTTCGGTGATCCAGGAAAGTTTGCCCCAGCGGGCCCAGATCCAGCCCATCACCATCGCGGTGGCGAGCGAGCCGGCGAACCGCGCGAAGACCATTTCCGGACGACCGGGGAACGCGACCGCGGTGGCCACCAGCACGACCGGGTTCACCGCGGGTGCGGCGAGCAGGAAGGTGAGCGCGGCGGCGGGTGCGACGCCTTGGCCGATCAACCGGCGCGCGACCGGGACCGACGCGCATTCGCAGCCGGGCAAGGCGACTCCGGCCAGCCCGGCGACGCCGACCGCGGCCGACGCTTTCTTCGGCAGCACCCGTTCCAGCGCGCGGGCGGGCACGAAGGCAGCGATGGCACCGCTGATCAGCACGCCGAGCACGAGAAAGGGCAGCGCCTGCACGCACACCGCGACGAAGACGGTGGATCCGGTGCGCAGCGCGGGCACGTCGAAGAGGTCCTGGAGCTTGCTTTGCGCGAGGACAGCCACGAGCAATACGGCGCACAGGATCTCGATGGAACTGATTCGGAACCGCCGCGTGCGGGGGCGCTCCTCGGCGGCGTTGTTGGAAAGGGTTTCCACGAAGGCGATGATGCCAGCCGGGTCCGACAGAACCCCAGCCGCAGGTGTCGCGGGGGGACCCCTCGCGCCGGTTTTGCGTGAATATCACCCGATTGAGAGGGAGGAAGGGGTGGAATCGGGCGGGCGGCGAGGGATGGAGCGAGGCGCGGCGGAGTCTCCGGGCGGGGGCGCGGCTTGGGTTAAAGGGGTGGCTGGCGAGGGTGGCTTGGGCTGAGGGGGTGGCGGCGGAGCGACACCGCGAGCTGGCGAGGGCGGCCTGGGCTGAAGGGGTGGGTACATCGAGCTGGCGAGGGCGGCACGCGCGGGCAGAGCTCCGAAGCGGACAGCAGAACAGCCGACTATGACAAGCCCGGAGTGGAAAGCCGAGCTGAGGATGCGCGGGGTGGCGAAGGCGAGCACAGAACGGAACACGAAGCGAAGCGGCCAGCACGGAGAATGGCGCGGCGGAGTCACACTTCGGGCCAGTGGCGGCCTGGGGACGCGGTGCGCGGCCGAAGCCGAGGCGAGTGGTGGAGCACGCGGAAGCTAGCAGCGAAACCGAGCAGACGACGGACCACAGCGGCGAACTGGTCAAGTCGCGAAGTTCGGTCCGGCTCGGGAGATCCGTGATGTGGGAGAGGCACCTGCGGGCGGAGCGGCTTCAGCGTGCGACAGAGGCGGGCCGGGATCCGAAATGTGGTTCGGGCTAAGGAGATTCGCCAACGAGGCATCAGCAACGCTCACGGGCGCCCGAAGGCACTCAGGCAGCGAGCCGCCGCCAGTCCGCGAGGACTGAGCAGACAAGCGCCAGCGCAGATGCCGAGGCCGAACCACGACGACTCGGACACGGCGACACCCCGCCGAGCCACGCCCCAAGCCCGGTCAGGAAACAGAAACCCGGCTCAAGCCTCCACCCCAGGCAGCTCGGTCCGCAGCTGCGAAGCAGTAGAAACCACCAGCATCAGCAAAGTCCCCAACGGCGACGGTTCCATCCCCTCCGCCGGGAAGGCGTACCGCAGCGTCACATCCACCCCCCGCTCGGTGTGGCCGACGCCCAGAGTCCCGAACAATCCCTGCCCAGCCCGCTCCGCGACCGCGACCGCCAGCGCCGGATCGTCGGGCAAGTCCCACGCCACCACGCAGGTCAGGCTGAGGACCGTCAAGCCGTCGGCGAGGCGGGTCGCCTGGATGACGCACGGGACGTCCGCGTGGGAAAACGTGATCGCGCCGTCGTCGTCGACGTGGACTTCCAGGTAACGCTCCAGCGCCTCGCGCGCCCGCGTGAGCAGCGCTCCGGTCTCGGCGGCTTCCGCGGTGCTCATTTCGTGCTCCCTGCCTGGTCCACCGCGCCGCCGAACCGGCGGTCGCGCTTGGCGAAGTCGAGGCACGCCTGCCACAGGTGCGTCCGGTCGAAATCCGGGAAAAGCGTGTCCTGGTAGACCATCTCCGCGTACGCCGACTGCCACACCAGGAAGTTCGACGTCCGCTGCTCCCCCGACGGCCGCAGGAACAGGTCGACGTCCGGCATTTCCGGCTGGTACAGGTACTTCCCGATGGTGCGCTCGTCGATCTTGTCCGGGTTGAGCTTCCCCGCCGCGACGTCCTGGCCGATCCGACGCATCGCGTCGCCGAGCTCGGCACGGCCGCCGTAGTTGACGCACATCGTCATGTTGAGCTTGGTGTTGTTCTTGGTCTTCTCTTCGGCGATCTGCAGTTCCTTGATCACGCTGGCCCACAGCTTCGGCCGCCGCCCGGCCCAGCGGATGCGGACGCCGATCGAACCGAGATAGTCGACCTGGCGGCGGATGGTGTCGCGGTTGAAGCCCATCAGGAAGCGCACTTCCTCGGGGCTGCGCTTCCAGTTCTCCGTCGAGAACGCGTACACCGACAGCCACTTCACGCCGATCTCGACCGCGCCGCTCGCGACGTCGATCATCACGGCCTCGCCGCGCTTGTGGCCCTCGATCCGCGGCAGGCCGCGCTGGTTGGCCCAGCGGCCGTTGCCGTCCATGACGAGCGCGACGTGCTTCGGCACCAGGTCCGCCGGGATCTCCGGCGGTTTCGCGCCCGAGACATGCGGCTCCGGCGCCCGCTGCTCGTACCCCGCCGAGCGGGTCTCCCGTCCCCTGCGCAGCACTCGCGGCCTCCTGAAGAATGGACTTTCTACCCGGCCGACCCTACTGGGCCCGGCCCGGCGGCCTCCCGGGCACGCCGCTCCACGAGCGGAAGCGACCGCAGCTGCCGTTCCAGATGCCACTGCAGATGCGCCGCGACCAGGCCGGACGCGTCCCGCCGGGTGATCCCGGGCGACGATTCGGCGACCGCCCACTCCCCCTGCAGCAGCGCGTCCAGCAGGGTCAGCACCTCGGGCGAGGGATGCACGGAACCGGCGATGCGGCAGTCCGGGCACATCGAGCCGCCCGCGGCGACGTTGAACGCGGCGTGCGGGCCGGGCAGGCCGCAGCGGGCGCATTCGGTGATCGCCGGGGCCCAGCCCGCGTAGGCCATGGCGCGGAGGAAGAACGCGTCGAGCACCAGCGACGCGTCCCGCTGCCCGCCGGCCAAGGCTCGTAAAGCGCCTACGACCAGCAGGTACAGCTTCAGAACCGGTTCGCCCTCTTCAGCCGAGAGCCGGTCCGCGGTTTCCGCGATCGCGGACGCCGCGGTGTAGCGCTGGTAGTCGGCCACCAGCGGCAGGGCGAACGCGTCGACGGTCTCGACCTGGGTGATGACGTCGAGCGACCGTCCGGGATAGAACTGCACGTCCACGTGCCCGAACGGCTCCAGCCGCGCCCCGAACCGCGACGACGTGCGCCGCACGCCCTTCGCGACGGCCCGGACCTTGCCGTGCCGCCTCGTGAGCAGGGTGACGATCCGGTCGGCCTCGCCGAGCTTGTGCGTGCGCAGCACCACCCCGGTGTCGCGGTAGAGGTTCACCACCCCGACATCGTCGCACTTCGCGGTCGATGCCGGGGCGGGACACCCTGGTTCAGCAGTAGCTGCCGGTGCAGTAGTAGCTGTGCACCTCGGACGCGGCCACGAGGCTGATGATGATCATGATGATCGCGAACACCCAGCCGAGCGCGCCGATGATGGTGGCAACGAGGCACAGCGTGCGCGTCGTCTGCGACGACTGCTGGGCCATCGCGTAGTTGCCCTGCATCTTGTACGTCTGGACTTCGTTCGACTTCATGATCGCGAAGATCGCGACGATCCACATCAGGAAGATGCAGCCGATCGCCCAGCCCTTGTAGTCCTTGATGGCGCTCATGTCGCCGCCGGGCTGGCCGCCGTAAGCGGGCTGGCCGTACGGCGCGGGCTGGCCGTAGGGCTGCTGCGGGTACGGCTGCGCCGGCGTCGCGCCGGACTGCGGGTACGGCTGCTGCCCGTAGGGCTGCTGCGGCTGGCCGCCGTAGGGCTGCTGGGGCTGCTGCGGCTGGCCGTAGGGATTGGTCATCTGGGTTCCCCCGAGTTTCTCGTGCTTACCGTGCTTTCCGTGATCCGGTGCGGATCAGGACTGTGCCGGACCGGGTTCCGGTGTCTCCGGCTTGATCATCTGCGTCGCTTCCGGCTCGCCTGCCGGCTTCACGACCTGGGTGCGTTCGGCGGCGCCGAACGCTTCGGAGGGTGACTGCTGAGGCGCGGCCGGGCGCACGACCTGGGTCGGCTCGGGCTGCTCGAACGCCGTGGGACCCGGCTGCTGCGGCGATCCCCCGGCACCCGGTGCGGCTGGCGGCTGCCCGAAGCCCGGCTGCGCCTGCCCCGGCTGACCGAACGCGGGCTGCGGTTGAACCGGCTGCCCGAACGCGGGCTGCGGCGGGACGCCCGGCTGCCCGAATCCTTGCTGCGGCGGGGTCCCCGGGACCGGCGGCTGGCCGTATCCCGGTTGCGGAGCCCCGAATCCGGTTGGTGCGGCGGGAAATCCGGTGTTCGGCTGCGCGGGGAACCCGCCCGAGACCGGCTGCCCGAACCCCGGCGCGGCACCCGGCTGCCCGGGGAAACCGCCCGGCTGCCCGAAGCCCGGCTGCGGCGCGGCGCCCCCGAAACCGCCGGGCTGCCCGAACCCGCCGTGCTGGCCGGGAAATCCGCTCTGCTGCGCGAATCCCGCGCCCGGCGCGCCCGAGGGCGAGGGGTCGGCGGGCACCACGACGGTGCTGAGGATCTTGTCCGAGAACGTCTGCGCCTTGTCGTCCCACAGCGGCCACAGGAAACCGAGGGCGAACGCCATGCTGTCGAGCGCGTGCGCGACGTCGCGGACGAACGCCATCCCGGCCCCGATCGGCTCGCCGGTCGCCTCGCTGACGAGTGTGATGCCGACGATCCGCTTGCCCAGCGACTGCCCGGTGTTGCCGCCGTTGATCCAGCGGTTGAAGACCGTCCAGGCGAGATTGCCGAGAATCGCCAGCAGATAAACGATCGTGCCCGCGACGCCCGACACCAGCGACACGAGCACGGCGATCAGGATCCCGGCCAGCAGCGGGGCGAAGTCGATGAGATAGGCGCCGGCGCGCTGGCCCCAGTCCGCGTAGACCCGGGCGGGGCCGTACGGCTGGGGGTAGCCCGGTGCCTGCTGTCCCGGCGGCGCGCCGAACGACGGTCCGCCTTGAGGCGGGCCGCCGGGCTGGCCGTAGGGATAGGTCATCGAGTGTCCCCCTCGTTTTTTGGTCTCGGCAGGCGAGCACTGATCGCGGCCGCTGTGGACACGTCAGTGCGCGGGAGCGTACCTCGTCCAACCGGGCTGGGCCGAGCAGGTGTCCGCATCGGGTCACGAGTGGGACGCGACGGCCCCCGGACCAGTTCCGGGGACGGCGAAAACGGGGCTAACTCAGACGGACAGGCTGGTGAACGGCGCGAGCGGGATGTTGCGCGCCACGAACCACAGGACGAACACGACCGCGACGACGTGCGGCGTCCAGCGCCAGTGCAGCCAGGACCGCATCGGCGCGCCGCGCAGCCGTCCCGTCGTCCACACGAGACCGCTCCACGCGAACAGCGCGACGAACACCAAAGCCACCGCGTTGTAGTGCAGTGCCGCGGAAAAATCGCCGTGCAGCACGCTGTACGCCATGCGCATCCCGCCGCAGCCGGGGCAGTCGATCCCGAAAAGCAGCTTCGTCGGGCACACCGGAAGCGGCCCGCCGGGCGTGGTCGGATCGCCGAGCCACACCGCGACGCACGCCAGGCCGATCCCGCCCGCCGCGGCCGCGGGACCGGCGAGAGCCCTTGCCACCGCACGGGTTCCGCGCGCCGGCTGTCCGGTGTAGACGGTGCTCAATGGAACCAGAGCACGTTTCCGGCGATCAAGAGCACGACGAGCGCGACGAGCACGTACAGCCCGATCAGGATGGCGATGCTGAGCGCCGACCACATCGCCCACTTGCGCGCCTCGTCCGCCGCGCGGTGCGCTTCGGCCGCGTATCCCTGGTACCACAAGGTGTTCACCTGGCTGGCCTTGACGATCGCGACGATCCCCAGCGGCAGGCAGCAGAACACGGTCGCGAGGATCGCCCACACCAGGTTGCTGTCCGGCGGCGGCGGGTACTGCGGCGGGTAGCCGTACGACGGAGGGTACGGGCCCTGCGGCGGATACGGGCCGGTCATGCGGTCCCCCTGGACAAATCGGATACGGTTCGGCCTGACGCTACCCGCCCGCGTCGCCGGACACGACGGGAACCGGTCAGAAACCCAGCCGGCGCAGCTGCTTCGGGTCCCGCTGCCAGTCCTTGGCCACCTTGATGTGCAGGTCGAGATAGACCTTCGTGCCCAGCAGCCGTTCGATGTGCTGGCGCGCGGTCGCGCCGACCTCGCGCAGCCGTTCGCCCTTGTGCCCGAGGATGATCCCCTTCTGGCTGGGGCGTTCCACGTACAGCAGCGCGTGGATGTCGATGAGGTCGTCGCGGTCTTCGCGCGGGATCATTTCCTCGACGGTCACCGCGATGGAGTGCGGCAGTTCGTCGCGGACGCCTTCGAGCGCGGCCTCGCGGATCAGCTCGGCGACGAGGGTCTGCTCGGGCTCGTCGGTGAGTTCGCCGCCCGGGTACAGCTGCGGTCCCTCGGGCAGCCGCTGCACCAGCAGGTCGGCGACCGTCTGTACCTGGAAACCGTCCACAGCGGACACCGGCACGAGGTCGGCGAACTCCATCACCTCTTGCAGCGCGACCAGCTGCTCGGCGACCTGTTCCGGCTTCACCAGGTCGGTCTTGGTGACGACGCCGATCACCGGGGTGCGCCGGGCGATCTTCTTCAGCTCGGCCGCGATGAACCGGTCGCCCGGGCCGATCTTCTCGTTGGCGGGCACGCAGAACCCGACGACGTCCACTTCGGACCACGTCTCGTGCACGACGTCGTTGAGCCGCTGGCCGAGCAGCGTGCGCGGACGGTGCAGGCCGGGCGTGTCGATGATCACCAGCTGCGCGTCGTCGCGGTGGACGATGCCGCGGATGGCGTGCCGGGTGGTCTGCGGCTTGCTGGAGGTGATCGCGACCTTCGTGCCGACGAGCGCGTTGGTGAGCGTCGACTTGCCCGCGTTGGGGCGGCCGACGAAGCAGGCGAATCCGGAACGGTGCGGCTCGGTCACGGGTGAAGCACCTCGACCACGGAGCCGGACGGATCGGCGAAGACGATCGGCGCGGTGCTGGACACGTCGCGGACCGCGTGCACGGACGCTTCGGCGACGAGCGCGTCAGCGGTCACGACTGCGGCGGCTTCGAGCCCCTCGGCACCGCTGGAGAGCGCGGCGGCGACGGCGGCCTGCACGGCGGTGAGCTTGAACGACGGCTGGTCGACCGTGGTCGCGGCGTAAGTGCGGCCATCGGTGTCGCGGACCGCGGCGCCTTCGTCCGCGCCGGTGCGCGCGCGGGCCGAACGGGCCAGCGTGACCAGTTTCTGGTCCTCGGCGTCGAGGTCAGGCATGTTCGACTCTCCTGTCGTGCTCTTCGGGCTGGGGCGGGCGGGTGCGCGGGCGCGCGGAGGACGGCCGGACGACCACGGACGTGATGCGCATCCGGCCGCGGCGGTCCTTGCCCCCTTCGGCGAACAGCCGAAGACCGGCGACCTCGGCTTCGGCCCCCGGCAGCGGGACCCTACCCAGTCGCTCGGCGAGCAGCCCGCCCACGGTCTCCACGTCGTGGTCTTCGAGGTCGATGCCGAACAGTTCGCCGAGGTCGTCGACGCCGAGCCGGGACGACACCCGGACCGAGCCGTCTTCCAGCTCCTCGACCTCGGGACGCTCGTCGGCGTCGGACTCGTCGGTGATCTCGCCGACGATCTCCTCGAGGATGTCCTCGATGGTGAGCAGGCCGGCGGTGCCGCCGTACTCGTCCACCGCGATGGCCATGTGGTTGTGCGTGCGCTGCATTTCCTTGAGCAGCTCGTCGAGCCGTTTGGAGTCGGGCACGAAGCTCGCCGGGTTCATCACCGCGTCGACGACCGTGCTCGGCCCGTCCGGGCCCATGTACTCGGACATCAGGTCTTTGATGTTGGCCACGCCGACGATGTCGTCGACCGAATCGTCGATCACCGGGACGCGGGTGAAGCCGGTGCGCAGCGCGAGCGCGAGGGCCTGGCGCACGGTTTTGGTGCGCTCGATCCACACGATTTCGGTGCGCGGCACCATGACCTCGCGGGCGACAGTGTCGCCGAGTTCGAACACCGAGTGGATCATCTCGCGTTCGGAGTCCTCGACGACGCCGCGTTCCTGGGCGAGGTCGACCAGTTCGCGCAGTTCGACCTCGGAGGTGAACGGGCCTTCGCGGAAGCCGCGGCCGGGGGTGATCGCGTTGCCGAGCACGATCAGCAGCCGGGACAGCGGGCCGAGGACCGTGCCGAGGACGCGGACCGGTCCGGCGACGATCGTGCCGACGCGGTACGGGTGCTGGCGGCCGATGGTGCGCGGGCCGACGCCGATGATGACGTAGCTGACCACGACCATCACGACGGCGGACACCAGGATCGCGAGCCACAGCCGGTCGAACCAGGCGACGAAGGACACGGTGACCAGCACCGTGGCGGTGAGCTCGCAGACGAGCCGCAGCAGGAGCAGCAGGTTGATGTGCCTGCGGCGTTCGGCGACGACCGCGGCGAGCTGGCGGGCTCCGACGCGGCCGGCGCGGACGAGGCCGTCGACCCTGGCTTGCGACACCGTGCCGACCGCGGCGTCCGCGGCGGCGAACACGCCCGCGAGCAGCACCAGCGTCACCGCGATGACGACTTGCGCCGGGGGGTTTCCCATGATCGGAGCCTAGGAGGTTTCCCCGGGCTGCGGCACGTCGAGCCCGGCGATGCCGAGCACGCGGTCGTCGACGTCGCGCTGCGCGTCGCGGGCCTGGTGCGCCGCGACGGCGGCCTGGAATTCGCCGAGGATCCGCTTCTGCAGCCCGAACATCTCGCGTTCCTCGGCGGGTTCGGCGTGGTCGTAGCCGAGGAGGTGGAGGCAGCCGTGGACGGTGAGCAGGTGCAGTTCGTCGATCAGCCGGTGGCCCGCGGTTTTCGCCTGGTCTTTCGCGAAGGCCGGGCAGAGCACGATGTCGCCGAGCAGCGCCGGGGACGAGTCGGGCGCGTCGGGACGGCGCGACGAGTCGAGCTCGTCCATCGGGAAGGCCATGACGTCGGTGGGCCCGGGCAGGTCCATCCAGCGTTCGTGGAGGTCTTCCATCACCTCGAGGGTGACGCACAGGATGGACAGCTCGGCGAGCGGGCTGACCTCCATTTTCTCGAGGGTGTAGCGCGCGGCGGAGACGATGGACGCCTCGTCGACGTCGACGCCGGATTCGTTGGCGATCTCGATGCTCATCGGCGGGTGCCCTTCCAGCCGCCGTTCTGCTGCTCTTGCGCGTCCTGCACGGCCTGCCACTTCTCGTACGCGTCGACGATGTCGCCGACCAGTTTGTGCCGAACGACGTCCTGGCTGGTGAGCTCGGCGAAGTGCACGTCCTCGACTCCGCCGAGGATGTCGCGCACGACGCGGAGCCCGCTGCGCTGCCCGCCGGGCAGGTCGATCTGCGTGATGTCGCCGGTGACGACGATCTTCGCGCCGAACCCGAGACGGGTGAGGAACATCTTCATCTGCTCGGGCGTGGTGTTCTGCGCCTCGTCGAGGATGATGAACGCGTCATTAAGCGTCCTTCCCCGCATGTAGGCCAGCGGTGCGATTTCGATCGTCCCCGCCTGCATGAGCCGCGGAATCGACTCCGGTTCGACCATGTCGTGCAGCGCGTCGTAGAGCGGCCGCAGGTACGGGTCGATCTTCTCGTTCAGCGTCCCCGGCAGGTACCCGAGCCGCTCGCCTGCCTCGACCGCGGGCCGGGTCAGCACGATCCGCGTAACCTGCTTGGCCTGCAACGCCTGCACGGCCTTCGCCATCGCGAGATACGTCTTGCCGGTACCCGCGGGCCCGATCCCGAACACAATCGTGTGCTTGTCGATCGCGTCCACGTACCGCTTCTGGTTCAGCGTCTTGGGCCGGATGGTCTTCCCGCGCCGAGACACGATGTTGAGGCTCAGGACCTCCGCGGGCGACGCGTCCCCGCTGGACAACATCCCCACAGTCCGCCGCACCGTGTCGGGCCCCACCTGCTGACCGCCGCCAGCAAGCTGCACCAGCTCGGTGAACACGCGCTCCGCGAACGCCACATCAGCCGCGGCGCCAGTCAACGTGACCTCGTTGCCGCGCACGTGCACGTCCGCGGCCAGCAGCTCCTCCGCCACCCGCAAATTCTCGTCCCGCGACCCCAGCAGGCTCAGCTGAGCCCCCTCCGGGATCGGAAATCGAACCTGTGCCTCGGCCGATACCCGATTGTCAGGTCGGGCGGCTCCACCCGTCTCAGTTCCGGCCACGTGGCCTCGGTCCTGCTTTCTGCGCACTTCGCAAGTCAACGTACAGGGACCCCATAGATGCTACTTGTCCCCGACACCCACTCGCAGCCCGGTTTCAGTGCACCCCGGCCTGCGGCTCCCCGAACATCCCCAGCTGCTCCCCGCCGAGCACATGCGCGTGCACATGGAACACCGTCTGCCCGGCATCGGCATCAGTGTTGAACACCACCCGATACCCACTGGCGGAGATCCCCTCGATCTCCGCCACCTTCCGAGCCGTCAACAAGACCGCACTCAGCAACTCCGGATCCGTCTCCGCCAACTCCCCCACATTCCGATACCTCTTCCGAGGCACCACGAGCACATGCACCCGCGCCTGCGGATTGATGTCCCGAAACGCAAACGTAGCGTCGTCCTGATACACGACATCCGCCGGAATCTCCCCAGCAATAATCCGCTCGAACAACGTCTCCGCAGCACCAGCATCACTCATAAGCCCACCCTACAAAGAGCAACGCACCCAACGCGACGGACGCACGACACGCAACCACCGCACCGTGGGGGTCCGGGGGGCTCGGCCCCCCGGGAGTAATCAGTGGAACCGCAGCGGCGAAGTATCGCGCCAGCGATACGAAGACGCCGCGGCGCGGTGGAGCCTGGGGGTCGCTCCACCGCCGCCGCGGCTCCGCCGGACCGAGGGGGGAGGTGCCCGGCGGGGTTCTGGTTCGTACTCAAGAGTAATGCCCGCCGGTGGGCGGGCTGAAACCCTCGTGTTTCGCACGTTGCGAAGCAGAGTAGCCGCCGGGGGTGCGGCGCGCCATCACCTGGTGCGGATGTTTAGGGGTTCTGCCGGGTTTTCCGGTTCTGTGTCAGTGCCAGCGGCCGGTGAGGACGCCGAGGGCGCCTAATGCCACGGCGGCCGCGGTGGATGTGCGGAGGACCGTCGGGCCGAGCCGGACCGTGGTGGCTCCGGCCGTTTCGAGGGCCGCGAGTTCGTCGTCGGTGATGCCGCCTTCCGGGCCGACGACAAGCAGGACGTCGCCTCCGCCGGGGAGGTCGAGGTCGGTAAGCCTGCTGGTGACGCCGGATTCGAGGACCAGCGTCGCGGACATCGTCGCGGCCAGCTGCGCCAGTTCGCGCGTGCCGACCGGTTCGGCGACGGCGGGCACGTGGGCGCGGCGGGCCTGTTTCGCGGCTGAGCGAGCGGTTGCGCGCCAGCGGGCGAGTGCTTTCTCACCGCGGGGTCCGTCGTCCCAGCGGGCGACGCTGCGGGCGGCGCGCCAGGGCACGATCGCGTCCGCACCGGCTTCGGTGGCCAGTTCGACTGCCAGTTCCCCTCGGTCGCCCTTGGCGAGCGCCTGGGCGACGTGGACGCGCAGCGCGGGCGGTTCTTCTTGCCAACGCTCGAGAACGGTGAGGGTGACCGTGGCCGCGCGACCTGCTTCGACGGCGTCCACGGCGCAGCGGGCCATCGCGCCGGCGCCGTCGGAGAGCACGAGCTGCTCCCCCACGCGCAGCCGGCGCACGGTGGCCGCGTGCCGGGCTTCCTCGCCGTCGAGCAGCGCCCGGCCTTCGGCGGGCACTGCCGGGGCGAGGAAGACCGGCAGGGTGGTGTCCGGCACCGTCAGCGGTTCTTCGCGCGCAGCTTGGAGAACAGGCCGCCGTGCTTGCTGCCGTTGGCGGCGAGCGTCGGGACTTCTTCGCCGCGCTGCTGGGCCAGGTCGACGAGCAGGTCGCGCTGGGCCTCGTCGAGCTTGGTGGGCACCACGACGTCGATGTGCACGTGCAGGTCGCCGCGGCCGTCGACGCGACCGGACGAGCGCAGCCGCGGCATGCCCTTGCCGGTGAGCACCAGTTCGGTGTTGGGCTGGGTGCCGGGCTCGATGTCGAGTTCGTAGTCGCCGTCGACCAGGGTGGCGATCGGGACCGTCGCGCCGAGCGCCGCGGTGGTCATCGGGATGCGGAAGTTGCAGTGCAGGTCGTTGCCCTCGCGGACGAACACCTCGTGCGGGGCCTCGTCGATCTCGACGTAGAGGTCGCCCGCCGGGCCGCCGCCGGGGCCGACCTCGCCCTGTCCGGACAGCCGGATCCGCATGCCGTCGCCGACGCCGGGCGGGATCTTCGCGGTGACGCCGCGCCGCGACCGGATCCGGCCGTCGCCGCCGCACTGGCGGCACGGGTCGGGGATGACCTCGCCGAAGCCGCGGCACACCGGGCACGGGCGCGCGGTGACGACCTGGCCGAGGAACGACCGCTGCACGGACTGGACCTCGCCGGCCCCGCCGCAGGTGTCGCAGGTCTTGGTGCTCGTGCCCTCGGCGGTTCCCGCGCCGCGGCACAGGTCGCACACGATCGCGGTGTCGACGGTGATCTCGCGGTCGACGCCGGTCGCGCACTCCTCGAGCGTGAGGCCGAGCCGGATCAGCGCGTCGGAACCGGGCTGCACGCGGCTGCGCGGCCCCCGTCCCCGGCCGCCGCCTCCGCCCGCGGCGCCGAAGAACGCGTCCATGATGTCGCCGAGCCCGCCGAAGCCCGCGAACGGGTCGCCGCCGCCTCCGCCGCGGCCGCCCCCGTCCATCGGGTCGCCGCCGAGGTCGACGATCTTGCGCTTCTGCGGGTCGGAGAGCACCTCGTACGCGGTGGTCACCTCGCCGAAGCGGTGCTGGGCGTCCTCCGACGGGTTCACGTCGGGGTGCAGTTCACGGGCCAGCTTGCGGTACGCGCGCTTGATCTCCTGATCGCTCGCGTTCTTGGCCACCCCGAGGATCCCGTAGTAGTCCCTCGCCACGTTGCTCTGCCTTCTCCTTCGTGTTCCGCCCTCGCCGCCGGTCAGCGGCCGGACAGGATCTGCCCCACGTAGTTGGCGACCGCGCGGACCGCCGCGATCGTGCCGGGGTAGTCCATCCTGGTCGGCCCGACGACGCCCATTCCCCCGAGCAGCATGTCGTCCCGGCCGTAGCCGATGGACACGACCGAGGTGCTGCGCATCTGCTCGTCTTCATTTTCCTCACCGATGAGCACGGTGACCGCACCGGGGTTGCGGGCCGCGGCGAGCAGCTTCAGCACCACCACCTGTTCCTCGAGCGCTTCGAGCACCTGGCGCAGCGAACCGGGGAAGTCCGCGACGTTGCGGGTGAGGTTGCCGGTGCCGCCGAGCACGATCCGCTCTTCCGGGTGCTCGACCAGCGATTCGACCAGCATGGTGCAGATCCGGGTGAGGTGGTCGCGCAGGTCCGCGGGGGCGGCCTCGGGCAGCTCGGCCACGTTCGCCGCGGCGTCGGCGAGGCGCCGCCCGGCGAGCGCGCCGTTGAGCACGGTGCGCAGCCGCAGCACGGTCTCCTCGGTGACCACGTCGCCGAGGTCGACGGTGCGCTGGTCCACCCGGCCGGAGTCGGTGATCAGCACGAGCATGAGCCGCGCCGGGGTGAGCGGGACCACTTCGAGGTGGCGCGCCACGGTGTTGGTGAGCATCGGGTACTGCACCACCGCGACCTGGCGGGTGAGCTGCGCGAGCAGCCGGACCGACCGGCGCAGCACGTCGTCGAGGTCGGTGCCGGAGTCGAGGAAATTGGTGATCGCGCGGCGCTCGGCGGTCGAGAGCGGCTTGATCTCCGAAAGCCGGTCGACGAACAGCCGGTAGCCCTTGTCGGTGGGGATCCGCCCGGCGCTGGTGTGCGGCTGGGCGATGTACCCCTCTTCCTCGAGAGCGGCCATGTCGTTGCGCACGGTGGCACTGGAAACGCCGAGGTTGTGCCGCTCGACGATCGTCTTCGACCCGACCGGCTCCTGGTTGGAGACGTAGTCGGCGACGATCGCGCGCAGCACCTCGAAGCGACGCTCGTCCGTGTTCGCCACCGGCACCTCCTTCGCGGTCCTCCTGCTACTCACAACGAGTTTACGGACCCCGGAGTGCCCGGCGCGCCCTCCGGTCCGGACAGCGCCGGGTAAATGGCGGGCAAACAATTTTTAATAGCGACGAACCGGGCAACTCGGATCTTAGCTTGCACGGGGAACCGGAACCCGGTTTTCTGCCTCGGAAAGACTATGAACCACTCGATCCGAAAGCAGCGGCCGACATGAACGCACTTTCTCCCGAAATCGCCGAAATCCGGCAGCGGGCCGCCGAGGCGCAGGAACAGCTGAAGCACGTGTCGGCGACCGCGACGAGCCAGGACGGCGCGGTCACCGCGACCGTCAACACCGCCGGTGCGCTGCAGGAACTCCAGTTCGGCTCGCGCGCGGACGAGATGCCGCGCGCCGCGCTCGCCGCCGCCGTGCTGGCCACCGCACGGCGCGCCCAGGCCCAGGCGGCGCAGCAGCTGACCGCGATCATGGCCCCGGTGATCGGCGAGCACAGCGACGCGATGAAATTCCTCGAAGAACAGATCCCGGAACCGGAGATTCCAGAGGAACCGGCCGCGCCTTCGACACCGCAGCCGCAATTCTTCGACGCCCAGGACGATGCCGCTCCGCCCGCCCGGCCCGCGGCCCCGCCGGCCCGGCCCGCCCGCCCGGCGGCTGACCCGGCCGATGACGACGACTACTACGGCGGCGGCTCGTTCCTGGGGAGGAACTGATGACCGGACCGCACGTCGACCTCCCGTCGCTGCGCGAGCACAAGAGCGAGGTCGAGAACATCGCGGCGGGCGTGCACACCGCGGCGCAGGCCACCGACTCCGGCCAGTCGTTCGGCGACGACGCGTTCGGCATCGTCGGCCAGGTGTTCGCGATGCCGCTGCAGCTCTGGATGTCGGCCGCGACCTCGTGTGTCAAGCAGCTCGGCCAAGAGGGCGACGAGATCGCGGGCCTTCTGCAACAGGCACACGACCACTACGACACGCACGAGCAACAGACTGTCGGCCACATCAACGGCCTCGGCAAGGAGCTGCCGGAATGACCGAGACGCAAGAAAACCCACTGGTCGCGAAGTCCGAGTCGCCGAGCGGCCCGACCACGAACATGGGGTCGTCCTCGAACGAACTGGACAACCTCAACGCCCAGACCTCCGGTGCCGGCATCGTCAACGATCTCTCCGCGACACAGACCGATTTCCGCCACGGCGACTGGGGCAATTTCGCCGTTGACGTCGCCACTGACGGCCTCGACCTGCTCGGCGTGGCGATGGACCCGCTCGGCAGCCTCGCGAGCGCGGGCGTTGGCTGGCTGATCGAGCACATCAGCTTCCTCAAGGAGGGCCTCGACCAGCTCGCCGGCAATCCCGAAGCGGTCACCGCCAAGGCCGTGACCTGGGCGAACATCGGGAAGCAGCTCGCCGAAAGCGCGGACAAGTACGAGCAGGCCGCAGCCAAGGTGGCCCCGAACTTCCAGGGCCAGGGCGGCCAGGCCTACCAGGGCCGGGCGAAGGACTACGCGGGCAAGCTCCGCAACGCGGCCGGGCAGGCGAACGGCGCGTCCACCGGGATGAACGTCGCCGCCGCGCTGGTCGGCACCGAACGCGGGCTGATCCGCGACATGATCTCGTCGTTCGTCGGCGAGCTGATCGTCAAGGGCATCGCCGCGCTCGCCTCGTCGTGGTGCACCTTCGGCGGGACGGTCGCCGCGTTCATCGCCGACACCGTCGTCGAGGGCGGGATCCTGGCGGAGAAGATCGGCACCCGGATCGCGAAGGTCGTGGAGAAGCTGGACAAGCTCGCGGAGAGCGCGGGCAAGTCGAAGGCGGCGATCGAGCAGCTGGCGAACGCGATGCGCAAGGCGGGCAAGGCAGCGGACAAGATCGCGGACAAGAGTGTCGACGTCGGCGTGAACCTGGAGAAGAAGGCCGGGGAGCTGAAGGACGCGGGCAAGGCCGAGTCCGCCGCGGACAAGGCCGAGCGCTGGAAGGAAAACGCCAAGGACTGGGTCCAGTCACCGCTGAGCGGCAAGGTGAAGGATCGGGTCAACGAGTGGGGCGACACCTACTCGGAGGACGGACGCCAGGTGCTGAGCCCGAAGGCGTGGGAAGAAGCGAAGGACGGCGCTCCGAAGTGGAGCCCCGCCGACACGGCAGGCGTTGGGGCCGAAACCCGGCGGCAGGAGAACGAACAGTACGACCGGTACTCGGAAGCATCCGAAACATCGGAGAAGGAACGCAAGGCCGAAGAGGCGAAGGGCGGCTCCGGCGAGTGACCGAGCAAGCGGTGCAGGCAGCCGCGGACCAGGCCAACCGCGAAGGCAAACTGCATCCGTCCCAGCGGCGGATGGTGCTGGACGGCAACTTCTGGACGCTCGTCGTGGTGCTTCTCGTCCTCATCGCGCTGGCGGTCCTGACGCCGATCAAGATCGGCATGAGCCCCTCGGAGATCCGGACGTCCAACGACCTCGCCGCCTTCTTGCACGAGCCGCTGACCTCGTACTGGTCGCAGAACGCGCCCTTGTTCGTGATGTCGCTGGTGTGGCTCGTCCTCGCGGTGTATCCCGGGCGCGCGATCTGGCGGCGGACGGCGGACTGGCGCGAGGGCAAGGTCACCGTGGTGCCCGGCCTGACGCACGATTTCGGGCACGTGCAGCACCGCCCGTCCGGCGTCCTGCCCCCGATGTACCTGTACGAGATCACGGAACGGATCCCCTTCACCTACCTCGTCGTGAACGGCAAGCGCTATCGGCTCGATCCCGATCTGAAGAGCCGGGTGCTCGGCGGCCGCACCAACGGCGCGGTCTTCGCGCCACGCAGCAAGCTGCTGGTCAACGTGGTCGCGGCGTGACCGCGAAGGCCGACCCCGGAGAGATCGCCGCCGCCAACCTCGCCGGGAGGCTGCACCGGAGCCAGCGCGGCGAGGCCCTGGGCTGGTTCTTCTGGGCGATCTGGGTGTTCGTCGCGATCGAGGTGGCGATCGCGGTCGTCGCGGTCGCCAAGTCCGGCTTCACCGCGTCCGCGTTGGTGGCGGTGGCGGTCGCCCTGGTCATCCTCGTGCTGGCGATCCGGTTCGGGCGGCGGCAGTTCGCCGACTGCCGCGCGCCGCTGACAGTTCTCCCCGGGCCGGCGCACGATTTCGGCGCCGGTCCGATCACCGACGACTACCCGGTCGGGTTCAAGCACACCCCGCGCGGCCCGGGCACCATCGAGAAATGGCAGCTCCGCGTGGGCGGCCGCACCCACACAGTCAACCCGGCCCGGGGCAAACGGCTGGCCGCCGAGCGGGTCATCGCGGTGTGCCTGTTCGGGAACAGCGGCGCGGTGGCGAGCATCGTCGGCGAGAACGGCGTGTGGTGAACCCGGGTCACGAGTTCTTCGGGAACCCCAGGTTCACCCCCGCGTGCGAGGTGTCCGGCCAACGGGACGTCACCACCTTCGTCCGCGTGAAGAAGTGGAATCCTTCCGGACCGTACGCGTGCGTGTCGCCGAACAGGGAGTCCTTCCAGCCGCCGAACGAGTAGTAGCCGACTGGCACCGGGATGGGCACGTTGACGCCCACCATGCCTACCTCGACCTCGTTCTGGAAGCGGCGCGCGGCCCGGCCGTCGCCGGTGAAGATGGCGGTTCCGTTGCCGTAGGGGTTGGCGTTGATGAGGGCCAGCGCGTCGTCGAAGCTCGTCGTTCGCGCGACGGACAGCACTGGGCCGAAGATTTCGTCGGTGTACACCGCCATACTGGGTGTGACGCGGTCGAAAAGTGTGGGGCCCAGCCAGAATCCGTCGTCCGCGCCGTCTGCTTCCACGCCCCGGCCGTCCATCACCAGTTCCGCGCCTTCGGCGACTCCGGTGTCCACATAGGACGAAACGCGCTCGTGGTGTGCCCTCGTGACCAGCGGGCCCATCTCCGACGACGGTTTACGGCCGTCTCCGACGCGCAGTTTTCGCATCCGGTCAACGATCTTGGCCACCAGTTCGTCCGCGATCGGCTCGACGGCGACCACCACCGACACCGCCATGCACCGCTCCCCCGCCGATCCGAAACCGGCTGACACGGCGGCGTCCGCGGCCAGGTCCAGGTCGGCGTCCGGCAGCACGATCATGTGGTTCTTCGCCCCGCCGAGCGCCTGGACGCGTTTGCCGTGGCTGGTGCCGGTTTCGTAGACGTAGCGCGCGATCGGGGTGGAACCGACGAACGAGATCGCCTTGACGTCCGGGTGCGCGAGCAGTCCGTCGACCGCGACTTTGTCGCCCTGCAGCACATTGAACGCGCCGGACGGCAGGCCCGCTTCGGCAAGAAGCTCCGCGATGAACAGCGCCGCGGACGGGTCCTTTTCGCTCGGCTTGAGCACGACAGTGTTGCCGCACGCCAGCGCGTTCGGCACGAACCAGAGCGGCACCATCGCGGGGAAGTTGAACGGCGAGATCACCCCGACCACGCCGAGCGGCTGCGCGATCGAGTAGACGTCGACGCCCGTGGAAGCGTTTTCGCTGAACCCGCCCTTGAGCATTTGCGCCGCGCCGCACGCGTACTCGACGTTCTCGATCGCCCGCGCGACCTCGCCCGCCGCGTCCGATTCGACCTTGCCGTGTTCGCTCGTCACGATCTTCGCCAGTTCGTGTTTGCGCGCCTGAAGCAGCTCGCGGAAGGCGAACAGCACGCGCGTCCGCCCGGCGAGCGACGTGCCCCGCCAGCCTGGCAACGCAGCGGTCGCGGCGGCTACCGCCTGGTCCACCTCGGCCGGTCCGGCGAAGTCCACCTGCGCGCTGACCTGGCCGGTCGCCGGGTCGTACACGTCGCCGGTGCGTCCGGCGCCGACGACCGGCTTGCCGTCGATCCAATGGCTGATGCGGTCGGTCACGACGTCCGCTCCTTCCGGTCGGGTGCCCACGAGTCTCCGGGCGAGGCGCCCGGGTCCGCCATCGACAACGTGTACGGACTACCCCTCTCCGCCGTACAGTCTGTGCCCTGCCGGCCAGCAAGGGGGACCGATGTACCCGACCGTCGCCGAGGCGCTCGCGTTGCCGGTGCTGCGCCAGGGCTGTCCGCGCGTCGTCGCGGGCAGCACCGGGCTCGAACAGCGGGTCCGCTGGGCGCACGCCGCCGAGGTCGCCGACATCGCGCACCTGCTGCGCGGCGGAGAACTCGTGCTCACCACGGGGGTCGCGCTGCCCGACGACGACGCGACGCTGACCCGGTACGTCGCCGACCTCGCCGAAGTGGGTGTCGCGGGCCTGGTCGTCGAGCTGGTGCGGCACTGGAACGACCGGCTGCCGCGCGCCCTCGTCACGGCGGCCGAGCAGCGTGGATTGCCGTTGGTGACGCTGTCTCGCGAGACGCGCTATGTCGCGGTGACCGAGGCGGTGAACGGAATGATCGTGGACGCGCAGCTCGCCGAGCTCCGGGCGGCGGAACGGGTGCACGAAACGTTCACGTCGCTGACCGTGGCCGGAGCCGAGCCCGCCGCGGTGCTGGCCGAGGTGGCGCGGTTGACCGAACAGCCGGCCGTGCTGGAAACCCTCGAACACGAAGTCCTCGCCTACGACACGGCGGGCACGGACCCGGGCGAGCTGCTGATCGGCTGGCCGGCGCGGTCGCGGGTGGTGCAGGTCGGCGAGCGCACCGGCTACCACTCGGCGGCGGGCTGGCTGGTCACCGTGGTCGGCGCGCGCGGGCACGACTGGGGACGGCTGGTCCTGGTGTGCGCCGAGCCGCCGCCGCATCGGTACCAGGTGGTCGCCGAACGAGCGGCGTCCGCGCTCGCGGTGCATCGCCTCGTCGCGCGCGACTCCGACACTCTCGAACGGCAAGCGCACCGCGCGGTGTTGACCGAACTGCTGAATTCGCCCGCGCCGACCGCGGAAATCCTCGCGCGCTCTTCTGCGCTCGCGGTGCCGCTGACGGGACGACAGCTGGTCGGCCTCGCGGTACGGCCGCGCATAACCGCAACTACGCGACCGACGCTGTCTACACCGCCGCTGTTGCGCGAATTGGCTGAAGCCACCGCGCTCGCGACGCGCCGCGCGAAGGTGTCCGCGCTGGTTTCGACCGACGAGACCGCCGTACGCGCGCTTCTCGCGCTTTCGCCGGAAGCCAACGCCGACGCCGTGCTTCAGCGGCTAGCCACCGACATTCACGACGCGCGCGCTTCCGCCCCCGCCGCGCTCGGCGTCGGCACGACGGTCACTGGACCTGCTGAGGCACAACGTACTTTGGTCGAAGCCGCGCATGTCGCTGCCGCTGCTCTCGACGAGGACGACGGCCAACCGTTCCATCGTCTCAAGGATGTTCGGCTACGCGGCCTGCTCCACCTTCTCGCCGAAGACGAACGCGTACACGCCTTCGCGGCGCGAGAGCTGGGCCCGCTCCTCGAACGTGACGCCGCTTCCGGCAGCCGCCTCGTTCCGGCTCTGCGCCACTACTGCGCACACGGCGGCAACAAGTCCGCCGCAGCCGTCGCCGCCCACACCTCGCGGACGGCCTACTACCAGCAACTCGCGCGCATCGAACAGGTGCTGGGAGTGCGACTGGAAGATCCGGAGTCGATGTTGTCGCTGTACGTGGCGTTACTCGCGCACGACCTCGGGAACGCCACCCGTCCGAGCGAGGAAAACCCACCCGGACGAGGAGCACAGTGATCGGGTTCGGCGAGCCGATATCCCTCGTATGGTGTTCTCTTCTTTCGCTCCGGTCGCGGCCGCCCTGATCGGATTCGGCGGCCTGGCCGCCCCGCACGTCCCGGAGTCCGCGATGCAGCTGACCGTGCACGAAACCTCCGGGCGCGTCACGAGCGCGTCCCTGACCTGCGACCCCACCGGCGGCACGCACCGCCACCGCGACAGCGCCTGCGCGACCCTCACCGCGGTCAACGGCGATTTCGCCCGGATTGCCCCGCGTCGGCAGAAGTGCACGATGATCTACTCGCCGGTGGACGTCACGGCGCTGGGCAGCTGGCGGGGCACGCGGGTGACCTATCGCGCGACGTACCCGAACAAGTGCGCGGCGGACAGCCAGTCGAACGGGGTGTTCGCGCTTTAGGCTGCGCGGTCTGGTCGGCCCGGCGGTCGCGAACGGCGAAAGCCGCCGGGCCGTTCCTCGGACAGAGGCGGAAGCGGTTGCCGCACTGAACAATTCGGTGGGTCGCCGTCGCAATTCCGCGTAGGCTGCGGCGTCATGCTGGCCCCGACGACCTTCCGCGAGCTGTACGACGTTGTGCACGACCACACCGGCCCGGCGTTGTTCTCGGACGTGCTTTCCCCGTGGCTCGACAAGCATGCGGACGCCGCACGCGAACTGCTCGTCCCGCTGGCGGTCTGCGGAGAATGGCAGCGGACGGAATACGTCTGGGGCGACCTGCTCGAGCAAGCGTACGCACTCAGCCGGATCAGCGATCTCCTGCTGCTGAGCTTCCAGTCCGGTCTTCCGGACGGAACCGAACCGCCGTGGGCGCACCGATTGCACCTGCCCGAGCACGAAGTGCGCGTCACCGCGGAGGAATACCTCAGCTTTTTCTCCGCGCTGGGCCTGCGACAGGTCGAGGTCGCGCGGTTCGATCCGTTCTTTCACGAGATCGCGGCCGTCGAGCAGAGCGATGATCCGGACGGGCCGATCGAGATCGTCGCCGAACGATGGCCGTGCCTCATGCTCGGCGAACTGCTGTTCGGCCGGGCCGGTGTCACCGTGCGGGCCGGGGAACGCCTTGCGACAGCCAGGATCGCGGACCGGTCGATGCTGGAGGATACGTTCCTCCGCCGCCATCGGCCGACCAACGACGGATCGCTCGGCTGGGGGCACAATTCGCAATGGAAGACGTCTTTCCGCCGCGACTACCTGACCGCGGACGCCTACCGGTTCAACGTCGACGCGAACGTGGACATCGACGAGGAAAGCCTGTTCGGCGATGCGGAACTGACCCCGGCGGAGCGCCGCGACCTGGTGCGCCATCGCTGCGCGGTGCGCCGCTCCGAACATCTCCCGCAGCACGAAAACCCCGTGGTCGACTGGCGGCTGACCGTGGCCCGGAAGTGAAACAAGGCCCGTCATTCGCACGGCGCCTGCGACCGGACGATCTCCCTGGCCCGGGAACGGCTCAAGTTCCAGGCAGGCCAAGCGTCGTCGGGGAGCGTCCGGGCGATCGGGCGCAACAGGCAGGCCGCGTCGGGACGGCGCTGCGCCACGACCGGGGCCACATCCGCGGAAAACCGGCTCAGGTAGCGGACATCCAGCGGCTTGCCGTGCGCCGCCCGGTCCAGGTTGGCGTCCGCGATCAAGGCTTCCGGGTTCGCCGCGGCCAGCCCGAGCAGTGCCAGTGCCCCGGTCGCGATCGCCGCCCGGGGCAGCCACCTCGCGCGGAGCGTGCCCAGCGTCGCGACCGTCAGCAGGAACACCACGCCCAGCCAGATCTCGCACACCTCCACCACCACGCGCAGCACGGTGAACCCGTAAGCCTGCTGGTAAGTCCACATGCGACTCAACGCCGACAGCACCAGCACCAGGCTCAGCACCGCCAAGGCGCCGAGCAGCGAACGCAGCAGAATCCGGTCGGAGCGGCTGGTTTTCGGGGCCCAGCGCAGGGCCGCGGTGATGATGCCGAGCGTCAGGACCGTGCAGGCGCAGAGCTGCCAGAAGCCGCCGCGGGCGTAGTCGGCCGAGGTGAGGCCGTCGGTGCGGAGGACGTAGTCCGTGCCGCCGAAGAGGGCTACCGCCTGCACCAGGACGTAGACGGTGAACAGGAACGCCAGCGTGGCCAACGCCGCCGTCCACAGCAGACGGTCGCCGACCGTGGACGTCCGGTTTTCCCGTTCCGGCAAGGGGTCCGCGGAGATCAGGAAGGCACCGGCGGCACCGCCGAAGGTCACGGCGAACACCAACGCCCACTGGAAAACCGAATCGGGTCGCACGGTCGGGACGAGGTCGCCGACGAAGTGCGCGAAGGTGTCGTCCGCGCTGATCAGCAGTGGGAGGAACACGACCACCACCAGCGCGGACACCAGCACCGCCGCGAAAACCCGCGCCTGGCCACGCCCCGGACGCCGCGTGCGGCGAAGCACCCACGGCACCGCGCGGAAAGCTTCAAGGGGAATCGCGAGGGCGTCGTAGGTGGTGCCGTGCACGGTTCGCCTGCCGACCACCGCGAGCGACGCCGCGACTCCCGCCGCCAGCACGCACAGCACGAACAACCAGTCCGCCGCCCGCACCGATCCGACGCCCAGCAACGCGATCGCCAGCGCTCCCCACCCCGCGCGACGCCACCGCGGCCCCTGCCCCACCCGCACGACCAGCACCGCGACGCCCGCCAGCGCCGCCGACACCACCCACCCGATCCCCGGCCGGTCGACCGGAACCAGCGCGGCAGCGACCAGCGCGACGGCGACCGCCGCCAGCCTCGCGCCGCCCGGCACCGCTGCCTCGGCCCGGGCGAACAACGGCCGCGGTCCCGACCGCCGCTGGTCGATCACCACAATCCCGGGCGGAACGGCGTGCGCGGGCCGGACTTCGACGTCCTCGGACATGAAACCTCTCTTCGCATTAGCAAACATCGGCCGGGACTTCGCTCCCGACAAGGAGAAATGGGCAGGTTCAGGAGAGCTCGGGAGCCGGTTGGCCGAGGTGCTTCAGCGGAGTCGCTGCGGGGAACGGAAGCACTCGGCCAGCGAAGATCCGCGGAAGGACCTGTCAGCCGACCGCGATCAACCACCGACCTCAGCGCCCGGCCGCTGCTTCCCCCATCACCTTGAGCCCGGCAGCCCCGTCGAGCAGCGCGCCACTGCAGCTAGCCGCGCCCCCTCGTCTCCATCCCGACGGCAGCTCAATCACTGACGCAAAGCCTGGCTCAAGCAGGCAACGTCACCCGGATCCGGCACCCCGGCCCGCCGCCGCCCCCAGCAGCCGCCCGGCCGGGTTCCGCGTCGACCACCGCGACCGTCCCGCCGTGCAGTTCCACCACCCATCGCACGATCGCCAGCCCGAGCCCGGTCCCGCCGCCCCCGGCGCGTTCTCCCCGGGTGAACCGCTCGAACACCCGGTCCCGGTCCGGTTCCGCGATCCCCGGCCCCTGGTCGTGCACCTCGATCCGCGCCTCCCCGGCCTCGACCCGGGCCACCACCGCCACCTCTCCCCCGGCCGGACCGTGCCGCGCGGCGTTCTCCAGCAGGTTCACCACGACCTGGTACAGCCGCTCCCGATCGGCGGGCACCGTCGCTCCCGGCGGGGTCACCGAGACCGTGAACCGGACTCCCCGGCCCGCCGCCGCGGCCATCGCCTCCGCCTCGGCGGCGACCTCGGCGAGCAGGTCCGCCAGGTCGACCGTCGATCGGTCCAGCGGCAGGGTTCCGGCGTCGATCTGCGACAGGTCCAGCAGTTCGGTGACCAGCCTGCCCAGTCGTTCGGTCTGGTTCAGCGCGGTGCGCAGCGTCGCGGGATCCGGCGAGGCGACGCCGTCGACCAGGTTCTCCAGGACGGCGTTCAGCGCGGTGATCGGCGTCCGCAGTTCGTGCGAGACGTTCGCGATCAGTTCCCGGCGCTGCTGGTCCGCAGTGGACAGATCGGCGGCCATCTGGTTGAACGCAGCCGCCAGCGAGCCGACCTCGTCGCGCGCGGTGGCGCGGATCCGGCGGGTGTAATCACCCTTCGCCATTTCGCCGGCGGCGGCGGTCATTTCGCGCAGCGGACGGGTCATGCCGTGTGCCAGGATCTGCGACGTCACCAACGCGATCACCATGGCCATCACCGTCGTCTGCGGCGGCAGCCAGCCGATCTGGTACCGGAAGAACCCGAACGCGATCGCGCCGGACGCCACCATCAGGATCGCCAGCTTCAGCTTCACCGACCGGATCGGGTCGAGCGGCCTCGGCAGCAGATCGACAGCTTTCGCCACCAGCACTCTCACGCGGGAACCTCCAACGCGTATCCGACGCCGTGCACCGTCCGGATCAAATCGGCCCCCAGTTTCCGCCGCAGTGCCTTGATGTGGCTGTCCACCGCCCGGGTACCGGCTCCGGTCGCCTGCACGTCCCAGTCCCACACCTCGCTCAGCAGCCGTTCCCGCGGCTGGACCGCGCGCGGCCGGCGCGCGAAATGCACCAGGAGGTCGAATTCGATCGGCGTCAGCTGGGCGGGTTCGCCCCCTCGGCGAACCCGCCGTTCAGCGATGTCGATCTCCAGGTCCCCCAGCACGATCCGGTCTTCCGCCGCCGCCGAAGACCGCTCGACCCGCCGCAGCAGCGCCTGGATCCGCGCGGACAGCACGCGCATCGAGAACGGCTTCGTGAGGTAGTCGTCCGCGCCGACGCCGAGGCCGACCAGCAGGTCGGCCTCGTCGGCACGCGCGGTGAGCATGAGCACCGGCACCGGCCGTCGCGCCTGGATCCGGCGGCACACCTCGAGACCGTCGAACCCGGGCAGCATCACGTCGAGAACCACCAGGTCGGGACTGGTCGCCGCCTCCGCCTCGACCGCCGCGGGACCGTCGTGCGCGACGGTCACGGAGAACCCCTCCGCGCTCAGCCGGGCATCGATCGACGCGGCGATGGTGAGGTCGTCCTCGACGACCAGCACCCGTCTTCCCCCGTTGTCCATGCCGCCGACTTTAAGCAATCGCCGTGGAGGCCATCCGGGTGAGCTGTGGAGATCCGGTGGAGATGTTTCCGCCGGTTTGCGCGCGCGTCACGAGCGGGTTGTGACGCAGGTCATGCACTCGGGCCCGGTTCGGCGCAATCGACAGACTGCGCCAAGGGCGTCCGAACAGTGAACAGTCTGTCTCTGCCCCCGGCCCCCGCCCGGCGCGCAGGATTCCGCAATGGAGCCGACGACACGTGAGCACAGCCGGGTGGACCTCGGCGACGTGCGGGCGCTGCGAGGCAGCCGGTTCTTCAACGACGAACTGGCCCCGGTCCCGGTCGAGAAGCGGACCTGGACGACCTACAACTATTTCGCGCTGTGGATGGGGATGGCGCACAACATCCCCTCGTACGCACTGGCCGCGTCGCTCATCGCGCTCGGCATGAACTGGCTGCAGGCGCTGATCACGATCACCATCGGGAACCTGATCGTGCTCGCGCCGATGCTGCTCAACAGCCACGCGGGCACCAAATACGGCATCCCGTTCCCGGTGTTCGCCCGCGCGTTCTACGGCCTGCGCGGCGCGAACCTCGCCGCGTTGCTGCGCGCGTTCATCGCGTGCGGCTGGTTC
Source organism: Amycolatopsis sp. NPDC004079 (assembly GCF_040610415.1). Lineage (NCBI taxonomy): Bacteria > Bacillati > Actinomycetota > Actinomycetes > Pseudonocardiales > Pseudonocardiaceae > Amycolatopsis > Amycolatopsis sp. NPDC004079. Next base: position 85,764 of record NZ_JBEXMH010000005.1, on the reverse strand, counting down.
GGCATCCAGACCTGGGTGGGCGGCGAGGCGATCTACGTGATCGTCGGGCGCCTCGCCGGATCCGGGTGGCGCGATTCGGCGGTGATCGCCGGGCAGCACTGGACGATGTGGCTGTCGTTCGCGGTGTTCTGGCTCGTGCAGATGCTGATCATCTGGCGCGGCATGGAGGCGGTCCGCAAGTTCGAGAACTGGACCGCTCCGCTGGTGTCGGTCGGGTTCCTGATCCTGCTCGGCTACGTGCTGGTGAAGGCGGGCGGGCTCGGCCCGATCCTGCACGACAGCGGGAAACTCGGCTGGGGGCCGGGGTTCTGGAAGGTGTTCGCGCCGTCGCTGATGGCGATGATCGCGTTCTGGTCGACGCTGTCGCTGAACATGCCGGACTTCACCCGCTTCGGCGGCAGCCAGCGCAAGCAGATGCGCGGCCAGGTCCTGGGGCTGCCGACGACGATGACGTTCATCGCGGTCGTCGCCATCCTCACCACGTCCGGCGGGCACGTGCTCTACGGGCAGGACATCTGGGACCCGGCGCAGCTGGCGGACAAGTTCTCCAGCCCGGTCGTGGTGGTCGTCGCGCTGATCGCGCTGGTGCTGGCGACGATCTCGGCCAACCTGGCGGCGAACGTCGTCAGCCCGTCCTACGATTTCTCCAACGCTTTCCCGAAGCGGATCACCTTCGCGCTCGGCGGGCTGATCACCGGCGTGATCGGCATCCTGATCCAGCCGTGGCGGCTCTACTCCGACCCGGACATCTACATTTTCGCCTGGCTCGGCTTCTACGGCGGGCTGCTCGGCGCGGTCGCCGGGGTGCTCGTCGCCGGGTACTGGGTGGTGAAACGGACCCGGCTGAAGCTGGCCGACCTGTACCTGCCGAGCGGGCAGTACTGGTTCACCGCGGGCTGGCACTGGCGCGCGCTCGTCGCGACGCTGATCGGCGCGGTGCTCGCGGTGGGCGGCGCCTACGGCGGTCCGTTCCCGGCGGACGGCCTGATTCCGTTCCTGAAGCCTTTGTACGACTACAACTGGGCAGTAGGATTTGTCGGCGCTTTCCTCGCCTACATCCTGTTCAGCCTTCCCTTGAACGCGCACCGGAACGAGGAGGAAACCAGTGTCTGACACGGTCCGAGCCGGCTTGATCCAGCAGCGGTGGACGGGTGACAAGGAGTCGATGATCGCGAACGCGGTCGATGCCATCGGCAAGGCGGCTTCGCAAGGCGCGCAGGTGGTGTGCCTGCAGGAACTTTTCTACGGCCCGTATTTCTGCCAGGTGCAGGACGCGGACTTCTACTCCTACACCGAGGCGATCCCGGACGGCCCCACCACGAAGCTCATGCAGGAGGTCGCCGAGCGGCACGGCGTGGTGCTCGTGGTGCCGATGTACGAACAGGAACAGCCAGGCGTCTACTACAACACCGCCGCGGTGATCGACGCCGACGGGAAATACCTCGGAATGCACCGCAAGAACCACATTCCGCAGGTGAAGGGATTCTGGGAGAAGTTCTACTTCAAGCCGGGCAACCTCGGTTATCCGGTCTTCGACACCGCGGTCGGCCGGATCGGCGTGTACATCTGCTACGAACGCCACTTCCCCGAAGGCTGGCGCGCACTCGGGTTGGCCGGGGCGCAGATCGTGTTCAACCCGTCGGCGACGAGCCGTGGACTCTCGGAGTACCTGTGGCGGCTTGAGCAGCCAGCGGCGGCGGTAGCGAACGAGTACTACGTGGGCACGATCAACCGGGTCGGTGTGGAACCGCTGGGCGACAACGACTTCTACGGACAATCGTACTTCGCGGACCCACGCGGCCAGCTCGTCGGCGAGGCGGCGTCGGACACCGAGGAGGAGATCGTGGTCCGCGACCTCGACATGGGCAGGCTCGCCGAGGTCCGCGACCTGTGGCAGTTCTACCGCGACCGCCGCCCGGACAGCTACGGCCCGCTCGCGGAGGCCTGATGACCACCCTGATCCAAGGCGGGCAAGTAGTTTCGCCGTCCGGCGCGGTCGCCGCCGACGTGCTGGTGGACGGCGAAACCATCGCGGCGGTAGGCGCTCCCGGCACGCTGACCGGCGACGAAACTCTTGACGCGACCGGCAAGTACGTCCTGCCCGGCGGAATCGACGCGCACACGCACATGGAAATGCCGTTCGGCGGCACGCATTCCGTCGACTCCTTCGAGACCGGTACCATCGCCGCCGCGTGGGGCGGGACGACGACGATCATCGACTTCGCCGTGCAGGCCAAGGGAACGTCGTTGTTGTCCACGCTGGACAAGTGGCATTCCAAAGCGGACGGCAACTGCGCGATCGACTACGGGTTCCACATGATCGTGTCGGACGTCAACGACTCCACTTTGAAGGAAATGCGCGGGTGCGTCGACGGCGGCGTCGGCAGCTTCAAGATGTTCATGGCCTACCCCGGCGTTTTCTACTCCACCGACGGGGAAATCCTGCGCGCCATGCAGCAGGCGCGCGAGATCGGCGCGACGATCATGATGCACGCGGAAAACGGCATCGCGATCGACGAGCTGGCCGCGCAGGCAGTCGCCGCCGGACACACCGACCCGGTACAGCACGGCCTGACCCGGCCTCCCGAACTGGAAGGCGAGGCGACCTCACGGGCGATCCGGCTCGCGCAGGTGACCGGTTCACCGCTGTACATCGTGCATCTGTCGGCCTCACAGGCGCTCGCCGCGGTCGCCGAAGCGCGGGATAACGGGCAGAACGTCTTCGCCGAGACCTGCCCGCAGTATCTGTATCTGTCCATTGAGGACTTGGCGAAGCCCGATTTCGAAGGCGCCAAGTTCGTGGCTTCCCCGCCGCTGCGGGAGAAATCGCACCAGGCCGACCTGTGGCGCGGGTTGCGCACCAACGACCTGTCCGTCGTGTCCACCGACCATTGCCCGTTCTGCTTCAAGGACCAGAAAGAGCTGGGGCGCAGCGACTTCCGGGCGATCCCGAACGGGATGCCGGGCGTCGAACACCGAATGGACCTGCTGCACCAAGGCGTCGTCGCGGGCGAGATCTCGCTGGGCCGCTGGGTCGAGACGTGCTCGGCGACGCCCGCGCGGATGTTCGGGCTGTACCCCCGCAAGGGCGTGATCGCGGCTGGATCGGACGCGGACATCGTTGTTTACGACCCCGCCGCGCCCCAGACCCTGTCCGCGGCGACCCATCACATGAACGTGGACTACTCGGCGTACGAAGGGTTTTCACTCACCGGGAAGGTCCACACTGTACTGTCGCGCGGTCGGGTCGTGGTGTCGCCGGATGGCTTCCACGGCAGCCCCGGGCACGGGAAGTTCTTGTCCCGCGAACTCAATCAGTATCTGAATTGAGGGCTTGATGGATTTCGGGATCGTGCTGCAGACCGACCCGCCCGCGGCGGAGGTCGTGCGGATGATGAAAGCCGCCGAGGACGCCGGGTTCCGGTACGGCTGGACGTTCGACTCGTGCGTGCTGTGGCAGGAACCGTTCGTGATCTACGCGCGGATCCTGGAAGCGACGTCCGCGCTGGTCGTGGGGCCGATGGTGACCAGTCCGGGCACGCGGGACTGGTCGGTGATGGCGTCGACCTTCGCGACGCTCAACGACATGTTCGGCAACCGCACGGTATGCGGCATCGGCCGCGGCGACTCCGCACACCGGGTCGTCGGCCGCCCGCCGTCCACTTTGGCCACCGTGCGCGACTGCATGCGCGTGGTCAAGGATCTCGCCGAAGGCCGCGAAGTCACGATGAACGACACCGCGGTCCGCATCCCGTGGATCCGCGGCGGGCGGCTGGAAATGTGGATGGCCGGGTATGGCCCGAAGGCGCTGCGAACCGTCGGCGAACACGCGGACGGTTTCATCCTGCAATGCGCCGACCCAGCCATCGCCCGCTGGACCATCGGCGCGGTCCGGGACGCCGCCCGCGCGGCCGGCCGCGACCCCGGAGGAATCACGATCTGCGTCGCGGCTCCCGCGTACGTCGGCGAAGACCTGGCACACCAACGGGAACAGCTGCGATGGTTCGGCGGAATGGTGGGCAACCACGTCGCAGACCTGGTGTCCCGCTACGGCTCGTCCGGCCCGGTGCCGCGCGAGCTGACCGACTACATCCGCGAGCGCGAAGGCTACGACTACTCCCACCACGGGCGCGCGGGCAACCCGTCGACAGCGTTCGTCCCAGACGAGATCGTGGACCGGTTCTGTTTGCTCGGCCCGGCGTCTTCGCACATCGCTCGGCTGGAGGAATTGGCGGAGCTGGGGGTGGACCAGTTCGCGCTGTACCTGATGCATGACGAACGGGAGGAGACGTTGGCGGCTTATGGGGCGCAGGTGATTCCCAAGCTGACCGCGTGATCAGTCCAGCATCGCCTGGTAAACCAGCTGCCGCAGCTGCTGCCGGATCGGATGGGTCGACGACGGCAGCAGCTGCGTGTAAAACGCGACCGTCAAGTCCTCATCCGGATCCACCCAGAACGCCGTCGAAGCCGCCCCACCCCACGCGTACTCCCCCGGCGTGGCAAGAGTCTTCGCCTTAACCGAGTCGATCAGGACCGAGAACCCCAGCCCGAACCCATACCCGTCAAAAGGCATCTCCGCGAACAGCGGCCGTCCGTACGCTTCCAGATCCACATGCCCCGGCAGGTGATTGGCCGTCATCAGGTCGACCGTCCGCGGGCTCAGCACCCGCACCCCGTCCAATTCCCCGCGGCGCAACAACATCTGTGTAAACCGGTGATAATCAGCCGCCGTCGAGACCAGACCTCCGCCGCCGGAAAGGCAGGCCGGGCGCGACGTTCCGACCGCACCGAAGGCGTCGTTGCGCACCAGCTGTTTCGTCCCGGGCGCAGGCAGATACAGAGCCGCCAGACGGTCCGTGTCCGAAGTCCAGAAGCCGGTATCCGTCATGCCCAACGGGCCGAAGATCCGCTCGGCGAACACCTCGTCGAGCGGCTTCCCCGCCAGCACCTCGACCAGGCGGCCGAGAACGTCGGTGGCCACCGAGTAGTTCCACTCCGCACCCGGCTGGAAGACGAGCGGGAACCGCGCCCACGCCTGGGTGCATTTCGCCAGGTCCAGCCCCGGCGGCGTGCCCCATTCGTACCCGCCGGCGCGGTAAATCGCGTCGGCCGGGTGCGTGTGGTGGAAGCCGTAGGTGAGGCCCGAGGTGTGCGAAAGCAGGTGCCACAGGCGGATCGGTTCGGTCGCCGGCTCGGTGACCGGAGCCAGCGCCGAACCCTTCGCATACACCCGCGGCTCGGCGAATTCCGGCAGCCACCGCGAGATCGGGTCGGTGAGGTCGATCAGGCCTTCCTCGACGAACGTCATCGCCGCCACCGAGGTGACCGGCTTCGTCATCGAGAAGATCCGCCAGATCGTGTCAGTCTCGACCGGGGCACCGGCCTCGACATCCCGCGCGCCGTGCGACGCGACGTGCACGATCCGGCCGTGCCTGCTCACTACCGCGAGGAAGCCGGGCAGCAAGCCGTCGTCGACGTACCGGGCGAAATGCCGGTCGATCCGCCGCAGCCGTGCCCCGTCGAAACCCGCGTCGGCCGGATCGGCCTCCACCTTCACCTCGGTCGCCATGGCGGCGACCTTACGCCGAAGCGGCCGTTTTCCGCTCCGCTGCCTTTTCCTCGCGCCAGGCCTCGTCGTTCTTGCCCTCGCGCCAGTATCCGGACAGCGACACCGCGTCCCGCGCGACGCCGCGGTCGTCGAACAGGTACCGCCGCAGCTCCCGCACGAACCCGGCCTCGCCGTGGACGAACGCGTGCACGTCCTGGCCCGGCCACGGCAGCGCCTTCACCGCGGCGACCAGATCGTCGGCCGCCGAGCGGTGCAGCCACGTGACCTGCGCGTCGGCCTTCGTCGCGAGCGGCTGGTGCTCCGACTTGTCCGCCACCAGCAAGAACACGTGCGCGAGCGCCCCCGGCGGCAGCGCCTCGAGCGCGGCGGCGATGGCGGGCACCGCCGATTCGTCGCCCACCAGCAGGTGCCAGCCAGCGTCGGCGCGCGGCGCGTACGCCCCGCCCGGACCGGCCAGCAGCAGCTCGTCACCGGGCTGCGCGCGCTGCGCCCACGGCCCGGCCAGCCCCTCGTCGCCGTGGACCACGAAGTCGAGCACCAGTTCGCCCGCCGCCTCGTCGTACGAGCGGACTGTGTACGTGCGCATCCGCGGCGCGTGCTCGCGCGGCAGTTCCTCGCGGATCCGGTTCAGGTCGAACGGCTCCGGATACTCCACCCCGTCCACCTTGAAGATCACCTTCACGTACGCGTCGGTGAACTCGTTCGGGCGGAAATCGCGGAGCCCCTCGCCGCCGGCCACGATCCGGATCATGTGCGGGGTGAGGTGCTCCTTGCGCAGCACCTCCAGCCGCACCGCGGTCCTCCCCTTGCGCGCCGGACCTTCGGCCATCGAACACCCCTGTTTCAGTAAGGTTTACCTAAGTCGCGTCTCCCACCGTACGCGCCCTCACCCGTTCCGCCCAGTGCCGCCGTCCCCGAGTTCGGCGAGCATTGCCCGGAAACCCGCCCCGACCCGGTCCCGGAACCCGGCGAAGAACCGGTTCGCCAGCAGTACTGCCCACCACTGCCCGGTCGCGGCGTTCCGGAAGCGGTGCGTGACGCGGGATCCGGCCGGGTCGTCGGCGACCTCGTACTCCCCGCGGTACCACCAGCCGCCCTGCGCGGCGAGGAACCGGCGCGAGCGGTCGACTTCCAGCTTCATCGGGTAATCCGAAGCCGTCAACTGCCTTTCCAGCCGCGCGAACACCTCGGTCGGCGCGGCCGGAACGACGCCGGAGACCTCGACGATCGTCCTCATGCTTCCCACGGCTTCGAGACCCGCGTGTTCTGGAAAGCGGTGATCCGCCAGCCCTCGTCGCCCCGCACCAGCACGTAGGTCAGCGAGCTCTCCCGCCCCTCGGCGGCCGGGTCGTCGCCCCCGGTCAGCGACGAGCCGCCGCCGGTCACGACGACCGCGACGTCGTCCCGCAGGAACCGCACCCGCGGCTCGCCCCAGCCGGTGAGCTTCGAGCCCTTCAGCGGTCCCTGGAACAGCTCGCGATGCGAGTCCGCGATCACCTGGCGGCCGACGGACCGGAGTCCGAAGAAGGTCACGTAGTCGGCGTCTTCGGTGAACAGGTTCCCGTAGGCGGTCGCGTCGCCGCTGTTCCAAGCGTCGGCGAGACGGGCGAGAACGGACAGGACTTCTTCGTGCTGCGACATGCTTTTCTCCTTAACGAACGTCGTTCGCGTACGAGGTCCAGTTCTACTCACGAACACCGTTCGCGTCAAGTGCGGGGTTCGTCTAGGCTTCGGGGATGACCGCACCGCCCCCGCCCTGGCGCCGGACGCCGAGCCCGCGCCGGCGCGCCGCGAAGCAGATGCTGTCGCAGGAACTGATCGTGAAAACCGCGCTCGAAATCCTCGCCGCCGAGGGCATTGACGCCGTCTCGATGCGGCGGGTCGCGCAGCAGCTGGAGACCGGGCCCGCGTCGCTTTATGCGTACGTGGCCAACAAAGAGGAACTGGACGAACTGTTGCTCGACGCGGCACTGAGCGAAGTGCCCTGTCCCGAGCCGAATCCGCAGCGGTGGACCGAACAGGTCAAAGAGCAAGTGCGGCACCAGATCCGGGCGATGGTGGCGTATCCGGGCATCGCGAAAGTCGCGTGGCAGACACCGATCCCGGTGACGCCGAATTCCTTGCGGCAGGGCGAAGTCATGCTTCAGCTGCTGCGCGCGGGCGGCCTGGATCTGCAGCAGGCGATGTTCGCCAGCGACGCGTTGAGCACGTACACCAAAGCCTTCGCCTACGAAGCCAGCGGCTGGACGTTCGGCGATTACGACCCGGAGAAAATGAGCGAGCGCGAGCGGCAGATGGCGGACTACATGCGGTCGCTGCCCGCGAGCGCGTTCCCGAACCTGTTGCAGGCCGGGGAATTCTTCAACGCGGACACCAGCCAGGCCCGGCTCGAATTCGCCTTGGAGGCGTTCGTGGCCGGGCTGGCGGCGATGGTCAGGAAGTGAGCACGATCTTGCCGCGCGTGTGGCCCTGTTCCAGCTCGCGATAGGCGGCCTGGACCTCGGCCAGCGGGTACGTCGCGGCGACCTCGACGTCGAGCAATCCCTTGTCCGCCAAGGCAACGAGGTCGCGCATGACCTCGGCGCTCGCCCCGGCGATGTTGCCGTCGGTCTTCACGCGGTACTTCTCGGCGGCGTCGAAGTCGACCACCGTGTCGATCCGGCCGGGGTAGACGCCGAGCCGCAAGGCGAGTTCGACGTAACCGTCGCCGTAAGTGTCGATGAACGCGTGCACCTGGTCGCCAGTCAGCTCCCGGAGCCGCTCTTCGAGCCCTTCGCCGTACGCGATCGGAACGACGTCGTGCTCGCGCAACCACTCGTGGTTCGCTTCGCTGGCAATGCCGATCACGGTCGCGCCGGTGAGCTTCGCCAGTTGCACGGCCAGCGAACCGACCCCGCCGGCAGCCCCGGACACGACGACCGTCTCGCCCTCGCGCGGGCACACGGCCCCGACCGCGGCGTACGCAGTCGTTCCGGCCACGAACAACCCGCCCGCGACCTCCCACGAAAGCCCGCTCGGCTTCGGCACGAGATGCTCCGCCGGAACCAGCACGTACTCGGCGTGGCTGGAGCGGGTGTGCACGAAACCGACGACCTCGTCCCCCGCCTGGATTTCTTCGACGTCCGCGCCCAGCTCGACCACTACCCCGGCCAGGTCGCTGCCCTGCCCGGACGGGAAGGTGGACGGCCAGCGCTCCGCCAGCGCGCCGACGCGGATCTTCGTTTCCCCCGGATTGATGCCCGCGGCCCGGACCTGGACGAGCACCTGCCCGGATTCCGGCGCCGGCCGAGGCACTTCGGCCAGCTGCAGCACTTCGATCCCGCCGTGTTCGCCGTATCTGACCGCCTGCGGCATACGCGTCTCCCTCGCTCGTATGCTTAGCCCAACAAACGATCGAACGGATTTATGCCCGGCGGGCGAAAATTCAGCCGGCCAGCCTCCGGACCACGGCATCCGCGAGCAACCGGCCGCGGTCGGTCAGCACCGCGCGGCCCCGACTGTCCAAATCGGACACTTCGAGCAGCCCCTCCGCGGCGGCCGCCCTCGCTTCCTTGATCCCGGACTCGTCGAGCGCCGACAACGCGAGGCCGTCGGAGATCCGAAGCTCCAGCATGATCCGCTCCAGGTGCTGGTCCTCCTCGGTGAGCACCTCGCGATCCGCCTCCGGGCTCTGTCCCTCCGCGAGCAGGCTCGAGTACTTGGCCGGATGCTTGACGTTCCACCACCGCACGCCGCCGACGTGGCTGTGCGCGCCCGGCCCGGCGCCCCACCAGTCGCCGCCCTGCCAGTAGCCGAGGTTGTGGCGGCACCGCGCGGCCTCGTCGCTCGCCCAGTTCGACACCTCGTACCAGGTCAAACCCGCGCCAGCGAGGACGGAGTCGATCATTTCGTAGTAGCTGGCCAGCGTGTCGTCGTCCGGCGCGGGCAACTCGCCGCGCCGCACCCGGCGGGCCAGCGCGGTGCCGTCCTCCACGATCAGCGCATACGCCGAGACGTGATCGACCCCGGCCGACAACACCGCGTCGAGCGACGCGCGCAGATCTTCGACCCGCTCCCCCGGCGTGCCGTAGATCAGGTCGAGGTTCACGTGCTCGAACCCGGCGGCCCGGGCTTCGCGCGCGGCGTCGACCGGACGGCCGGGCGTGTGCACGCGGTCGAGCACCTTCAGCACGTGCCGGGCCGCGGACTGCATGCCCAGCGACACCCGGGTGTAACCCGCGTCACGGATGCCCGCGAAGAACGCGGGCGAAGTGGACTCCGGGTTCGATTCGGTCGTCACCTCCGCGCCCGGCGCGAGCCCGAACACCGACCGGACGCCGTCGAGCACCTCGGCCAGCCCGTCCGCGCCGAGCATGGACGGCGTCCCACCGCCGACGAACACCGTCTCCGCCTGGGGTGCGTTGCCGAGGATCTCAGCGCCCAGCTCCAGCTCGCGGCGCAGCGCGTCCAGCCACGACCGCGGCGAGGCGGCGGAGCCGAGTTCGCCCGCGGTGTAGGTGTTGAAGTCGCAGTAACCGCAGCGGGTCGCGCAAAACGGCACGTGGACGTACACGCCGAACGGACGGGTGCCAAGACCGGCGAGCGCGGTCTCGGGAAGTCCGGCGGGAGGACGGTGAGTGTCGGGAACAGGCACGACGTCCATTCTCCCCCGCCTGCCGCGGACCGCCGCGTGCCCCTGCGCCACCCGGAGGAAAGTTCGGCCGCCGAACGATGCGCCGCCCGCCGCGCACCCGGTTGACAACCGCCCGAAACCGTCCCACGATGCGTCCGAAAGCCGGGAAAGACCTGGCAGATCGCCCGGCCAATGCACATCCAGAGCCGTTTCGCACCCTTCCAGTGAGCCTTCTCCCACGATCCGGACGCCCTTGGACGACGTTCGGCCCGCGTGGCAATCTGAGCCGGTGAGTCCTGCCGGTGTCCTTCTCGTGGCGCGCCGCCACGTCGACCTTCTCCGGGTCGCGAGCGCGCTCTGCCGGCCTGTTCGCTGACTCCCGCGCAAAGCCTGCCCAGCCCACCACCTGGACGACCGGCACCGCTCCCGCCCCGCGCCGACGCCGCGGCGGGCCGCCGGAGCCGCCTCGACAACCCCGCCCGGAGGATCTCCATGTCCGCACCCACGCGTGAAACGCCCCCGAAGGGCGCCGCGCCCCGGCCACGCCAGAAGCGGGGCGAGGGTCAGTGGGCGCTCGGTTACCGGGAGCCGCTGAACCCGAACGAGCGCTCGAAGAAGGACGACAGCCCGCTCAATGTCCGCGCGCGGATCGAGAACATCTACGCGCACCGGGGTTTCGACTCGATCGACCCGGGCGACCTGCGCGGCCGGTTCCGCTGGTTCGGCCTCTACACCCAGCGCAAGCCCGGCATCGACGGCGGCCGCACCGCCCTGCTGGAGCCCGAGGAGCTGGACGACCGCTACTTCATGATGCGTGTCCGGATCGACGGCGGCGCCCTCACCACCGAACAGCTGCGGGTGATCGGCGAGATCTCGAAGGAGCACGCGCGCGACACCGCCGACATCTCCGACCGGCAGAACGTCCAGTACCACTGGATCCAGATCGAGGACGTGCCCTCGATCTGGTCGCGGCTCGAGGCCGTCGGCCTGAGCACCACCGAGGCCTGCGGCGACTGCCCGCGCGTCGTGCTCGGCTCCCCGGTCGCCGGCATCGCCGAGAACGAGGTGCTCGACGCGACTCCCGCGATCGACGAGATCCTCGAGCGCTACATCGGCGACCCGCGCTTCGCCAACCTGCCGCGCAAGTTCAAGACCGCGATCTCCGGGCTGCCGGACATCGTGCACGAGATCAACGACATCGCCTTCGTCGGCGTCAACCACCCCGAGCACGGCCCCGGCCTCGATCTGTGGGTCGGCGGCGGGCTCTCCACGAACCCGATGCTCGCGAAGCGGCTCGGCGCGTGGATCCCGCTGGACGAGGTGCCCCAGGTGTGGGAAGGCGTCGTCTCCATCTTCCGCGACTACGGCTACCGGCGGCTCCGGTCGAAGGCCCGGCTGAAGTTCCTGGTCAAGGACTGGGGTATTGAAAAATTCCGTGAAGTTCTCGAGTCGCAGTACCTCAAGCGGAAGCTGATCGACGGCCCGCCGCCGGAGAACCCCGCGACCCCGATCGACCACGTCGGCGTGCACCGGCAGAAGGACGGCAACTTCTACGTCGGGGCCGCGCCGATCGCCGGGCGGGTGTCGGGCAGCACGCTGATCGCGGTCGCCGAGGCGGCCGAGCGCGCGGGATCGCGGCGGGTGCGGCTGACCCCCCACCAGAAGCTGGTCGTGCTCGACGTGCCCGGGGCCGCGGTCCCCGCGCTGGAGACGGAGCTGGCCGAGCTGGGCCTGCAGACCAAGCCGTCGCCGTGGCGGCGCAGCGTGATGGCGTGCACCGGGCTGGAGTTCTGCAAGCTCGCGATCGTCGAGACGAAGGTGCGCGCGCAGCAGCTGGTCGCGGATCTGGAGAAGTCGCTCGCCGACATCAACGCCCAGCTGGAAACGCCGGTGACGGTGCACCTCAACGGCTGCCCCAACTCCTGCGCCCGCGTGCAGACCGCGGACATCGGGCTCAAGGGCCAGATCGTCAGCGACGCCGACGGCAACCAGGTCGAGGGCTTCCAGGTGCACCTCGGCGGCGGGCTCGGGCTCGACGCCGGATTCGGCCGGAAGCTGCGCGGCCACAAGGTCACCGCGGGCGAACTGGTCGAGTACGTGGAACGCGTGGTGCGCGCGTACGTCGCGGACCGCGAGCCGGGCGAACGGTTCCCGCAGTGGGCGTTGCGGGCGGACGAAGGGGTGCTGCAGTGACCGCGGTCGCGGACTACCGGGCGCTGGCCGAACGCGCCGAGAAGGAACTGGCCGACGCGACCGCCGAAGAGGCGTTGCGCTGGACGGCCGAGACCTTCGGCGACGACTTCATCGTGGCGTCGAACATGCAGGACGCCGTCCTGATCGACCTCGCCACGAAGGTCAAGCCCGCGGTGGACGTGCTGTTCCTGGAGACCGGCTACCACTTCGCCGAAACCCTCGGGGTGCGCGACGCGGTGCAGACGGTGTACCCCGACGTGCGGATCGTCAACGCGCAGGCCGAGCAGAGCGTCGCCGAGCAGGACGCGGAGTACGGGCCGAAGCTGCACGAACGCGACCCCGGCCAGTGCTGCTTCCTGCGCAAGGTCGTGCCGCTGCGGCAGACGCTCGGCAAGTACTCGGCGTGGGTCACCGGCGTGCGCCGGGTGGACGCGCCGACCCGCGCGAACACGCCGATCGTCACCTGGGACGAGCGCAACGGCCTGGTGAAGATCAACCCGATCGCGGCGTGGACCGACGACGAGTTCAACGGCTACCTGCACTCGAACGGGATTCTGGAGAACCCACTGGTGTCGATCGGCTACCTCTCGATCGGCTGCGCGCCGTGCACGGCGAAGGTCGAGGCGGGGCAGGACGCGCGCAGCGGCCGGTGGGCCGGGCAGTCCAAGACGGAGTGCGGATTGCATGGCTGAGGAAGGAAGCATGACGACTTTGGAACCCGCGGCCGACGCGGCTGTGGACAATCTCGCCGCTCTCGAATCCGAGGCCATCCACATTTTCCGCGAGGTCGCGGGCGAGTTCGACCGGCCGGTGATCCTGTTCTCCGGCGGCAAGGACTCGACGCTGATGCTGCACCTGGCGATCAAGGCCTTCTGGCCCGCGCCGGTGCCGTTCCCGCTGCTGCACGTGGACACCGGGCACAACTTCGACGAGGTCCTCGAATTCCGCGACCGGGTCGTCGAAAAGCACGGGCTGCGGCTGGTCGTCGCGAAGGTCCAGGACTGGATCGACGACGGCCGGCTCGAGGAACGCGCCGACGGCCTGCGCAACCCGCTGCAGACCACGCCGCTGCTGGAGACGATCGCGGAGAACAAGTTCGACGCGGTCTTCGGCGGCGGTCGCCGCGACGAGGAGCGGGCGCGCGCGAAGGAACGGATCTTCAGCCTGCGCAACGCTTTCGGCCAGTGGGAGCCGCGCAGGCAGCGGCCGGAGCTGTGGAATCTGTACAACGGACGACACCGTCCGGGCGAGCAGGTCCGCGTGTTCCCGCTGTCCAACTGGACCGAAGCGGACGTGTGGAACTACATCGCCCGCGAGAAGGTCGAACTGCCTTCGATCTACTACGCCCACCAGCGCGCGGTCTACCAGCGCGACGGCATGTGGCTCAGCGAAGGCCCGTGGGGCGGGCCGCGTCCCGGCGAGGACGTGCGCGAGCTGAGCGTGCGCTACCGGACCGTCGGCGACGGTTCGTGCACCGGCGCGATCGAATCCACGGCGTCCACTGTGGACGAAGTGATCGCCGAGGTCCAGGCTTCGCGGCTCACCGAACGCGGCGCCACCCGCGCCGACGACCGGATGTCCGAGGCGGCCATGGAAGACCGCAAACGGGAGGGCTACTTCTGATGTCGAGCCTGCTGAGGCTGGCCACCGCGGGCAGCGTGGACGACGGGAAGTCCACGCTGGTCGGGCGGCTGCTGTACGACACCAAGTCCGTCCTCGCCGATCAGCTCGACGCGGTCACCCGCGCGTCTGTCGACAAAGGACTGTCCACTCCGGACCTTTCGCTGCTCGTCGACGGCCTGCGCTCGGAGCGCGAGCAGGGCATCACGATCGACGTCGCGTACCGGTATTTCGCCACGCCGAAGCGGTCGTTCGTGCTCGCCGACACGCCGGGGCACGTGCAGTACACCCGCAACACGGTCACCGGCGCGTCCACCGCACAGCTCGGGGTGCTGCTGGTCGACGCGCGCAACGGCGTGGTCGAGCAGACCCGGCGGCACGCGGCCGTGCTCGCCCTGCTGGGCGTGCCGCAGCTGGTGCTGGCGGTGAACAAGATCGACCTCGTCGACTACGACGAGAACACCTTCGGCGTCATCGCCAAGGAGTTCACCGCGCACGCGGAATCGCTGGGCTACGACTCGGCGTCCGTGGTCTCGATCCCGGTTTCCGCGCTGGTCGGCGACAACGTGGCGACCCGGTCCGGGAAAACCCCCTGGTACGACGGGCCATCGCTGCTGGAACACCTCGAAAACGTGCCGGTGGCACCGGACCCGCACGATTCCGCGCTGCGTTTCCCCGTGCAGTACGTGATCCGCCCGCGCACCGCCGAGTACCCGGATTACCGCGGCTACGCCGGTCAGATCGCCGCTGGCACGGTGCGTCCTGGCGACGAGATCGTCGTGCAGCCGCAAGGGATCCGCAGCCGAGTCGAGCGGATCGACACCGCGGACGGCCCGTTGGACGAGGCTGGTGCCGGAACCTCGGTGACCCTGCTGCTCGCCGACGACATCGACATCAGCCGCGGCGACCTCATCGCGGCCGCTGACGCGCCGCCGGAGGTCACCGACGAGATCACCGGCACGCTCTGCTGGCTGTCCTCGAAGCCGCTCAAGACCGGTGCGCGCGTGCTGGTCAAGCACGGCGCCCGGACCGTGCAGGGGCTGACCACCGAGTTGCACGCCCGGTTCGACGAGCAGAAACTGTCCAGTGTGGACTCTCCGGCGACCTTGGAGCTCAACGACATCGGCAGCGTCAGCCTGCAGCTGGCCGAACCGCTGCCGGTGGACGACTACGGCGTGAGCCCGCGCACCGGCGCGTTCCTGGTGATCGACCCGAAGGACGGCGACACCCTCGCCGCCGGTCTCGTCGGAGAACGGTTCTCGTGACGCCTCCCCTGGTCGCCGTCGCGCACGGCAGTCGTGACCCCCGCTCCGCCGCGACGGTGCGGGCGCTGGTCGACGTCGTCCGTGCGCAGGCGCCGGGGCTGGGCGTGCACGAATCGTTCCTCGATCTGTCGGAGCCGCGGGTTACGGACGTGCTGCGCGGCCTTTACGCGGAAGGGCATCGCTCCGCGGTCGTGGTGCCGCTGTTGCTGGGCAGCGCTTTCCACGCGCGGGTCGACCTGCCCGCGCTGGTCGACGAGGTGACCGCGGAGTGCCCCGGGTTCCGGATCCAGGTGTCGGACGTGCTGGGCGCTGACCCGGCACTCGAAGCCGTCGCCCTCGACCGGCTCGCCGGAGCCCGCCACCGCAGCGGGACCGGCGTGCTGCTGAGCGCGGTCGGCTCGTCCAATCCCGAGGCCAACGCGGTCGTCGCCGGAGTGGCCGCACGCTGGGAAAAGCAACTCGGCCTGCCGGTCAGCGAAGCGTTCGCCAGCGCCACTCAGCCGGACATCCCGGCCGCCGCCGCTCGCCTGCACGCTCGCGGCGTACGGCATCTCGTGGTGGCGTCGTGGTTCCTGGCCCCCGGCCTGCTGCCGGACCGGATCGCCTTGCTGGCCCGCGACGCCGACCCGGACGCGTTCATCGCCGAACCGCTCGCCGACGACCCGCGCGTGGCGGACGTCGTGATCGGCCGGTATGCCGCCGCGATCTCCGGACTGCTGCGGACCGCCGCCTGACAGTCACACCCGGGCAGCCCACGCCGGTGGCCCGGCCTAGCTCGCCCTGTCGGACCACCGTCGGTAGACCCGAACGGCCGATCAGACCACTCCTACCGCCACAAGGTGAGCGATATTCACATTTTCCGTCACGGTGCGCACCCGTGAACGGTCAATCCTTGACGCGCTACTTAACTTGCCGGTAACTCTCTAATCGCTGCGCAGCTTTCTCTCTCCCCCGTGAAACCCGCAGGTAGGAGCACACAGATGAAAGCACCTCACTTTTACCGGCTGGCCGCGCTGACGGCGGTCGCCGCCCTTCCGCTCGCCCTCGCGGCCCCGGCGTCCGCCGCGACCGCGATCAACTTCGACTGCCAGGCCGACGCACCGGTGGTCGGCCCGCAGCAGGTGTCGCTGACCCAGAACGCCGACGTCACCGCACCCGCGACGGTCGCCCCCGGCGGCGCGTTCGACGTCGTCATCGACCCCGCGCCCAACACCGTCCCGAGCGACGTGGGCGGCAACAAAGTCAAGAACATCAACACCTTCGCACTGAAGTTCCCGATCCCGGCGAACTCGACCTACGTCAGCGCCGACCTCGCCGGCGGCTCCGGCCTCGGCGACACCCCGCCGACGATCAGCGTCGCCAACGGCGTCGCGACCCTGAGCTTCCCCGGCCCGATCGCCGGCGGCTCGACCTTCGAGCTGCCGACCGTCACCGCGCACCTCAAGGCAGGCGACTCCGGCAAGATCGAGACCAAACTGTCCGGCACCAGCTACAGCGACCCCGGCCTGACCTTCAAGGCCGTGGCCAGCAGCATCATCGGCGACGTGACCGCGCCGACGGCGTGTTTCCCGAACCCGAGCCCGGTTTTCACGACCACGACCATCGGCTGATCCGGACCGCGGCCACCCGCTGCGCCCGGGTGGCCGCGCCCGGTTCACGGCAGCAGCAGTCCCCAGTAGACCGCCCAGGGCACGAACACCAGCCCGGCCACGAGCGGTGCGACCGCCCCGCGCCGCCGGTCCGGTTTCCGCATACCCACCAGGGTGATCGCCAACGCCACCACCGTCGCGACCGCCAGCGCTTGCACGGCCAGCCACGGCAACGGCCGCCCGACGAACACCGGTCCGAGATCCTTCATCCCGGACAGCTGCGCCCAGCCGAGCATTCCGACGAACCCGGCAACAGTCACCGTCCCCAGCCCGGCCAGCCAGCGCGACGACCTAGTCCCCCGGCGACGCATCAACGCGACCACGCCGCCGACCGCGAACCCGCCGAGCAGCAAGGCGAGTGCGATCCCTTGCGCCCAAACAGATTCCCACCAGGAGAGCGGCTGGAGCGCTTCGGTCGGCCGCTGCGTGAACGCCGCGGTCTCGACGTGCACGCCCTGCCGATCCGCCAGCCACTCCCCGACAACCGCCGGATAACCGGACACGACCCGGGGCAACCGGTCGAACCCGGCGTCGCTGGTCGCGTACAGATCCGGCCCGCCGCCGGCGACGAACCGAATCGTGTGGTCCGGGTGCCCGGCCAGTGCGTCCGCGAAAATCCGGGAACTCTCGACCGGCACATGGTTGATGTCGAGGTCGCCCCACAACGCCAGGATCGGCTGCTTCAGCCGCCGCAATACCGGCACCGGGTCGTAATCCGCCTCGGGGAAGAGTCCAGCGCCGACCGCGAAGCGCGTTCCCCGCACCGGCAAGGTCGTCAGCAGCGAACCGGAAATCCCTTGGTGGCGAAGGACATTCCCCCAATACCACGAGGTCTGTCTAGCTCCGCCCCATCCGGATCCGCCGACGGTGATCACATACGAAATGTCGGCCGTCCGCGTCGCCGCGAGCGGGGCGACCCACGCACCCTCGCTGACGCCCCAGACGCCAACTTCCGCGGCTCCGGACTGAGCCCGCAACGCGTGCACCGCCGAGACCAGATCGTCCGCCAGCACGCCGTAATCGCGCTGGGTTTTGGAATAACCGCTGGTACGCCGGTCGTACACGAGCGTCGTGACGCCGAGCCGCGTGAACATCTCGGCCTGCAACCGGAGATTGTCCCGGGTCCGCCAGTCCGACCCTCCTTGCAGGACGATCGCGGACTTCGCTGGTCCTTCCGGCCGGAATACCGTGCCGTGCAACGTGATTCCGCCCGAGCCCGTGAAGCTGACGTCGGCGGACGGGTGTGCTTGTGCTTGCTGGGCGGTCGGCAGGACCGAGCCCAGCGCGAGGATCGCGGCGGCGAGCCGCGATTTGCCCCAGGGCAGCATGAAGTGTTCTCCTTGCTTCGGGAGATCGTGCGACGTTTTCCCTTGTTCCTGGGTGCCGAGTTGCCGCTCGGCACCCAGGGCCTCCTCCAAGTCAGTCCTGGACGGCCCCCTCTCCGCTCGGCGTCGGGAACGCGATCATCCGCGTCTCGACCCGACGCGCCCCGTCCGGCGTCTCGTCGTCCGGCCGCTGATACCGGCGCAGCAAGGCGAGATACGCCTCGAAGAAGTCCCCCAGCTCGTCCAGCGTCACGGTGATCGCGCCGCGCGAGTACGGAATCGCGTCCGCCCACTCCCCGAGCTGCGGCCGTTCGCGCTCGAACCGTTCGTACAGCTCGGTGTCGCCCGCGAGCCACAGCCGGTGCAGCTCGCCGATCGCCGCCTTGGCCGGATCGTCGCGTTCGTCCGCGGGCGGCAGCCGCAGGTCGTAATCCGCCACCCGCCACCAGCGTTCGCGCCCGCGCGCGCGTTCGGGAAGCTCCTCGACGAACCCGTTCTCCGCCAGCACCCGCAGGTTGTAGCTGGTCCCGCCGCTGGTCACGCCCAGCCGTTCGGCGAGCGTCGTCGACGTCGCCGGTCCGGACGCGGCGAGCGCCTCGAGAATCCGCTGCCGCAACGGATTCGCGAGCGCCTTGAGTGCCTTGAGATCGGCGGGGCGAGGTTCTGCCATGCTCCCACGGTAGCGGTGCACGAGTTTTCATGCACGGGTTTTCGTGCATGAACTTCACACCCGCTCCCGGGCAGGCGGTGTGCGAAAGTGTCAGGCATGGCTGACGAACTGGTGCACTACGAGGTGGCGGCCGGCATCGCCACGATCACCCTGGACTCCCCGCACAACCGCAACGCGCTGTCGGCGCAGTTGCGGCGGGAACTGAGCGAGTCGCTGACCAAGGCCCGCGAGGACGACTCGGTGCGCGTGGTGCAGCTGACCCACACCGGCCCGGTCTTCTGCGCGGGCATGGACTTGAAGGAAGCTCGCGGCGCCGGCTCGTCCGACCAGGGCGTGAACGAGTTCCCGCGGATCCTGGACCAGCTGTGGACGAGCCCGAAGCCGGTCGTCGCCCGGCTGGCCGGCCCGGCTCGCGCGGGCGGCATCGGCATGGTCGCCGCGTGCGACATCGCGGTCGCGGTCCCGGAAGCGACCTTCGCCTTCTCGGAAGTCCGCATCGGCGTCATCCCGGCGGTCATCAGCCTGACAGTGCTCCCACGGCTCAACGCCCGTGCCGCGCACGAACTGTTCCTGACCGGCGACGTCTTCGACGCCAAGCGCGCGGTGGAGATCGGCCTCCTGAACGCCTGCGTCCCCGCCGAGGACCTGGACAAGACCGTCGAGGGCTACCTCAAGTCGCTGACCCTGGGCGGCCCGAAAGCGTTGGCCGCCACCAAGGAACTGCTGGCCCGCCCCCGCCCGGCCACCCCGGCCGAAGGCTTCGCGGACATGAACGCCCTCTCGGCGGGATTCTTCGCCAGCGAAGAGGGGCAGGAAGGGATCCAGGCTTTCGCCCAGAAGCGCAAGCCAAACTGGGTCCCGCAGGACTGACGTTGTTGTCCGTGAGGGGAACCCTGAGGGACTCTGATTCCCTCAGGGTTCCCCTCACGGCCCGTTAAGCGTCCACCAGTACCAAGGTCAGCCGCCGGTCACCGGAGCCCATCGCCCGCTGCGCGTCCGACAAGACGCTCCGCACTGCCAGATAAGCCTTGGGCTCGGCGGCTTTCAGCCCGTCCGACCCGGCCCAGATCAGTACGTGCTCGCCGGTCGGCAACCACGACAAATCCGTGAGCATGTCGTAAAGCGCGTCCAGATTCCGCCCGAAATAAGACGGAAAAGACAGCGCCTCGCCGATCGCGTCCAGCGCCGACAGTTTGTCCAGCGCCCGCGCCCCGTCGACCCGATGCGGGTAAGCCCCGCGCGCGAAAGCCGCGTCCGCCGCGGCCCGCGCCGTCTCGCCGGTCACCGCGCGGAGTCCACAACGACGAACGACGCGTAATGATCCCCGGTGTAATACAACTCTTTCCCCGCCCCCGTGATCAACCGGCGAGCCCCTCGGTCCGGGCTCCCCGGCGTCTTCACGGTGTATTCGTGGTAATAGCCGTTCTTCTCCGCGGGAAGCTTTTTCTCCCGGTTCTGGAAGACGACGTCGTCATTGCGCGGATACGGGTAGGGCCCGCCCTTCTGGATCAGGCCCCACGTGTCCTTCGCCTGCGAAGGCAGCGACGACAACGGCTTGACCGGCAGCTGGGAATCGGCCCCCGGCACTTTCCCGGAAGCGGCGGCGGGAGCACCCGACGAGGACGAGGGCGCCGGCGAATCCGAGGAGCCGGCGGTTTCCTTGACGAGCCACCCGCCGAGCACCAGCACGAGGAGACCGACGAGCGCAGCGGTGATCCGCCTACGGTTGACCATGGTGTGCCAGCTTAGGAGCGGCCGGGACCGTCGTCGTCACGGGCCGTGCCGAACCAGCGGCCGAAGCGCTCGACCAGCTTGTCGATGGCCCACGCGGCGAGCAGGCACAACGGCACGAGCACCGCCATCACCAGCACGAACTGCACGGGGAACCAGGCTTGGGCGAGCCACAGCTCGACCCCGTCCCACCAGTTGGCCAGCCCTTCGAACACGAGTGTGAGCCTACGCGCGCTCGCCTGCGCCGGGCCGTGCGGGGGAGGTAGGTTGCTGCCATGTTCGCCGTATACGCGCAGGAACCCAACGCCGAGTCCCCGCTCGATTCGCTGGTCGTCGGCGAGCGGCCGGAACCCGAGGTGCCCGAGGGCTGGGTCCGGGTGCACGTCAAAGCCGCCAGCCTGAACATGCACGACCTGTGGACCTTGCGCGGCGTCGGCATCAAGCCCGACCAGTTCCCGATGATCCTCGGCTGCGACGGAGCGGGCACGCTCGACGACGGCACCGAGGTCGTGCTGCATTCGGTGATCAACGCGCCGGGCTGGCAGGGCGACGACACGCTCGACCCGAAGCGCACTCTGCTCACCGAAAAGCACCAGGGCACGTTCGCGGACCAGGTCGTGGTCCCGGCCCGCAACGCGGTGCCGAAGCCGGCCGGGCTGAGCTTCGCCGAGGGCGCGACGATGGGCACCGCGTGGCTCACCGCGTACCGGATGCTGTTCGTGAAGTCGGAGCTGCGGCCCGGCCAGACGATGCTGGTGCAGGGCGCGTCCGGCGGGGTGTCGACCGCGCTCATCGCGCTCGGCCGCGCGGCCGGGTTCCGCGTGTGGGTCACCGGACGCAGCGAGGAGAAGCGCGCGCTGGCCGAGAGCGTCGGCGCGCACCAGACGTTCGAGTCCGGCGCGCGGCTGCCCGAGCGGGTGGACGCGGTGTTCGAGACCGTCGGCAAGGCCACCTGGGGACACACGCTCAAGTCGCTGAAGCCGGGCGGCGTGGTCGTGGTGTCCGGGTCGACCAGCGGCCCCGACCCGTCGGCCGACCTGCAGCGGGTGTTCTTCCTGCAGCTGCGGGTCCTCGGCTCGACCATGGGCACCCGCGACGAGCTGGCCGACCTGCTCGCCTACCTCGACCTGAAGGGCATCAAGCCGCAGATCGGCGCCGAGCTCCCCCTCGCGGAGGCCCCCGCGGGATTCGCCGCGATGGCCGCCGGGGAGACGGCGGGCAAGATCGTCTTCACGCACTGAACCTGACGTACGGCGCTGACCTGGGCTTTTCCGTTCCGGAAAGGTCCAGGCCAGTGCTTTTACCCGCTGTCTCGTGAATCGTCAACACCCCTGCTTCGCAATCAGATGGTGACCCCCCAAATTCCACCAGAAATCAACCTTGGGCGGTTAACCTGGAGAACATGACCGCGACGCAGCGGCCAGTCCCGGCCGGCCGGGGCGGCCGGCACCCCAGCGAACCGGAGCCGATCCGGGAATCCTTCCGGCGGTTCGCCGGCATGCGCACGCGCGTGCTGGAGGTCGGGCCGCCCGTCGCCGAGGCGCCCGCACCGAAGCGCACGCGCCGCAAGTCCGACGGGAAACCCCGCGCGCCGCGGCTCGTGTTGCTCCACGGGTATTGCGACAGTGCCGACACGTGGCGTCCAGTACTCGGAGAACTAGCCGCAGCGGGCATCGCCGCGATCGCTGTCGATCTTCCCGGCTTCGGCGACGCGCAGCCGCTGCGCCCCGGTCCGATGCTGCCGCAACTCGACGCCTTCACCGCCGCGGTGGTGCGCGAGCAGGCCGTGCTCGGCCCGGTGGTGCTCGCGGGCAACTCGCTCGGCGGCACGATGAGCCTTCGCGCGGCGCAGAACCGCCGGCTGCCGACCGCGGGCGTGGTGTCGATCGCCGCGCCCGGTTTCGTCGACTCGTGGCTGGTGCGCACGGTCGGGCGCAACCCGCTGCCGCTGCGGCTGTACTCCTCGCTTCCGTTGCCGGTGCCGGGTTTCCTGGTTCGCGCGGTCGCCGAACAGCTCGTGCCGCGGATCCTCTACGCCGACTCGCGCCAAGCCGACGCGGGCCAGGTCCGGCGGTTCACCACGCTCTTTCCCGACTACCGGGCCACCACGTCGCGGCTCGAAGAGGCCCGGCAGCTCGTCGCGGAGCTGGCCGACGCCTACCGCCTCGACCAGATCACGATCCCGCTGCTCGCGGTCGCGTGCGGCAAGGACAAGCTGGTGACGGCCGCGTCCGGGCGGAAGCTGCACACGCTGGTGCCGCACAGCAGGCTCGTCGTCCGCGAGGACTGGGGCCACTGCCCGCAGCTGGACGACCCGGCCGAGGTCTCGGAACTGCTCACCTTCTTCTCCGCCGGCGCGGTCCGCTCGGCCGCGCGCCCGGCACCCACGGTCAACGACGTCGAGGACGACTCCGCGACCGGGTGACTCAGGCTGGCAAGATCGTCACACTATGGAGTCGGTGACAGGCGGGGCGCCGCCAGGTACGGTGCGCTGCCAGGGCCCGGAACCCGGGGCCTGCGAACCACCAGTCTGAGGAGACATCGATGTCAGCTCCGCGCGGCCCTAACCTGGGCTCCGGGTCCGGGATCTTCCGGCGGAAGCCGATCGAAACCATCGAGCAGGCCGGGGAAAGCGGCCTGCAGCGCACGCTCGGCTTGCGGCAGCTGACCGCGATCGGCGTCGGCGGCATCATCGGCGCCGGCATCTTCTCGCTCGCCGGTGCGGTCGCGAACAAGACCGCGGGCCCGGCCGTGCTGATCTCGTTCCTGATCGCGGGCATCGCGAGCGCCGCGGCCGCGTTCTCCTACGCCGAGTTCGCCGGCCTCATCCCGCGCGCGGGATCCGCCTACACCTACGGGTACGCGGTGCTCGGCGAGATCGTCGGCTGGTTCATCGGCTGGGACCTGCTGCTGGAGTACACCGCGATCGTGTCCGTGGTGGCGATCGGGATTTCCGGTTACTTCAACGATTTGCTGGGTTTCCTGCACGTCTCGCTGCCGCACTGGATGTCCGGCGCGCCGGGAACGGAACCGGCGGGCGTCGAACCGGGGTCGTACAAGATCAACCTGTTCGCGGTGCTGCTCTGCCTGCTGATCGCCTTTATTCTCAACCAGGGCATGAAAAACGCGGCGCGCTTCGAAACGCTGCTGGTGTACCTGAAGGTCGGCCTGGTGCTGCTGGTGATCGTGGTCGGCGCCTTCCACATCCAGAGCGGCAACTACAGCAACTTCTTCCCGTTCGGCCTCAGCGGCGCTTTCACCGGCGCGGCAACGGTCTTCTTCGCGGTCTTCGGCTACGACGCCATGTCGACCGCGGCCGAGGAGTCGCAAGACTCGCAGAAGCACATGCCGAAGGCGATCATCTACTCGCTGGCGATCTCGATGGTGCTGTACGTGCTGGCCTGCCTGGTCCTGACCGGCATGGTGAAGTACACCGACATCAATCCGGAAGCGGCCTTCTCCAGCGCATTCGCGAAGGTCGGCCTCGGCTGGCTGGGCGCGATCATCGCGGTGGGCGCGATCATCGGCATCCTGACGGTGCTGTTCACCTTCTTGATGGGCGCGACGCGCGTGGGCTACTCGATGAGCCGCGACGGCCTGCTGCCGAAGTGGTTCGCGAAGACCCATCCCGTGCGCAAGGTCCCTTCGCGCATCACCTGGATCCTGGGCGGCGCGTCTGCGCTGATCGCGGGCGTGCTGCCGATCGGCGAGGCCGCGGAACTGACGAACATCGGCATCCTGCTGGCCTTCGTGGTCGTCTGCATCGCGGTGATCGTGCTGCGCTACAAGCGCCCTGAACTGCCGCGCACGTTCAAGACGCCGGGCATGCCGGTGGTGCCGATCATCGGGGTGGTGTTCTCGATCTGGCTGATCACGTTCCTGAAGCCGGAAACGTGGCTGCGCTTCGCGATCTGGTTCGCGATCGGAATGGTGATCTACTTCTCCTACAGCAAACGGCACTCGGCGATGGAACGCGGCGAGTCGGCTGGCTCCGGCGACGGGGACACTGGCGAAGTGAAGTCCACTTCGGACTGACGCTGCGGTTTCGTCTGCCGCGGCTTTGATTGCTGCGGCTTTGATGTGGGGGACGCCTTTGCTGGTGTCCCCCGCATTTCTTTTGCGCTGTTGCTGATCCGCTGGCGTGCGCCTGGCAGGAACCCAGCAGAGGCACTGCCGCAGCACTCCGCCGAGGTCTTCCTTTCCTGCATAATCGGGCATCATCTCGGGCCGCTCGCGCACATCGCACTCGCCGAAAACCTCGCCGCGGCAGCTCTCTTCAATACCGCGCGCAACCAATCACTGCGACTGTCCGAGCCGCGCCACCTCTGCATGAGCACATCTCGCCCTGCCGGAACCCTCAGCACGGCCAGTCAAGCTGTTCCGGTGCCGCGGCTTCGGAGGGAAGCCCTCACCCTCGCGAACGCTGACTGCAGTCAAGCACCGCCATCAAGCGATCCCGCCGCCGTCAACTCAGCGCGGAGCCTCGGCCCTCAACGCCTCCAGCAGGCGTGTCGCCGCAACCGCCAAGCCATCTCCCCAAGCCCTGAGCTCAACGCGGAGCCTCGGTTTCAATGCCTCCACCAGACGCGTCACCGCAACCACCAAGCCCATCCCAAAGCCCTGGACTCAACGCGGAGCCCCGGCCTCAACGCCCCCACCAGACGCGTCACCGCAACCACCAAGCCCATCCCAAAGCCCTGGACTCAACGCGGAGCCCCGGCCTCAACGCCCCCACCAGACGCGTCACCG
>NZ_JBEXMH010000005.1:0-60284 GCF_040610415.1 Amycolatopsis sp. NPDC004079 | reverse complement strand
CCGCAACCACCAAGCCCTGAGCTCAGCGCGCAAAGCTCGCCCGCAACGCCTCCAGCAGTCACATCACCGCAACTCACCCGGCCGCCTCGCTCCCCAACCCTGAGCTCAGAGCCTCGCTCTCCAGCAACCAGCGAGCACCACAGCCGTCATGCCCATTGCGCTGTCACCGGTTCGGCAAGAGCCTTCCCACCTGCCACCTCGTGGTTAGATAGCCGCAAGCGGCCGAGCCGACACGGTCCGGGCCCCTCGCGCCGGAGGTCTCAGCGCAACCGGTCGAGTCGTTCCGCCGCGGACTTTGCCTCCGCGCGCAGCCGGGCCATGATCGAGGCCGCGGAACCGTCGCTGGCGAGCGGATACGTCTGCCCAGCCCACAGCGACATCGCTTCCGGGTCACCAGCTTTGCCTGCCGCCGCGCGGACCGGTTTGCTCAGGTGGTGCAGCTGCGGATACGCGGCGGGCGCGGCCGCGGAGAGGTCGCTCAGGACGCGGTTCACCATGCCCCGCGCCGGGCGTCCACTGAACGCGCGCGTGAACGCCGTCGCCCGGCCCGCCTCGGCGAGTGCCCGCCGCTGGGTGTCGCCGGTGCCAGCTTCCGTCGCGAGCAGGAAGGCCGTGCCCAGCTGCGCCGCCGACGCACCGGCAGCCAACACCGCCGCGATGTCGGCGCCGTTGACCAGTCCTCCGGCCGCGACCAACGGCAGGCTCGTGCGCGCGCCGAGCAAACGCAGCAACGCGAGCAGGCCGTACTCCTCGCCGCCGGCCGGATTGCCCGGGTCGTCGGTGAACAGGCCACGGTGCCCGCCGGCCTCGAAGCCCTGCACGACGAGCGCGTCGGCTCCGCGCGCGGCAGCGAGGTCGGCTTCCTCCGGATTCGTGACGGTGACCGCGACCTTGCCGCCAGCCTCGTGGATCCGCTGCACCTCGGCAGACGTCGGCGCGCCGAACGTGAACGACACCAGCGGAACCCGGTGGCGCACGACGAGATCGAGTTTCGCCGGGTACTCGTCGTCGTCCCAGACCGGTTCGCCGAGTTCGACGCCGTAGCGCACGGCTTCGGCGAGCAACCGTTCACGGTGCGCGGCGAGGTCGGCCACCGACCGGCCGCCAGGGACGAACAGGTTGACGCCGAACCGGCCGCCGGTGAGGTCGGCGGTGTGCGCGATCCGGGCGTCCAGCGTCTCCGCGCTGAGGTAGCCCGCGGCGAGGAAACCGAACCCGCCCGCGTCCGTGACGGCGCCGACCAGCTGCGGAGTCGTCGGCCCGCCCGCCATCGGCGCCACGATCACCGGGAACTCGAGATCATCGAACATGTCCCCGAGCCTAGTGCCGGACCGGAAATGCGCCGGGTCGCCGCCGCGTTGCACAAGAGCATGACGGCAACCCTGGAACAGCTCCGCGCGCTGACGGTGGAGGAGAACGGCCTCGCCACTGTGGCCACGACCCGCGCCGACGGCACCGTGCACGCGTCCGTTGTGAACGCGGGCATCCTGAACGACCCGGTGACCGGCAAGCCGAGCGTCGGCTTTGTCGCCGTCGGCGGCGCGCACAAGCTCGCGCTGCTGCGCCGCAACGGCCACGCGACCGTCACGTTCCGCCGCGGCTGGCGCTGGCTCTCGGTAACCGGCCCGGTCCGCCTGATCGGCCCGGACGACCTCGACCCGGCCTTCCCTGCCGACGACCTCCCGCCCCTGCTGCGCGAGGTGTTCCGCGCTGCCACCGGAACCCACGACGACTGGGCGGAGTACGACCGGGTGATGGCCGCCGAACGCCGGGCCGCGGTGTTCGTGGAGGTGGGCAAGATCATCGGGAACGGCTGATCCGCCGCCGCCTGAGCCGACCACCCTTTCGAGCACCAGTCGGAGAAGTGCCGCCTGGACGATGGCGTTGCCGTCGTGGCCGTAAACCTGCCCGCTCGGGCATCGAGGGCCTTCGCGGAGATGGACAGCGGTCGGCCACCGTTGAGTCGCCCCAGCCACGCTGATCACGCTGCGGAATGTCGAGTCGCGGCGTGCGCGGAGGGCGGGAAGGCAACCGGCTGCCGCCAACCCGCGCCAGTCACGCCGCCGAACGCGGCGCGGCGGCATGCACGGACACGATCGAGCCACCAGCGACTGCCGACCCATCGGCGGGCCATGTCGCTCACGCCATCAACCATCGCGTCGCAGCAACCACAAAGACCAGGTGGCAAACCGGCAAACCTCGAACCCTCCCCTCAATCCGCACCAGCGACCACCGCATCACCACATCCGTGAAGGTCGTGACGACCGTCCGGAACCGCTGACCTGCCCCGGCCCAACACCGGTCACGCCGGACCGCAGCGTTGGTGAACGTCAGACCACACCGCCAAAGCAGCCGACCCGCCCTCCGCCAACGCCAGTCACGCCGGACTGCGGCGTTGGCGAACCTCAGACCACACGGCCAAAGCAGCCGACCCGCCCTCTGCCAACGCCAGTCCCGCCGGACCGGCAGCATTTGTGAACGTCAGACCGCACCGCCAAAACGGCCGACTCACCACCTGCCAACGCCAGTCACACCGTCACACATCCGCACAACAACATCCGTCGCG
Source organism: Amycolatopsis sp. NPDC004079 (assembly GCF_040610415.1). NCBI lineage: Bacteria > Bacillati > Actinomycetota > Actinomycetes > Pseudonocardiales > Pseudonocardiaceae > Amycolatopsis > Amycolatopsis sp. NPDC004079. The sequence continues at coordinate 57,718 of NZ_JBEXMH010000005.1, read as the reverse complement.
ATCACCGGGCCCGCGGACCCGTCACCAGTCCTGTCCGGTCAAGCCGTCACATCCCTTCCCATCCGCCAAACTCGAACCGAGTCACCGTCCATTCATGAGCTCCGCCAGCCTCACTCGCACCGGAAACGGCCGCTCCGTCTCGAATACCTCACCTCCAGCCACTTCCGCACCCTGCCGATAACCACCGTCCGCACTGATCTCGAATGCCGTCAGCGAAAGCGCGACCGGATCGATCACCCAGTAGTCCGGCACGCCCCACCGCTCGTAAACCGCTTTCTTGGTTACGCGATCGTGAATCCCAGAACTCGGCGACACCACTTCGACCACGAGCAGCGGCGGCACCGGCAAATCGGCGTCAGTGAAGTCCTCGGCCCGGCCCACCACCAGATCCGGCCGCAGTTCGACCTGGTCCCCGGACCGCACCGCGAACGGCCCGCCGACCACGTCCATCCCCGGCGGACACCCTGACTCCAGCAACCCGTAGAGCCGAAAAACCGCGTGCTGGTGCCGCAATCCCGGCGCAGGGCTGACGTACAGCACGCCGTCGACGAGTTCGTGCCGTCGTCCGTCCTCGGGGATCGCGGCGAGATCCCGCACCGTCATCGGTTGTGAACCTGAAGGCCAGCCAGTGAATGTCATGAGCGCGTTCCTTTCTCCGTCGCACTCAAGGACACCAGCCCCCACCGACAAAAACGGCGGCTCCCGGAAACCCGGAGCCGCCGTTCACCCGAAGGGGGACCTACTTCTTGTTCTTTCCGTTGTCCTCAGTGGACAGTGCCGCGACGAACGCTTCCTGCGGCACCTCCACCCGGCCGACGGTTTTCATCCGCTTCTTGCCTTCCTTCTGCTTCTCCAGCAGTTTCCGCTTCCGCGAGATGTCACCGCCGTAGCATTTGGCCAGCACGTCCTTGCGGATGGCGCGGATCGTTTCGCGCGCGATGATCCGCGAGCCGATCGCCGCCTGGATGGGCACCTCGAACTGCTGTCGCGGAATCAGCTCGCGCAGGCGCGTCGCCATGCGGTTTCCGTACGTGTAGGCGGCGTCCTTGTGCACGATCGCGGAGAACGCGTCCACCGTCTCGCCCTGCAGCAGGATGTCGACCTTCACCAGGTCGGCCACCTGCTCGCCGGACTCCTCGTAGTCGAGCGACGCGTAACCGCGCGTGCGCGACTTCAGCGTGTCGAAGAAGTCGAAGATGATCTCCGCGAGCGGGATCGTGTAGCGCAGTTCGACGCGGTCCTCGGACAGGTAGTCCATGCCCAGCAGGGTGCCGCGCTTCGACTGGCACAGCTCCATGATCGTGCCCACGAACTCCGACGGCGCCAGGATGCTCACCTTCGACACCGGCTCGTGCACCTCGGAGATCTTGAGTCCGCCCGGCCAGTCCGACGGGTTCGTGACGATGACCTCGCTGCGGTCCTCCAGCACCACGCGGTACACCACGTTCGGCGCGGTGGAAATCAAGTCCAGGCCGAACTCGCGCTCCAGCCGGTCCCGGGTGATCTCCAGGTGCAGCAGGCCGAGGAACCCGCAGCGGAAGCCGAAGCCCAGCGCCACCGAGGTCTCCGGCTCGTAGGTCAGCGCGGCGTCGTTGAGCTGCAGCTTCTCCAGCGCCTCGCGCAGCTCCGGGTAGTCCGAGCCGTCCACCGGATACAGCCCGGAGTAGACCATCGGCTTCGGCTCGCGGTAGCCCGCCAGGGGCTCCTTGGCGCCGTTCCGCTCGGCCGTGACGGTGTCGCCGACCTTCGACTGCCGCACGTCCTTCACGCCGGTGATCAGGTAGCCGACCTCGCCGACGCCGAGGCCCTTGCTGGCCTTCGGTTCCGGCGAGATGATGCCGACCTCCAGCAGTTCGTGCGTGGCGCCGGTGGACATCATCTTGATCTTCTCGCGCGGCGTGATCTTGCCGTCGACCACCCGGATGTAGGTCACCACGCCGCGGTAGGTGTCGTAGACCGAGTCGAAGATCATCGCCCGCGCGGGCGCCTCCGAATCGCCGACCGGCGGCGGGACCTGCTTCACGACCTCGTCGAGCAGCGCGCCGACGCCGACGCCGGTCTTCGCCGAGACCCGCAGCACGTCGTCGGGCTCGCAGCCGATGATGTGCGCGATCTCGCCCGCGTACTTGTCCGGGTCGGCCGAGGGCAGGTCGATCTTGTTCAGCACCGGGATGATCTGGAGGTTGTTCTCCAGCGCCAGGTACAGGTTGGCCAGGGTCTGCGCCTCGATCCCCTGCGCGGCGTCCACCAGCAGGATCGCTCCTTCGCACGCTTCGAGCGCGCGGGACACCTCGTAGGTGAAGTCGACGTGGCCGGGGGTGTCGATCATGTGCAGGACATAATCTTGCTCACCGCCCTGGCCGTCCTTGATCTTCCACGGCAGCCGGACGTTCTGGGCCTTGATCGTGATGCCGCGTTCCCGCTCGATGTCCATGCGGTCGAGGTACTGCGCGCGCATGGCCCGCTCCTCGACGACGCCGGTGAGCTGCAGCATCCGGTCCGCCAGCGTCGACTTGCCGTGGTCGATGTGGGCGATGATGCAGAAGTTGCGGATCAACTCCGGCGGCGTGAAGGTGGTGTCGGCGAACGTCTTGGGCGCTGTCACTCGGGCTGTCCTCGGGATGGTGGGGGATGTCCGTACCCCATCGTCCCATGGACCTCCGGGTGCGGGTGGGGGTCATCCCCGATGCGGCCCCGCGCGACTCGTGATGACCTCGAAGCATGACCACTTCACCCTCCCCCTCGCCGCCCGGCCCCGGCGTCCTCGACGCCGCGCTCGACCGGGCTTTCGGCCACCCCAGCGGCCTGCTGGGCAGGTTCGGCGGCAAGCTGATGGCGGTCAGCAACGCCACGACCGAGCACCGCGTCGTCGACCTCGCCCGCCTCGAACCGGACGAAACCGTCCTCGTCATCGGCCCCGGTCCGGGGATCGGCCTCGACGCGGCGAGCAAACTCGCCGGCGAGGTGATCGGCGTCGAACCCTCCCCCGAGATGCGCGATCTCTGCGCGGACCGCTGCGGCGACCGCGCCGAGGTGCGCGCGGGCAGTGCGGCTCGGACTGGCTGCGCGGACGAGATCGCGGACGTCGTGCTGACCGTGAACAACGTCCAACTCTGGGACGACCGTGCGGCGAGCTTCGCCGAGTTGTTCCGGGTGCTGCGGCCGGGCGGACGGCTGCTGCTCTCGGCGCACGAGAAATGGCTTCCGGTGACGCGACACGAACTCGCCGACGAGGCCGCCGCCGCGGGATTCGCCGACCTGCAGACCTGGACCTGGGATCCGCCCGGGTTCGCCCCGCTCGCCGCCCAGCTCCGGGCAGTGAAACCGAGCTAGCGCTTGTCGCGGCGCAACGGGTGGTCCTCCGGGACCTCGACGAGGACGATCCGCAACCCGTCCGGGTCGGCGATCCACGCCTCGTCGGTGCCCCACGGTTCGCGGCGGGCCTCGCGCACCGGTTCGACCCCGCGTCCGGCCAATTCGGACAGAGCCGCCGGGAGATCGCGGACCTGCAGGAACAGATTGACGTCCGGGCCGGGCCCCTCTTCGCCGGTGCCGACCACCTCGATCGAACCGCCACCGGCGAAAAACCGCGTGCCACCAGGGAACTCTCGCTCGATCGCGAGGCCGAGAACGTCGCGATAGAACGCGGTCGACACCTCGTGGTCGCGGGGGTGGATCAGCACCCGGCTGCTCAGTACGTCCATGGCTCCTGCCTACCTGAGCCGCTCAGGCAACCGCAATCGCGGCGATCCCGACCAGCACCACCAGCGATCCGGCGAGCCGCCGCGCCGCGTTGCGCTCGCGGAGCACGAGCCAGGCGGCGACCCCGCCGAACACGATGGACAGTTCGCGCGCCGGAGCGACGAGGCTGACCGGCGCGATCCGCAGGGCATACAGGACCAGCAGATAGCCGGCGGGCGAGGCGAGTCCGACGATCAGCACCTCGCGCCGGTGGTCCCGCCACAGCCGCTTGATCTCGGACCGGCCGCGAGCGGCGGCCGGCGCGAGCAGGATGCTCTGGCCGATCGCGCCGCCGCCGAAGTAGACGAGCGGAGGCACGCCGAGCGACGTGACCGAATGCGCGTCCCAGAGCGTGTAAGCCGCGATGACCGTTCCGGTGGCGACGCCGTAGAACACCCCAGCGCGACGAGCTTTCGCGTCGCCGGTGCTGCCGCCGAGACTGATCACCAGGACGCCCGCGACGACAAGGAAGGCGCCGACCAGCCCGAGCACACCGGGCCGTTCGCCCAGGACTGTGACGGCCACGAGCACCGACACCAGCGGTCCGGTGCCGCGGGCCAGCGGATACACGACCGACAGGTCGCCGACCTCGTAGCCGCGCTGCAGCACGATCCCGTACACCACGTGCAGGACCGCGGTGACCAGCGCGGCGAGCAGCCAAGTCCATTGTGGACGTTCCGGTTCGACGGCCAGCGCGACCGCGATCACCGGGAGCATCGCGACCGCGGAAACCGTGTAGTACAGCCAGACGAATCGCGGACCGCCGGCGGAAACCCGCTTGGCGGCGAGATTCCACACTGCGTGCACGACCGCGGCGACGAGGACCATGGCGAGGGCAGTGGTGTTCATCTGCGACCCTTTCAGGTTTTCAGCGCACGCTGAAGACCGGGTCCTCCAGGCTTTTGTCCCGTCAGATGAACGGCAGGGCTCGGTGTCCCGCCGAAGGTGCCGCTCGGACCAGGCCCGCCCGCCCTCGTTGTCTTCGCGACCCGCTCTGCGGGACCACGGGCAGGCGACGGAACCCTAGGCACTACCGGAATCCACCGTAACGGAGCCGAGGACGGAATGCCGAACAGCGACCGGCTCCGGGGTCCGCTCCAGGGCCGCGAGCAGGGCTGTTAAGATTTTCGATTGTTGCCGTGCGGCATTCCGTCAGGGAGGAAACCCGGCAGTCCCTCGGGACTGATCCGGAGCCACACGAACGCGGCAGCGACCTTCACCGAGTGAAAGAGGAACGCCTCCATGGCCAACATCAAGTCGCAGGTCAAGCGCATCGACACCAACGAGAAGGCGCGGCAGCGCAACCTGGCGATCCGGTCCTCGGTGAAGACCGCGATCCGCAAGTTCCGCGAGGCCGCCGAAGCCGGTGACAAGGACAAGGCCCTCGAACTGCAGCGCGACGCCGCTCGCAAGCTCGACAAGGCCGTCACCAAGGGCGTCATCCACGCCAACCAGGCCGCGAACAAGAAGTCGGCTCTCGCGAAGCGCGCGAACCAGCTCTGAGCGCAGTCTTTCCGGAAGGCCCGGCGGCTTCGGCTGCCGGGCCTTTTCCGTGTCCTGAGGTCGGTCTGGGCCCGGTGATCGCGCCCCTCAGACGGCGGGGTGTGCCCCATCGCGAGAGCGCGGCAGCCGATAAGGGCTGCCGGTCGCCTGAGCGTCAGCGATCTCCCTTGGCCGCGACCACCTCGAGGACCGCGCGCTGCAGGGCGTAGTTCGCATCGGCCGCCGCGCCCTTGACCTCGGCGTTCAGCCGCGCCACGACGCGCATCGCGGTCGCGAGGCCGTCCTGGCCCCAGCCGCGGGACTGGCCTTGGGCCTTGCGGATCTTCCACGGCGGCATGCCCAGTTCGCCCGCCATCTGGTTCGGGTTGCCGCGGCCAGCGGCGGACACGCGAGCGATCGTGCGGACCGCGTCGGCGAGAGCGTCGGCCACCAGGACGTGCGGAACGCCCAGCTGCATCGCCCACTGCAGCGACTCCATCGCGGCCGCCCGGTCCCCCGCGACGGCCTTCTCCGCGACCGCGAAGCCGGTCACGTCGGCGCGTCCCGTGTGGTAGCGGCGGACCGCCTGCTCGTCGATGACTCCTCCGGTGTCGGCGACCAGTTGCGTCGCCGCCGAGGACAGTTCGCGCAGGTCCGAGCCGACCGAGTCGAGCAGCGCCATCAGGCCCGCGCCGTCGATCTTGCCGCCCGCGCGGCGCACCTCGTTGCGGACGAACGCCTCGCGCTCGGCCGGCTTGGTGAGCTTCGGGCATTCGGTGATCTCCGCGCCCGCTTTTTTCAACGCGCCAGGCAGCGCCTTCGCGGCCTTGCTCCGCCCGCCGCCGCTGTGCACGACCACGAGGACGATGCCGTCGGCCGGCGCCTTCACGTAGGCCAGGACCGCGTCGGACAGCTCCTGCGAGATGTCCTGCGCCGACTCCAGCACGATCACGCGCCCCTCGGCGAACAAGGACGGGCTGACCAGCTCAGCCAGCACGGGCGGTGTGAGATCGGACACTCGCGTCCGCGTGAGGTCCGCCGTGGGGTCCGCGGCCTTGGCCGCGTCGAGGGAAGCTCGCACAGCCCGTTCGATGAGCAGTTCTTCCTCGCCCGTGACGAGGTGCAGCGGCGCGGGTGCGGTGGTCACCTCGCCATCTTCTCACCCGGCTGCCGGACCGTCCGCCCCGGTGATGTGAGCCGCCTCCGTGGCACGAGCTGATCGGGATGTCGTACGGTGTAGACGAGGACGCGCCCACCGGCGCTCCGACAACCGAATACCGCTCATCCAGAGGGGCAGAGGGAACGGCCCGACGAAGCCCCGGCAACCGGCGTACAGCCTGTCATCCCGCGATCGCGGGATAGCTGACGACCACGGTGCCAATTCCGGCCCGCTTCGGCGGGGCAGATGAGGAAAGGAACCTCGCGATGACTGCAGCCCTCAGCGCCACCTCCGCCAACAAGACGATCGACCTCGGTCCGGCCGTCGAACTGGTGTCGAAGGAAGAAGGGCACCGGCAGCCGCTCGCTCCGGAATTCGTCTCCGCCGAAGACTTCTCGCCGCTCGAGGTCGCCTACGACTTCGGCCGCGTCCGCCGCGAGGACATCGAAGCGGGCCCGCGCAACATCTGGCGTTACAAGAAACTCCTTCCCGTCCCCTCGACCGTCGAGGAGACTCCGAACACCGAACCCGGCTGTACCCGGCTCGTGCGCGCCGACCGGCTCGCGAAGGAGCTCGGCCTCAAGAGCGTGTGGGTCAAGGACGACACCGGCAACCCGACGCACTCGTTCAAGGACCGCGTGGTCGCCGTCGCGCTGGCCGCGGCCCGCGAGTTCGGCTTCGAGGTCCTCGCGTGTCCCTCGACCGGCAACCTGGCCAACGCGACCGCCGCCGCGGCGGCCCGCGCCGGCTGGCGGTCGGTCGTGCTGATCCCGAAGAACCTCGAGCGCGCGAAGATCCTCACCACCGCGGTCTACGACGGCGACCTGATCGCCGTCGACGGCAACTACGACGACGTCAACCGGCTCGCCACCGAGCTGGCCGGCGAGCACCCGAAGTGGGCGTTCGTGAACGTCAACGTCCGCCCGTACTACTCCGAGGGCTCGAAGACGCTCGCCTACGAGGTCGCCGAGCAGCTCGGCTGGCGGATCCCCGAGCAGATCGTCGTGCCGATCGCCTCCGGTTCCCAGCTCACCAAGGTGGACAAGGGTTTCCGCGAGCTGGGCCAGCTCGGTCTCGTGGACGCCAGCCCGTACAAGGTGTTCGGCGCACAGGCCACCGGCTGCTCGCCGGTCTCCACCGCGTACCGCAACGGCCACGACGTGGTCCAGCCGGTGAAGCCGGACACCATCGCCCGCTCGCTGGCGATCGGCAACCCGGCCGACGGCCCGTACGTGCTCGACGTGGTCAACCGCACCGGCGGCGCGATCGAGGACGTCACCGACGAAGAGGTCGTGGAAGGCATCCGGCTGCTCGCGCGCACCGAAGGCATCTTCACCGAGACCGCGGGCGGCGTCACCGTGGCGACCGCGAAGAAGCTCGTCGAAACCGGCAAGCTCGACCCGGACGCCGAAACCGTCCTCCTCATCACCGGTGACGGCCTCAAGACCCTCGACGCGGTCGAGAACCACATCGGCCCGAAGGCCACCGTGCCGCCGTCCGCCGCGGCCGTCGCCAAGGCGCTCGGCTACTGACGCACCAGCCCGGGGTCCGCCGCACTACCGCGGCGGACCCCGCGGCTCACCCCGGCGCGCGACCGCCGGCCCGCTTCCCGCGGGCAGAACAGCGGTGTCGCCGTCGACGTCGGTCCGGGTGACCAGTGCTCCCATCGTCCCGAGAACGTCCACTGTGGACTTGCTCGGATGTCCGTATCCGTTGCCCGCGCCGACACTGATCAGCGCCGTGCGCGGCCGCACCGCCGCGAGGAACTGCGGCAGCGAATACCTCGAGCCGTGGTGTGGCACCTTCAATACGTCGGCCCGCAGGTCGACGCCCTCGGCGAGCAGATCCGCTTGCGCGGCCAGTTCCACGTCCCCGGTCAGCAAAACCCGGCCAGCCGAGGTGTCCGCGCGCAGGACCACCGAACTGTTGTTGATCATCGTGCCGTCCTGCAGCGCCGGTGACCGAGTAGTGGCGTAGCGCGGACCTAGTACGTCCAGCGACAATCCCGGCCACTCCAGCCGTTGTCCCTCGCTCAACTGCATTAGCGGCACGCCACGACGCCGCGCTTCGCCGGAAACCGACTGCCACGCCCACGCCGGGGCACGTCCGGGCCCTACCGCGATCGCGCCGACTGCCCGTCCGTCGAATACCGAAGCGAGACCGCCGATGTGGTCCGCGTGCAGGTGGCTCAGCACGAGCAGCGGCACCCGTTCGACGCCCAGCCTCCGCAGGCATTCGTCGACCGGCCCCGGCTCCGGCCCGGTGTCGACGACCACGGCACGGCCCGGCTCGGCCGTCGCCAGAACTACCGCATCTCCTTGTCCGACATCGCATTCCACCATCGCCCAGCCGTCCGGCGGCCAGCCAGGAGCCAGCACTTTGGCTGGCACGACCGTCAGCAGCACGACGACCAGCCCGATCGCCACCAGCAGCCGGAGCCGGCGAAACCTTGCCGCCACCACGACCACGACGAGCAGGGCCGCCGCGCACAATCCGCCCCACCAGCCCCCAGGCCAGGACAGCGCTGCACCGGGTGCCCTCGCGCCGTGCCGAGCAACGGTGATCAGCCACCGGGCCTCCGGGTCCGCCAGATGGATCAGCACCTGCCCGGCACCTGGCCACCACGGCCCGACGACTGTCGCGAGCACGCCCAGCACGGTGACCGGCGCGACCACTGGTGCCGCAAGGACATTGGTGACGACTGAGACCAGGCTGACCGTGCCCGCCATCCCGGCGATGACTGGTGCGGTGACCACGAACGCGGCCAGCGGGACAGCGAGGCCTTCGGCGTAACCGGGCGGAACTCCCCGTCGTACCAACGAATCCGCCCAGCGCGGCGCGAGCAGAACCAGCCCTGCCGTCGCGAGAACTGAGAGCGCGAAGCCGAAATTCGCCGCCATCGTCGGATCCCACGCCACCAGGACGCACACCGCGAAGGCCAGCGCGGGCAGAGCTGAACCACGTCGTCCGAGGGCCAGCGCGAGCAACCCGATGCCGCCCATGACGCCTGCCCGCACCACACTCGGTTCAGGACCCACGAGGACGAGGAATCCTGCCAGACAGGTGCCCGCCGCTGCTGCGGAAGACTTTGGGCCCGCTCGAACCAATCGGCACAGGAGCAGGACCGCTCCGCCGATGATGACGAGATTTCCGCCGCTCACCGCCATCAGATGGGTGAGCCCCGAGGCAGTGAACTCGCTCTCGACCCGCTGCGGCAGCGCGCTCGTGTCGCCGAGCACCAGTCCGGGCAGCAGACCCGCTGGTTCCTCCGGCAGGACCGCGCACAGCGAATGCAAGCTGTTGCGCAGGGCCGCGGCGGCGCGCTGCCACCACGGGGCCGACCCGACGTCGGCTGGTGCGGCACGGACGGAGAGCACTGCGGCGGTCAGCTCGCCGCCGCGCGCGGGCAGGAGCCGACCGGACGTCGTCGCTTCCTGGCCTGGCAGCAGACCGCTCCATCCCGCGACCGGTGCCAGCAACAGAACCCGGCCGGTCGATTCGACTGGCTGACCGTCCACTGTGGCCGTGGTGACGCGGGCGGGGATCGCGACTGACCGGGTGCCCGCCTGCTGATCGGCGTAGCCAGCTTGGTGGATCGGCCGTGGGCGCTCGCTGATCTCGACCCGCAGCGTCGCAGTGACACCACGGGCAGCAGCGGCGCCCAGCGGGTCGGATGCCGCGTCGTGAATGCGAAGGGCCGTTGGCACTGCGGCAATGAGCCCTACTAGCAACAACGCTCCCCCGACGCCTACGTATCGGGAACGGCCTCGCGCTAGAAGCACCACCGCGCCGATGACCGCTACGGCTCCGACTGCGGTCGCGGCCCACCAGCCGAGTTGCAGTCCGGCAAGGGTGGCCGCCCATCCGGCGACAGCAGCGGGAACGAGGCGGAAATCGTGTTCACGCCGCGGCTTTTCCTCGGTTTCCAGTTTCATCCGACGGTCACCTGCTCGCGGAGCTTCTGGAATTTGCTTTCGCCGATGCCGTCGACGTCGCGAAGCTGTTCGACGCTCGAGAATCCGCCGTGCTGCGTGCGCCAGTCGGTGATGCGCCGGGCGGTGACCTCGCCGACGCCGGGGAGGCTGTCGAGTTGTTCGGCGGTCGCGGAGTTCAGGTCGATCTTGCTGGCTGCAGCGGCTGAACCGGCTGGTGCCGCCTGGGCGGCGGGGACGCCGACCGCCAACTGTTCGCCGTCGGTGAGTTTGCGGGCGAGGTTCAGCGCGGTCAGGTCGACGCCCGGGTTTGCACCACCGGCGGCGCGGAGGGCGTCGGCGACGCGGGAACCCGATGGAACCGTGACGAGTCCCGGGGATCGCACCTGGCCGACGACGCTGATCACCAGGTTCTCGTTGGTCTTCGACGCATGCGGTGCCTGCGCGCGGGCGGTCGGGAGCGGCGGGGCGATCTCGGCTGCGGGCGAGCGGCCGAAGATCGCCAGGCCACCGGCGATGACGGCGGCGGCCGCCAGCAAGGCCAGGGCGAAGATCATTCCTCGACGGCCCAGGAGCCCCGGCAGGCCGGTGGCACCGGGGAGCCAGCGGCGGGTCCACCGCTGTTCAGTGTGTTCCGGCAGCCAGCTGCGGACGAGTTTGCCGCCGGGCAGCGAGCTTTCCGGTGGCGACGGGTTGTCGGCAAATGCAGACAGTCCGGCGCGGGGATCCGTAGGCCGTGAGAGACCTTGGGAGCTCGTCTCAGCCGCCGACTGGCCGTCCAGCAGCAGTGAACTGTTAGCAACTGCAGACAGCCGGGCTTTCAGGCCCTTTGCTCGAGAGGGCGGCACCGAGTCAGGTGCCGCGTGGTCCGTACCTGCCAGCAGCGGACTGTCGGCAGGGCGCTTCAATCCTCCGCGCACGCCAGGCAGCTCCGTACTTACGGACAGCTGGCTGTCTGCACTTGCCGACAACCGTCCGCGGGCTGACCGGCCCGCACGGCCGAGGGGCAGCCAGCGGCGTGCCGGACGGTCGCCGGGTCCGGCGGTGTGCGGGACCACGGCCAGCTGGTCGGCGAGCCAGGTGAGCCTGACGTTGACGGGAGTGCCCGGATCCCGGGCGGACTGCTCGAACACACGATCGACGCTAGGCGTCGGCCGGCTCGGCGGCGAGAGGCTTCCGCGCGATCTGTGGACAACCCGCCCCTTGGGGACAACTCGGCTGGCACAGCCGGAGACGCGCCGAAATTTGTCGGAGTACGCGGTCATACTGGCGGGTTTGGCCGAAAGCACCGGGGGTCGAAAAGCGTTCGCACCTGCCGCTGTCATCCGCTAGACCTGGCAGTCAGCCGTCGAACGGGAGCATGCCGCAGCTGTGAATCACACCGACCTGACCTTGCGCCCGATCACCGGGCCGGAAGAACTCGATCTTTTCTGCCAGCTCACCTACGCCCTTGACCACGAACTGGCCGACGACCTCGCCGCCGGTCGCCGCAGGCCCGGCTGGATGTGGGTCGCGCTTCGCGGTGGCGAACTCGTCGCCAGGGCCGCGTGGTGGGGTCGTGCCGAGGAGCCGGTCCCGTTTCTGCTGGACGTTTTCGATGTTGAGGACGCGGCCGTCGGCGCGCGGCTGGTGCGAACCGCGATGGCGGAGATCCTGCCTCCGGGCACCAGGCCGCCGACCTACAACCGGATGATCCCCGCAGAGTGGCGCGATGAAGCCGCGGCCCGAAGCGTGGTCGAAGACCGGATGACCGCGCTCGAACAGGTCGGTGCCCAGCTGCTCGCCGAGCGGCTGCGCTTCGAATGGCGACCCGAGACTGCGGTCGCGCCGCCACGGAACCGGCTGGTCTTCCGTCCGATCCACGACGTGGACGAAATCCTCGAACTGATGACCCGCGTCCTGGACGGGACGCTCGACGCCCACAGCCGCGACGACCTGACCCGGATGCCCGCTCGGGAAGCGGCGATCCGGCATTACGAGGACGAACTGGCGCATTACCGCAGCCCACGGGACTGGTGGCGGGTCGCCACGCTGCCCGACGGCACGCCGGTCGGGTTCGTCACGCCCGCGCGCAACAACTACAACCCCATCATCGGGTATCTCGCCGTCCTGCCCGAACATCGCGGCAACGGCTACATCGACGACATTCTCGCCGAGGGCACTCGAATCCTTGCCGCCCAAGAAGTTCCTCGCATCCGAGCGGCGACGGACCTCGGCAACATCCCGATGGCGAACGCGTTCCGGCGCGCCGGGTATGGCAACTTCGAGCGCACGATCACGATGGCCTGGCCATGATTCGCGCGGAACCCTGGGAACGCGCGGTCGCCCACTTGGCCGGGTTGGCGACCGGCGGCCCGGCGGATCCGTCGTGGCGGGTCACGCTGCATTTCCACCCGGACCGGCTGGTCGGCGGGGTGCCGATCCTGGAAAGCCTGGCGCGCGACGGCCGCTACCGCTCGCAGTTCGAGACCGGCGTCAGCAACGGCGGGCTGACCGCGCATCCGGGAGGAGACCGCTGGCGTTGGGAAAGCCGGTTGTTCGCTGGCGCTTACGACGACGTCGCGGCCGCGCACCGGCCTAAATACGGGTCGCTGAATTTTCGCGGCCGGAAGACAGGCGGCTCGCCGCGGTTCGGCTCGGCGTATCTGCGGCTTGCGCGGCACACAATGCCCCGGACGACTTTCGCTTATCCCGACAGCGTCTTCGAGCCGACCTCATTCGGCGTCGAGGCGCGCTTGTCCGAGCTCGTCGCGATTGCCGAGGCTGACGACCAAGATTTGCTGGACGACTACATAGAGGCGCAGGTGCACGGCGAGGTGGACCTGGCGCGGGACGTCGAGGCACTGGTTCTCGATCCGTCCTACCAAGGAACCGAAATCGAGGCGGCGGCTCGAAAACTGGGCACCGTCGAATGGCATGACGGGTTCCGGATCGACACCGGAGAACTGCTCCGGCATCCCGATTACCGCGGGCCGGAATTCACCGCACTGGGCGCCGAACTCGCCGAGGACGGGCAACTCAACCCGCGCGTCCTCGGGAAAGCCACCGGCCACGACGAACAATCCCTCAAACGCGTCTGGCACCTGCTCGCGCGATTCGGCAACCAGGAACTCGGCTAGGCGCGCTGCACGACCACGCCGAGCACGCCAGGACCGGTGTGCGCGCCGATGACCGCGCCGATTTCCGACACCACGCATCCCCCGGCGCAGCCCGGAATCGCTTCCTCCAGCCGGTTCGCCAGTTCGACAGCTCGTTCCGGCGAAGCAAGATGATGCACCGCCAGCTCGACCGGCCCGGTGCCCGCCGCCTGCACGGACAACTCGACCAAACGCCCGATCGCGCGGTTCATCGTGCGCACTTTCTCCAGCGGCAAGATCCGGCCGTCGGACATGTGCAGCACCGGTTTCACCGCCAGCGCGGTGCCGAGCAACGCCGCGGCCGAACCGATCCGGCCGCCACGGCGCAGGTGTTCCAATGTCTCGACCACGAACAACGTCGACGACCGGTCGGCCGCTTCCGTTGCGACCGCTTCGACTTCGGCCGGGCTGGCTCCGGAAGCGGCGGCGTCCGCGGCGTGCAGGGCGGCAAAGCCCAAACCCATCGCCGTGGTGCGGGAATCGACAACGCGGACCCGGTCCGAGCCGACTTCTTCCGCTGCCAGAACGGCGGCTTCCCAGGTGCCGGACAGCTCTCTCGACAGGTGCACCGACACGACCGCGTCCGCGCCAGCGTCGAGTGCGGCCCGGAATTCGGTGGCGAACTCGGCCGGAGTGGGCCGGGAAGTCGTGACGATCTTGCGCTCCCCCAGCGCTTCCGCGAGCGCGGCAGGACCCATTTCGACGCCGTCGAGCGAGCACACGCCTTCCACCAAGACGTGCAGAGGCACCACCCGCACCGAGTGCCGCTCGGCGAAGCCTTCGGGCAGGTGCGCGGTGGAGTCCGTGACCACGGCGACCGACACGCCGTCAGCCTACGTTGCCAGAGCCGAGGTGCGGGGCAACGAGCTTCGCCATCGCAGTGCCGACGGCTTCGTGCCCCGCCCATCCCCAGTGCATGCCGTCGGGATTTCCCGCGCCGCTCAAGACATGTTCGCCAACCACGCCGGGCGTGTCGAGCAACGGCACTTCGCGTCGCGCGGCCCACGAAGCGAGCGCAGCGGCTGCTTCGGCGCGTCCCGTGTGCACGCGTCCGTACGCATCAGCGCGGTGCACCGAAGGCAGCATGCCGAACACAGGCAACTCGGGACGTAGCGCGCGCAACGCTTCGACGGACTGGTCCAGGTAGCTCACGCTCAGCCGCGCAGGAAGCACGCGAGGACGTCCGCGCATCACGACAGACAGCCGTGGCTGCGCAGCGAGGTAGGCACCGCGTACAACGCGACGCACGCCGTCGGGGCGAAGGTAGCGAAGCCCCTGACGCAAGTACGTCGGCAGAGGCGACGGCAGTGTGTCCATGTGGCCGACAGCGAGCACGACAGCGTCGACGCGACGCAGGTCCGCCCACACGCGCGGGTCGCCGGTAAGCGACCACCACAGGTCGCGCGCGGTCCAGCCGATGCCGGCGACGAGATCGGCCTGTCCGGACAACGCGTTCGCGGCGACGTTGGGCCACAGGCGCGGATCGTCGGCCGCGCAAGGGCCCTCGGGGCCGTGGAAACAGAGTGAATCGCCGAAGACGAGCAGCTGCGGGCTCATCGGGTCAGCCGGTGATGCCCGCGTTGTACGCGTGCAACCGCCACTTCCCCTCGCGGTGGCCGAGTTCGACCCAGTGGCAGTTCATGATCCCGCCGAGCGACGGCCACACCTCGACCGGAAGGCCGAGCAGCTTCGCGGTGAGCGCCAGGATCAGGCCGCCGTGCGAGGCGAGCAGGACCGATTCCCCGGCGTCGGAGTTCGGCTGCATCAGGTCGTTGACCACCTCGGCGGCGCGTTCGGCGACCTCGACCCGGGATTCGCCGCCGGGCGGGGCCCACGCGGCGTTGGTGCGCCACAGCTGGCGGTCGCCGGGATAGCCCTCGTCGACCTGGGCTCCGGTCAGTCCCTGCCACTCGCCGAGGTGCGTCTCGCGCAGCCGCTTGTCGATCTGCAGCGGCACGCCGATCGCCTCGGTGAGCACCGTCGCCGTGTCGGTGGCGCGGCGCAGATCGGACGCGATGACGAGCTCCGGAGCGAACCGCGCGAGCGCGGGCACGGCGAAGCGGGCCTGGTTCCAGCCGACCGGGGTCAGCGCCGAATCGAGGTGTCCCTGCATGCGGCCGGCGGCGTTGTAGTCCGTCTCGCCGTGCCGCCAGAGCAGCAGCCGCCGCGGGCTCACGCCTCCGGACCGTCCGCGTCGTCGGTGTCGTTGGCGGGGACCGTCGCGAGCCCTTCGACCTCGATCCGCGGGCAGTCCTTCCACAGCCGCTCGAGGCCGTAGAACGAGCGCTCGTCCGCGTGCTGGACGTGGACGACGACGTCGACGTAGTCGAGCAGCACCCAGCGGCCCTCGCGGGCGCCTTCGCGCCGGACCGGCTTGTGCCCCTCGATGCGGAGCTTCTCTTCCACGTTGTCGACGATCGCGCCGACCTGCCGCTCGTTGGCCGCGGACGCGATCACGAACGCGTCGGTGATCACGAGCTGCTCGGACACGTCCAGGACGACCACGTCGCTGGCCAGCTTGTCGGCCGCCGCGTGCGCGGCCGCCACCGCCAGGTCCCGTGCCTCGGACGTCGCTGCCACAGTGCTCCTTCAGATTCGGGGTATGCCCGGACGAGGGTACCCGGTCAGGCCTCGGCGTCCTTGCGGTAGAGGTCCTTCTTCGCGATGTAGCGCACAACGCCGTCGGGCACGAGGTACCAGACCGGCTCGCCGCGCTCGACGCGTTCGCGGCATCCGGTGGACGAGATGGACATGGCGGTGACCTCGACGAGGCTCACCTTGCCGCTCGGCAGATGGTGCGAGTTGAGCCGGTAGCCCGGGCGCGTGACACCGATGAAATGCGCGAAGTCGAACAGCTCGCCGGCCTTGTGCCAGGTGAGGATCTGCTCGAGGGCGTCGGCCCCGGTGATGAAGAACAGCTCGTCGTCCGGGTACTCCTCGTGCAGGTCGCGCAGCGTGTCGACGGTGTAGGTCTGCCCGCCGCGGTCGATGTCGACCCGGCTCACCGAGAAGACCGGGTTGGACGCGGTGGCGATGACCGTCATCAGGTAGCGGTCCTCGGCGCGCGTGACGCGGCGGCCGGACTTCTGCCAGGGCTGCCCGGTCGGCACGAAGATGACCTCGTCAAGCGCGAACCGCGACTGGACCTCGCTGGCCGCGACGAGGTGGCCGTGGTGCACGGGGTCGAAGGTGCCGCCCATGACCCCGATCCGGCGTGGTGACATAGCCGGTGAGCCTATACGCGCGGGCACGCGAGGGCTTCCCGTCGCGACTGCGACCTAGGTTACTGTTGTGACATAAGTCACATAACTCTCCGTTTCCGGTCGGAAACTGTCCGTTCCGGGTCGGTCGGCTCCGGGATTGTCGGGGGCATGGGGTAGACCGGGGGGCGTGGACACCACCGAAGCTCTCCGGACCCGCGCCGAGACCCTGCTCCGCGCGCTCGCCGGGGACAACGCCGCCCTCCGAGAGGACCAGTGGACCGCCATCGAGGCACTGGTCGCGCACCATCGGCGCGCGCTCGTCGTGCAGCGCACCGGCTGGGGAAAGTCGGCTGTGTACTTCCTGGCCACCGCGCTGCTGCGGGAACAGGGAGCGGGGCCGACGGTCATCGTGTCGCCGCTGCTCGCCCTCATGCGCAACCAGATCTCCGCCGCCGCGCGGGCGGGGATCCACGCCGCCACCATCAACTCGGCGAACGCGCAGGAGTGGGCCCAGGTCCAGGCGTCGGTGGCCGCGGGCGAGGTGGACGTGCTGCTGGTCAGTCCGGAGCGGCTCAACAACCCGGACTTCCGCGACAGCGTGCTGCCGAAGCTCACCGCCAGCGCCGGACTGCTGGTGGTGGACGAGGCGCACTGCATTTCGGACTGGGGCCACGATTTCCGTCCGGACTACCGGCGGCTGCGCACGCTGCTGGGCGACCTGCCCGAGGGCGTGCCGGTGCTGGCCACCACCGCGACCGCGAACGACCGGGTGGCCACGGACGTCGCCGAACAGCTCGGCATCGGCGGCGAGACGGACACGCTCGTCCTGCGCGGTCCGCTCGACCGGGAAAGCCTGCGGCTGGCGGTGGCCGAACTGCCGAGCGACGAGGCGCGGCTGGCCTGGCTCGCCGAGCACCTGGCGGAACTGCCGGGGTCGGGCATCATCTACACGCTCACCGTCGCCGCCGCGCACGACGTCGCCGCGCTGCTGTCCGATCGCGGCTATCCGGTGGCCGCCTACACCGGGAAGACCGATCCGGCCGACCGCCAGGCCGCGGAGGACGACCTGCTGGAGAACCGGGTCAAGGCGCTGGTGGCGACGTCGGCGCTCGGGATGGGGTTCGACAAGCCGGACCTCGGGTTCGTGGTGCACCTGGGCGCGCCTTCGTCGCCGATCGCCTATTACCAGCAGGTCGGCCGTGCCGGTCGTGGCGTCGAGCGGGCCGAGGTGGTGCTGCTGCCCGGGCGGGAGGACAAGGCGATCTGGGCGTACTTCGGATCGCTGGCGTTCCCGGACGAGCTGCGCGTCACGCAGGTGCTCAACGCGCTCGCGTACTCCGACCGTCCACTTTCGACAGCCGCGCTGGAGCCGACGGTCGAGCTTTCCCGGTCGCGGCTGGAGATGGTGCTGAAGGTGCTCGATGTGGACGGTGCGGTGCGCCGGGTGCGCGGCGGCTGGGAAAGCACCGGGCAGCCGTGGGAGTACGACCGGGAACGGTACGAACGCGTCGGCGTCGCGCGGGCGGCCGAACAGGAGGCAATGCTCGGGTACATCCGCACGGCCGGGTGCCGGATGGAGTACCTGCGGCGGCAGCTCGACGATCCGGAAGCAGTGCCGTGCGGCCGGTGCGACAACTGCACCGGGGAGCATTGGAACACGGCGGTGTCCGAGGAAGTCGCGGGCGAGACGCGGGCACGGCTGGACCGGCCCGGGGTCGCGGTGGCGCCGCGCAAACAGTGGCCGAGCGGGATGAAAGGGCTCGACGTGCCGCTGTCGGGCCGGATCAAGACGGAGGAGCAGGCCGAGCCGGGACAGGTGCTGGGCCGGCTCACGGACGTCGGCTGGGGCGGTCGGCTGCGCGAACTGCTCGGCCCGGGCGCGCCGGACACCGAGGTCCCCGACTCGGTTTTCGACGCCTGCGTGAAGGTGCTCGCGGGATGGCAGTGGGCGCAACGTCCGGTGGCGGTGGTGGCGATCCCGTCGGCGACGCGGCCGCAGTTGGTGGACAGCCTCGCGTTGCGCTTGTCGGCGATCGGGCGGCTGGACTACCTGGGAGAGCTGGCCTCGGCCGGGCCGCCGCCTCGGCAGGCGAACAGCGCGCAGCGGCTGGCTGATTTGTGGCGGAGGCTGAGCCTGCCGGAGGACGTGGCGGCGAGTGTCGCGCAGGCACAGGGGCCGGTGCTGCTGGTGGACGATCTGATCGACACCGGTTGGACGATGACGCTGGCGTCCCGGCTGCTGCGCAAGGCCGGGGCGGAGGGGGTGTTGCCGTTCGCGTTGGCGACCACTGCTTGATGCGCGGTGCGATGTGGGTGCGGCGCGGGCTGGCCGGATCGGCTTGAGATGCCCTGGGCGGCTGGGCGGGACGGCCTCGGAGTGCGCTGAAACCTGGGTGACTGGCCGGGATGGGCTTGAGGTGCGCCGAGAGATCGGCGAGCGGCCGGGATGGGCTTGAAAGTGCGCTTCGGCCTGGGTGTCCGGGCGGGATCGGTTTGAGCGGAGCTGGAGCCTGGGCGAGATGGGGTTGAGCGTACGGCGGACCGGTGCGGAATGAGGCCGTGTTTGCGGCGGGAGCCAGCCGAGGCGCGGCTAGTCCTGGCGGGTTGATCCGGACCGGTGCGCGAGCGCTGCATCGGTGATGCTGCGGCGACGCCTGCCTCAGCGGTGCGCCCGATCCGTGCCACCTGATCGCGGCCGTTCTTGTGGCCACCGGATGCCATGCCCACGAACGAAGCGGGTGGGCGAGGACAAGCCCTGGTCTAGCGGCTCGGCTCAGCCAGCGCGGACTGAGCGCCCCCATCGCCACCCGCGCCTCCATGATCCCCGTGCGGCCAAAGCATTCCCGCATCACGGACCGCAGTGGGACAAGCACCAACTGCCATCATGGGGCGAGATCTACCGATCTCCGGGCATTTCTGGCAAAGTCCCGTTCCACTCGTGCGGACGTGGAGGTTGCCCGATGGCCGGTCCTACGACCGAAGGCGTCGCCCGGCATCGGTTGCCGGTGCGGAAGTTGTTCGCTGCCAGTGCGGGCAATGCGCTCGAGTGGTTCGACTGGACGATCTACGCGACCTTCAGCATTTACTTCGCCGGCGCGTTCTTCCCTCCTGGCAACGAAACGCTCGCGCTGATCAACACCTTCGCCACCTACGCGCTCGCGTTCTTCTTCCGGCCCCTCGGCGGCGTGCTGCTCGGGCGCTTCGCCGACGTGCACGGGCGCAAGCCCGCCATGCTGCTCACCATTTCGCTGATGGCGGGCGGGTCGGTCGCGATCGGCGTGCTTCCGACGTTCGCGCAGGTCGGGTGGCTGGCTCCGATTCTTCTGCTGCTCGCGCGGATCGCGCAGGGGCTTTCGCTCGGCGGGGAGGTGTCCAACGCTTCCGCGTACCTCGGCGAGGTCGCGCCCAAGGAGCGGCGCGGGCGGTATTCCTCCTTCTTCTACATCTCGACCGGGTCGGCGGTGCTCATCGCGACGGTGCTCGGGTTCGTGCTCGCCCGCACGATGGACAAGGCGCACCTCACCTCGTTCGGCTGGCGGATTCCGTTCCTGCTCGGCGGCGTGCTCGGGCTGGTCGGGCTGTGGCTGCGGCGCAGTCTTGAAGAAACCGAGCTGTACCACGAGAAAAAGGAGAGCGCGCGGCAAGTGAAGCGGCCGTTGCTCACCACGGTCACCCAGCATCCGCGGGCGGTCGGGCAGCTCATCGGGTTCTCGATGCTCTCGACGCTTTGCTACTACACCTTCTTCAGCGCCCTCACCTCCTTCGCGGTCAAGGGGCGCGGCGCGAACGACGTCGACACCTTCCTCGCGCTTTCCATCGCGACCGCCCTCTTCGTCGTCCTCCAGTACCCGATGGGCGCACTCGCCGACCGGCACGGGCGGCGGCCTCAACTGCTGGTCTGGTCCGGGGCTACGGCACTGGTGATCGTTCCGCTCTCCTACCTCGTGCGGCCCGGGTTCGGGAATCTGCTCATCGTGTTCTGCGTCGGCCTCGCGCTCTACACCGCGATGACCTCGCTCGCCCCGGCGATCATGAGCGAACTCTTCCCCACCGAACTGCGCGGGCTCGGCATCGGCGCTTGGTACAACCTGACTGTCGCCGTGTTCGGCGGGACCGCGCCGCTCGTGCTCAGCGCGCTCTCCGCGGCGGGCGCTGCCACTGCCTTCTTCTGGTACGTCGCGGTCGCGGCGGCGATCGCGTTCTTCGTGATCCTCCGGATGCCCGAAACGAAGGGCAGCGAACTGCGGTAAACCCGCTCGCGCGCGGTCGGTAGGCTTCACCGATCGACTACGCGAAGGAGGGACACCGTGCGCAAGCCCGAGGTTAGTGAGGAACTCGCCCGACGCGTGGTGGCCTCGCTCCGCCGCGCGTTCGACGTCGACCTCGACCCGTCCGCGGCGCTCATCGTGGTGTCCACTCGCGACGGTGTCGACTACCAGTGCAACCTGGCGATGAGCCTCGGCAAACGGCTCGGCAAACCGCCGCGCGAGGTCGCGGCCGGGATCGTCGAGAACCTGGAGCTGGACGGGATCGCCGACCAGCCGGAGATCGCCGGGCCCGGCTTCCTGAACTTCGTGCTGCGCCGCGAATGGCTCGAGCAGCGCGTCGCCGAGCAAGCGGAAGACGACCGGCTCGGGGTCGCCGAAGCTGAGCAGCCGCGCCGGATCGCGCTCGATTACAGCAGTCCCAACGTCGCCAAGGAAATGCACGTCGGGCACGTGCGCTCCACCGTGATCGGCGACGCGATCAGCAGGCTGATGCGTTTCGTCGGGCACGAAGTGCTGCCGCACAACCACCTCGGCGACTGGGGCACGCCGTTCGGCATGCTCATCGAGCACCACCTGGACGAACCGTCCGGGGATCGCAGCGACCTCAACGCGTTCTATCAGGCCGCGCGCCGGAAGTTCGACGCCGACGAGGCCTTCGCGACCCGCTCCCGCGAGCGCGTCGTGAAGCTCCAGAGCGGCGACGCGGACACACTCGCCTTCTGGCAGGAACTCGTCGACGAGTCGACAAGGCACTTCAACGCGGCCTATCGCCAGCTCGGCATCACGCTCACCGACGACGACATCTACGGCGAAAGCTTCTACAACCCGTACCTGGGCGAAGTCGTCGACGAACTCGAAGCCGACGGGCTCACCGAGATCAGCGACGGCGCGGTCTGTGTGTTCCCGGAGGGCTTCAGCAACCGCGAAGGCGACCGGCTCCCGCTGATCGTCCGCAAGCGCGACGGCGGCTACGGCTACGCGGCCACCGACCTCGCCACCATCCGGTATTGGACCGCCGAACGCGGCGCGACCGACCTGCTGTACGTCGTCGGCACCCCGCAAGCGCAGCATTTCGCGATGATCTTCTCGGTGGCGCGTGCGGCGGGCTGGCTCGACGGCGTGCACGCCGAGCACATCGGGTTCGGCTCGATTCTCGGCGCGGACGGCAAGGTGATGCGCACTCGCGCGGGCGAGACGATCAAGCTCGCCAGTCTGCTCGACGAAGCGGTGGCGCAGGCCGCGGAAATCGTTGCGGAGCGCAGTGAACTCAGTAAGGAAGAGCAGCGGGAGGTCGCGCGCGCAGTCGGGATCGGCGCGGTGAAGTACGCCGATCTTTCCAGCGACCGCGAACGCGACTACGTGTTCGACTGGGACCGCATGCTCGCCAAGGACGGCAACACGTCCGTCTACCTCCAGTACGCGCACGCGCGGATCGAGTCGATCCTCGCCAAAGCTGGAGAACCCGCCGGGAACGCGCCAGTCCTGCTTAAAGAACCGGCGGAACGCGCGCTCGCTCTGACGCTGTTGCGGTTCAGCGAAGCGATCAGCGCGGCGACGTCCGCGTACGCGCCGCACAAGCTGTGTACGTACCTGTACGACACCGCGGTCACGTTCTCGCGCTTCTACGAACAGTGCCCGGTGCTGACCGCGGAAACGCCGGAGCTGCGCGCTTCGCGGGTACAGCTGGCCACGCTCACGTCGCGCACTCTCGTGCAGGGATTGGCATTGCTCGGCATTGAAGCACCGCGACGCCTCTGAATCAGGGGCCGATGTGGACGAGCGCCATCAACGTATCGGCGACCTCGTCCACCGCTTTCCCCCGCGCGGCGGACGGCAGTTCACCGCACCACGTCGGCGCCTGGCTCATCGCGGCATGCATGCACTGCAGCACGGTGTCGATGCTGGTGACGGTGAACTCGCCGCCCGCCAAGCCTTCTTCGATCAGCGCGCGGAAGAGCGAGTCGTGGCGGAGGCGGAGTTCCTTGATGCGTTCGCGTTGCGCGCTCGGCCATTCGCGCGGCATCAGGAAGAGCCGCAGCGCCGCCGGATAGTCGTTGACCGCGATCGTGACGTGCTCGTGGATCAACGCACGCAGCCGGACTTCCGGCGTGCCTTTGGTGCGTTCGAGCAGTTGCTCCAGCCGCGCCGTCCACTCGTCGCCGAGCGTCTCGATCGCCGCCGTCCCTAGCTCGTCTTTGCTGGAGAAGTAGTAGTACAGCGAGCCCTTCGTGACGTCGAGGCGCTCGGCGACGTGCTCCAGGCTCACCGCGTCGTAGCCGCGTTCGCCGAACAACTCGGCCGCCGCCGTCAGGATCTCCTGGATCCGCTTGCCCCGTTTGCGCTGGACGCGCTCGGACGGCGGCTTCACCCCGTTCACCGCGCCCATTGTCGTCCCTCCACGTTCTTCGCTGCCCCGAAAGCCTACCGGTTGACCGCAAGTTCAACTCTTGACTTGAGAGTCAAATTTTGTCACCGTGGTCAGACGACAGACGGGAGCGGACGATGGAGTTCGAGGACATCCGGTACGAGATCGACGGCCCGGCCGCGGTCGTCACGATCGACCGGCCGGAGCGCTACAACGCCTTTCGCGGGCGGACGGTCGACGAGCTGATCAAGGCGTTCCGCTTGGCGTGGGCGGACAAGCAGGTGCAGGCGGTGATCCTCACCGGTGCCGGCGAGAAGGCGTTCTGCACCGGCGGCGATGTCAAACAGCGCGCGGAGACCGGCGATTACGGCCCCACCGAAAGCGGCATGTTCGAGATCGGCAACCTGCACAAGCTCATCCGCGACATCCCGAAACCGGTGATCGCCGCGGTCAACGGCGTCGCGGTCGGCGGCGGGCACGTGCTGCACGTCCTGTGCGACGTCACGATCGCCAGCGAGACCGCGCGGTTCGGCCAGGCCGGTCCGCGGGTCGGGTCGTTCGACGCCGGGTTCGGTTCGGCGTATCTCGCGCGGGTCGTCGGCGAGAAGAAGGCGCGCGAGATCTGGTTCTTCTGCCGCCAGTACGACGCGGCCGAGGCCGAACGAATGGGTCTGGTCAACGCCGTCGTCCCGCCGGGCGAGCTGCTCAAGACCGCCAAGGCGTGGGCCGATGACACTGCCGCGCTAAGCCCGACCGCACTGCGTTTCCTCAAGCAGTCCTTCAACGCGGACACCGACCACCAGGCCGGACTGTCCAATTTGGCCATGTCCGCGCTCGACCTGTTCACCGCCTCGCCCGAGGGCTTGGAAGGTGCGCAAGCGTTTGCGGAGAAGCGCAAGCCGGACTTCGTCTCGCACGTGAACTGGCACTGACCATGGACTTCACGTTCACCGACGACGAGGACGCCTACCGGCACGAGCTGCGCCGGTTCGCCGCGAAAGTCCTTGCGCCGCACTACCAATCCGACGACAAGGCGGCGAAGCTGCGGCCCCAGCTCGTCGCGGACCTGGCGTCGATGGGCCTGACCGGCCTGCGCATCCCGGAACGCCACGGCGGCCAGGAGGCCAGCGCGGTCGTCGCCGGGATGGCGGCCGAGGAGGTCGCGCGCGGCGACTTCAACGCGGCCTATCTCATCATCGTCAGCGCGCTGGTCAGCGACATCCTCACCCGCAACGCGACTGAGGAGCAGCAGACCGCGTGGCTGCCGCCGATCGCGTCCGGCGAGGTCGTGCCCGCGTTCTGCATCACCGAACCCGGGCACGGCACCGACGCGGCGAAGCTGGAGATGAAAGCCGAACCGGACGGCGACGGATGGCGGCTCACCGGCGAGAAAACGTCCATCACGCTGGGGATGTCCGCCGACGTCGCGCTCGTGCTCGCCCGCACCGGCGGCCCCGGTGCCCGTGGCGTCAGCGCGTTCTGGGTCGAACTGGACGACGCGTATGTCTCGCGGGCGGCGTTCGACGATCTCGGCAGCCGGGCGATCGGCCGGGCGTCATTGCACTTCGACGGGCTGCCAGTCGCCAAGGACGCGTTGGTCGGCGGCGAGGGCCAGGGTTTCGTCTCGGTGATGCAGGGTTTCGACTACTCACGCGCCATCATCGGGCTCGCTTGCCTTGGCGCGGCTCAGGTTTCACTCGACGAAGCGGTGCAGTGGTCCCGCGACCGCGAGGCGTTTGGCAGTCCGATCGGCACCTTCCAGGGCGTCGCGTTCCCGCTCGCCGAGCAGGCGACGTACCTGCGCGGTGCCCGGCATGTTTGTTACGAAGCGTTGTGGCGCAAGGACAACGACGTCGAGCACAGCACTGAGGCGGCGATGGCGAAGTTCTGGGCGCCGAAGCTCGCCGCGGAGACCATCCACCAGTGCCTGCTCACGTTCGGGCACCTCGGGTACTCCAGCGAAAGCCCGGTCGGGCAGCGGCTGCGCGACGTGATCGGCCTGGAAATCGGCGACGGCACCGCGCAGGTGTCGAAGCTCGTCATCGCGCGCAACCTGCTCGGCCGCGCTTACGCCCCCTAGGGAGACATCATGCTCAAGGACAAAATCGTCATCGTCACCGGCGCGGGCCAGGGCATCGGTCGCGGCATCGCCGAGAAGCTGGCCGCCGAGGGCGCGACCGTCGTGGTCACCGACATCAACGAGACCACCGCGAAGGAAACCGCGTCCGCGATCGGCGGGGTCGGGGTGAAGACCGACGTCACCTCCCCCGAGTCCGTCGCCGCCGCGGTCGAGCAGGTCCGCGCGCAGTTCGGCCGGATCGACGTGCTGGTCAACAACGCCGGCTGGGACAAGGCGGGACCGTTCGTCGAGTCCGATCGCGCCGATTGGGACCGCGTCGTGCAGATCAACCTCTACGGCGTGCTCAACACCTGCCGCGAGGTCTTGCCGGTGATGGCCGAGCAGGGCTTCGGCTCCGTGGTCAACATCGCGTCCGACGCCGGTCGCGTCGGTTCGTCGGGCGAGGCGGTGTACTCGGCGGCCAAAGGCGGCATCATCGCGTTCACGAAGTCGATCGCGCGAGAACTGGCGCGCAGCAAGGTCAACGCGAACGTCGTCTGTCCCGGCCCCGCCGACACCGAACTGTTCGCCTCGCTCGGCGGCGACAACCCGAAACTGCGCGAAGCGCTGACGAAAGCCATCCCGTTCCGGCGGCTCGCGCAGCCGTCCGACATCGCGAACGTGGTCGCCTTCCTGGCTTCCGACGAAGCCGCCTATGTCACCGGCCAGACCGTCAGCGTCAGCGGCGGCCTCACCATGAGCTGACCCGGAGCCCGCCATGCCGTTCGCGACGATCCTCAACGACGAGACGATCGAGGCCCACACCCGCGCCGGGTATTGGGTCAACCGCACCATCACCGACTACCTCGACGACGCCGCGGCGGCCACGCCGGACAAGACCGCGTTCGTCGATTCGCAGCGCAGTATCACCTTCGGCCAGCTCAAACATGAGGTCGATCGGTGCGCACGAGGGCTGCTGGAACTGGGCGTCCGGCCCGGCGACGTCGTGTCGTTCCAGCTGCCGAACCGGATCGAGTGGATCGTCGTGCACTACGCGGCGAGCCGGATCGGCGCGGTCAGCAATCCGCTCATCCCGATCTACCGGGACCGCGAGGTCGGCTTCATGGTGGCACTCGCGAAGTCGAAAGTCCTGGTGGTGCCGCGGGAATTCCGCGGTTTCGACTATCCGGCGATGGCGCGGCGGCTCCGTCCGCAGTGGCCTGATCTGGAGCACGTGCTGGTGGTTGGATCGTCCTGGGACGAGTTCGCCGCGACGCCCTGGGAAGAGCGGCGGGAACTGCCGTCGTGGCGGCCTGACCCGAACGACGTCACGCTGCTGATATTCACCTCCGGCACCACCGGCGAGCCGAAGGGCGTGATGCACACGCACAACACCGCGATCGCCGCGAACAACCCGCTTCCCGACCGACTCGGCATCACCTCCGACAGCGTCCTGCACATGGCGTCGACGCTCGCGCACCTCACCGGTTTCCTTTACGGTGCAAGGCTCGGCGTGCAGAACGGCGCGACCTGCGTGCTGCAGGAAGTGTGGGATGCCGCGCGATTCGTCGAGCTGGTCGCCGAACACGGCATCACCTACACCTCCGCCGCCACACCGTTCCTGCACGACCTGCTGTCCGCACCGAACCTCGCCGAGCACGATCTCCAGTCTCTGCAACGGTTCTGCTGCATGGGCGCACCGATTCCCCGGGCGCTCGTACGGCAAGCGCGGCAGAAGCTGCCCGGCCTCGTCGTGCTCGGCGGCTGGGGGCAGAGCGAGGACGCGCTGGTCACGCTCGGCCTCCCGGGCGATCCGGACGACAAGCTGATCGACACCGACGGCTATCCCTGGCCGGGGATGCGGATCCGGGTCGTCGACGCGGACGGCACCGAATTGCCGCCGGGCGCCGAGGGCCGTCTGCAGGTCGCCGGGCCGTTCCTGTTCGTCGGCTACGCGGAACGGCTCGAACTGGCCCGCGAGAGTTTCACCGGCGACTGGTTCGACACGGGCGATCTCGCGGCCATCGACGCCGACGGGTACCTCCGCATCGCGGGCCGGACCAAGGACGTGATCATCCGCGGCGGAGAGAACATCCCGGTCGCGTACGTGGAGAACGTCCTTTACGAACACCCGGACGTCGAAGCGGTCGCCGTGGTCGCGGTGCCCGATCCACGGCTGCAGGAACGTGCGTGCGCCTGTCTCGTGCTCAACTCTGGCGCACACCTGGACCTGGAAAAGCTGCGCGGCTTTCTCGCGGAGAAGGGCGTCGCCAAGCAGTACTGGCCGGAGCGCGTGGAGCTGTTTCCGGCACTCCCCCGGACCGCCAGCGGCAAAATCCAGAAGTTCCAGCTCCGCGCGCTGGTGGAAGCGCAGAGCGGGACCGGTCCCGAGCCGCCGCAGTAGCTTCGGGCGCGAGAGAGGGGAGAATCTCGTGTCCCGCGACGATCCCGACTTCGCCCGCGCCCTCGCGCTGGTCGACGAAGCGCTGACCCGGCTCCGCCGCCCGATCCGCCGCGAACGACGGCGGCTGCGCTGGGAGCAGTGGCGGCGGCGTCCCTACTACCGCTTCGAACCGGACGGCAGGAAACCGCAGCTCGTGCACCTGGCCGGACTCCGCGTCACTCCACTGTGGACGACCGTCGGCACCGGGGTCTCCGACGTCGACGTGCGCTACCCGGTGACCGCGCGCCGCCGGTTCACAATCGGGTGGCGCTGGCTCGTGCGGCACGACTACGACGAGTACCGCGTGCCGATCTCGCTGGTCGCCGACGCGAGCGGCCAGGCGGTGCTGATCGCGCCGGGCGGCCGGGCGTTCACCGCGGACGAGACCGGCTGGCATGCCCTGGCCGCGCTCCTGTACACGGAGTACGCCATGCCGCCCGGCGGACGCTGGTACGGCGCGGGCTGACCTCAGCGGGCTCGCAGCCTCCGCCGCAACGAGAGGCCCGCCCCCATGGCGGCCATCGAAGCGCGCATCGCACCGCGGCTGAACCGGCTGTCAGTCACGAACTGATCTGCGCTGCGGAGCGAACCGCGCACTTGCGGGTACGCGTACTTCCGCATCTGTCGTTCGTAGTCGGCCACCGCGGCTGTCACGTCGCCGTCCCGGGAAAGGTTGCGGCACAACACTTGCGCGTCGCGGAGGGCGACGTTCGCGCCGATGCCGCGGAACGGGGTCATGCTGTGCGCGGCGTCGCCGAGCAAGGTGACCGGACCGGTCTCCCACGCGCGGACGGGCACCGACGTACGGATCGGCAGCATGGCCACCGTGGCGTCCAGCGAGTCCCGCACCACCCGGCTGAACGACGGGTGCCAGTCACGGATCCGGTCCAGCACCACCGACCGCAGCTCCGGCACGGTCAGCTCGGCGAGGTCCGCCGGGAAGTGCGCCGCCTTCGCGCCATAGGACCACATCACGTAGCTGCTGGTGTTGTCGAACAACACCGGGTCGACGGTCGCGGTCTCGTCGTTCTCCGAAGCCGCCGAAAACTCGTGCGGCGCGGTGAACATCCCGCAGCCGGGAGGCGGCAGCACGAACGTCGGGGCCGTCGCCAGCCGTCGCGGGATCAGCGCGCGGGACTCGGCGGTCAACGGGAATTTCCCGATGACGGTGCGGATCCCAGTGTCCACGCGCTTCGCGTGCGGCAACAGCTGCGCGCGGATCCGGGAGTTCGCGCCGTCCGCGCCGACCACCAGGTCCGCTTCGGCGGTGGTGCCGTCGGCGAAGTGCAGGCCGACCCCCTTGGCGTCGGTCTCGTACCGCACGAATTCCTTGTCGTGCCAGAGGACTTCTTCCAGCCCGGACGACAGCACCTGGTGCATCGAAATCCGGCTGACCGAATGGTGCGCGGCGGCCGGGTCGCCGCTGGGCGGAGCGTCGAAGACCGCCAGCTCGCGCATCTTCTCGGTGACAAACCCGAAGGTCCCCTCGCTTACCCCCGTGGTGGCCAGGAACCGCTCCCACGCCGCCGCCGGGAGGCACTCGTGCAGCGCCGCGGAGCCCATCGGCGCGATGTGCACCCGGTAGCCCTGCAGCCGATCGGCCCGGGTGCGGCTGCGCTCGTAGACCGACACCTGGAATCCGGCTCGCATCAAGCCGTGCGCCAGGCACAACCCGCCGGTGCCGCCGCCTACTACCGCCACCTTGATCTTGTTCACGGTCATCCCCTCTCGGTCGGCCTCTATAATTATCCATGTGGATGATTGTGTCAACTTTCAGGATGATTAACGCGTCGGTTAGGCTGCCGAAGTGTCCGAGACCACCCCGCGCCGCGCGCCGCGCCCCGGTGAGCGCCAGCGCGATCCCGAACGCACGAAGGCCCGCATTTTCGAGGCGGCGAAGGTCGAATTCGGCAGCAAGGGCTACGCGGCCGCGCGGGTCAGCGACATCGCGCAGCGCGCGGGCGTGAACAAGCAGCTGATCTCGTACTACTTCGGCGGCAAGGAAGGCCTGTACGCCGAGGTCGCGAGCGAACCGTTCGCCGGGTTCACCGCGATGACCACGACCGACCGGCCGCTCGCCGACGTGCTCGAGGACTTCGCCAAGGGCGGGCTCGCCGACCAGGACCAGGCGCGGCTGTTCCTGCGGGAGAACATGGCCGAGGGCACGCCGAACGAGGCGGGCGCGGAGTCGCAGCGCGAGTTCCTGCGGGGGCAGCTCAAGTACATGCGGGCACGGCAGGAAGCGGGCGATTTCCCGGCCGATGTGGACCCGAAGATGCTGCTGCTGATGCTGATGGCGGCGGCCAGCGCGCCGATGTCGCTGCCCCGGGTCGTGGAAGCGCTTACCGGGGAGGACCCGGCGTCAGAATCCTTTGTGGAGTACTACGCGGAGCAGCTCGCTCGCGTGGCTCGGCATCTCGCGCGCTGAACGAACGTCGAACGAACGTCAGGCGGGCGCGTCGAGGACCGCGTTCAGGAGGCCGGGAAACCGCACCTGCAGTTCAGCCTTTCGCAGCGTGAGGATCCGCTGCGAACCTTGCACCCGAGCGTGCAGGATGCCCGCCTCGCGCAACACTTTCTGATGATGCGAGAACGTCGACCGGCTCATTTCCAGCCCCGCGTCGGCCTGCAGCCGGGTGCAGTCGGACTCGCCTAGCCGGGCCAGCGCCCGCACCGTGGCCAGCCGCCCCTCGTCGCCGAGCGCGGCCAGCACCCGGGCCAGCCGCAGGTCGCTCGCGTCCGGATGCAGTCCGTCGGTCGTCACCGTCACGGGCCGAGCGTATCCCGAGCCTTCCGCTATGTCGAACTTTCTTGTACTGTTCGAAACCCTTCGAACACATCGAAGATTATCGAACAAGGGGGTCTCATGGGTGCGTCCGACCGCCGGCCGCCGCTGCTGCCGGTCGTCCTCGCGGCGATGTTCATGTACGGCTTCGACCTGAACGTCGTCAACGTCGCCGTCCCGTCGCTGCACCGCGACCTGAACGCCGGACAAGCCGCGCTCGAGCTGGTCGTCGGCGGGTACGCGTTCGCTTACGCCGCGGGGCTGGTGACCGGAGGCCGCCTCGGCGATCTGTTCGGCTACCGGCGGATGTTCCTGTCCGGCATGAGCGCGTTCACCGTGGCGTCCGTGCTGTGCGGGCTCGCGCAGTCCCCCGGCCAGCTGGTCGGGGCCCGGCTGCTGCAGGGCCTGACCGCGGCGATGATGGTGCCGCAGATCCTGGCCGTGATCACGAGCAGTTTTCCCGCGCCGGAACGGCCCAAAGCGCTGGCCTGGTTCGGGGTGACTGCCGCGGTCAGCGGGGTCTTCGGGCAGGTGCTGGGCGGAGTGCTGCTGAGTGCCGACGTTTTCGGCCTCGGCTGGCGGGTGATCTTCCTGCTCAACGCTCCAGTCGGCATCGCCGTGCTGCTGCTGGCGGCGCGAGTGCTGCCCCGCGTCGCGACCGTCCGGACCGCGGGCCTCGATCCGGTCGGAGTCGTCGGCGTATCCGGTTCGCTGGCGCTCGCGTTGATCCCGCTGGTGCTCGGGCGCGGCGCGGGCTGGCCGTGGTGGTGCTGGGCGATGCTGGCGCTGTCCGTCCCGGCGGCGCTGCTGATCGTGTCCTACGAACGACGGCTGCTCGCTCGCGGCGGGGCCCCGCTGCTCGATCTTTCCTTGTTCCGGATGCGCGGTTTCCGCGCCGGGCTGGCGATCAGCGTGGCGTTCATGGCGTCCTTCGCCGGCAGCATCTTCGTCGTCAGCCTGTTGCTGCAGAACGGGCTCGGGCTGGGGCCGTTCCAGGCCGGGCTGACGTTCGCGCCGATGGCGCTCGCCGGGGTCGTCGCGCCGCTCGCCGGCAAACGGCTGATCGCCGCGCACGGCCCGGCCAAGGTGATCCTGCTCGGCTGCGCCGCCGATCTGGCCGCCATGCTCGGTCTCGCCATCGCGCTGGACCTCCGCGGCGGCGCGATCGAAAGCTGGTGGCTGGCGATCGTCCTTGCCTTGCTGGGACTGGGAAACAGCCTGATCCTGCCCGCGTTGATCGGCACCACGCTGTCCGAAGTGGACCCCCGGCAAGCGGGCATCGCCTCCGGAACGCTCAACACCACGCAGCAGTTCGCCGGTGCGGCCGGGCTCGCGGTCATCGGCACGATCTTCTTCGCTGTGCTGGGAGATCGCCCGTCAGGCGCGGCCGGGTACGCGGCCGCGGCCGAAGCAGCAGCCTGGATCTGCGCCGTTCTGGTCGCCGCGATGGCGGCGCTCACTGCCTTGGTGAGCCGACGTCGCGCCAGCCCGGACCGCGAGTCTGCGGCGGTGCGAAGCTGAACGGGCTCAGCGGCGCAGCGGGACGAGGTCGTCCGCGTGGACGACCTCCCGGCGGTACTCCACCGGAACCTCATGACTCGACCGCCCGATCAACGCGGGCAACTCCCCCGCGTCGAACCCGACCACCCCGCGCGCCACCGGGACGTCCGCGGAATCCACCAGATCGACCACATCACCGGCCTCGAAATCACCGTCCAGGCCAGTGATTCCGGCCGCCAGCAGCGAACGGCGGCGCAGGATCGCTCGCACCGCGCCGTCGTCCAAGCGGAGGCGGCCGGAGGTGTCGGCGGCATAGCCGAGCCAGAAGCGGCGGGCGGACAGACGGGTGTCGGCGGGGGCGAAAGCGGTGCCGACGTTCGCGGCGCGCAATGCGTCCCCGGCGTCGGCGGCAGCGGCCAGCAGCACCGGGATTCCGGCACCGGCCGCGGTACGAGCCGCGGCGAGTTTCGAGACCATGCCGCCGGTGCCCAGGCCCGAGGAGGACATGCCGACCGCGATGCCCTCCACGTCGGACTCGCCGCGCACCTCGGTGATCTTGCGCGTCGCGCCGTCGCGCGGGTCGCCGTCGTACAGACCGTCCACATCGGACAGAAGGACCAGTGCGTCGGCGCCGACGAGGTGTGCCACCAAAGCGGCGAGCCGGTCGTTGTCGCCGAAGCGGATCTCTTGCGTGGCAACGGTGTCGTTCTCGTTCACGACCGGCACCGCGCCGAGCGCGAGCAGCCGGGAGAACGTGCGTTGCGCGTTGCGGTAGTGCGCGCGGCGGACGACGTCGTCCGAGGTGAGCAGCACCTGGCCGACGGTCAGCGAGTAGCGGCCGAACGATTCCGCGTACGCGTGCGCCAGCGCGAGCTGTCCGACGCTCGCCGCGGCCTGCTGCGTGGCCAGGTCACCCGGGCGCTTGCCCAGCTTCAACGGCGCGAGCCCGGCGCCGATCGCACCCGAGGACACCAGCACGATCTGCGCGTCGCGGGCGACGCGGTCCGCGATGGCGTCGACCAGAGCGTCGAGGCGAGCGACGTCGAGACCGCTGCCCGCGGTGGTCAGCGCCGAGGAACCGACCTTGACGACCAACCTGCGGGCTTCCGCGATCTCGTGGCGCGTGCCGCTCACCGGTCGCGCTCCGCCTGCTCCTCGTCGTCCCACACGTCGTCCAGCTCGGAGTCGACGGACGGGGTGGTTTCCTCTTCGACCAGCTCTTCTTCCTCGCCGGTGCCGTCGCGGCGAATCCGGCGGGCTTCCTTGCGCTCGGACGCGCCGACGCGGTCGGTGCGCTCCAGCCGGACGTCCGTGCCGCGGCCCGACAGGTGCACCGCGACACCCGGCGTGGAGGGCTGCCATTCGAACTGGATGTCGCCGATGGTGACCGGGCTGCCCGGACGCGCGCCGTTCTTTGCCAGCGCCTCCTCGACGCCGAGCCGGTTGAGCCGGTCCGCGAGGTAGCCGACGGCCTCGTCGTTGGCGAAGTTCGTCTGCCGGATCCAGCGTTCCGGGCGCGAACCGCGGACGATGAACCCGCCCTCTTCCTCCGGATCGCGTTCGACGGTGAATCCGCTGTCGTCGATCGCGAGCGGGTGCAGCACGATCTTCTCCGGCTCCAGCACCGGCTGCGCCTCGCGGTAGGCCTCGACGACCTCCGCCAGCGCGAAGCTCAGCTCCTTCAAACCCTTGCGCGACGCGGTGGACACCTCGAACACGCGCAGCCCGCGAGCCTCCAGCTCGGGCCGCACGAACTCGGCCAGCTCGGCCGCTTCCGGGATGTCGATCTTGTTCAGCACCACCACGCGCGGGCGTTCCTCGAGCTTGCCGCCCAGCCCTGGCGTGTAACGGGCCAGCTCCTCCTCGAGAGCGTCCACATCGGACAGCGGATCGCGGCCCGGCTCCAGCGTCGCGCAGTCGACCACGTGCACCAGCACGGCGCAGCGTTCGATGTGGCGCAGGAAGTCCAGGCCGAGGCCGCGGCCCTCGGACGCGCCCGGGATCAGGCCCGGCACGTCGGCCATCGTGAACACCGACGAACCGGCGGTGATGACGCCGAGGTTCGGCACGAGCGTGGTGAACGGGTAGTCGGCGATCTTCGGCTTCGCCGCGGACAGCACGGAGATCAGCGACGACTTGCCCGCGGACGGGAAGCCGAGCAGGCCGACGTCGGCGACCGAACGCAGCTCCAGCACGAGGTTGCGGCTCTCGCCCGGCTCGCCGAGCAGCGCGAATCCCGGCGCCTTGCGGGCCTTCGACGACAGCGCGGCGTTGCCGAGCCCGCCGCGGCCGCCCTGCGCGGCGATGAACCGGGTGCCGGGGTTGGTGAGGTCGGCGACGAGTTCGCCGTCCTCGGTGAACACCACGGTGCCCGGCGGGACCTTCATCTCCAGGCCCTCGCCCTGGGCGCCGTTGCGGTTGCTGCCCATGCCCATCTTGCCGTTGCCGGCGCGGGCGTGCGGGCGGAAGTGGAAGTCGAGGAGGGTGTGGACGTTGGCGTCGACGATCAGCGTGACGTCACCGCCGTTGCCGCCGTTGCCGCCGTCCGGGCCGCCGAGCGGCTTGAACTTCTCGCGGTGCACCGAGGCACAGCCGTTTCCCCCGTCCCCGGCGGTCAGATGGATGACCGCGCGGTCCACGAACCGGGACGCCATGGGCTTGCCTCACTTCACGTGCGAATGTGCGAAAAAGTATCCGGACAAAAACGAACGAGGGGTGGCACCGGAGTATTCCGGCCCCACCCCTCGTTCGGAGGTTCTTATGCGCTGAAGCCGATTGTCAGGCTTCGGCCGGCACGATGTTGACCGTCTTGCGGCCGCGCTTCGAGCCGAACTCGACCGCACCGGCGGCGAGCGCGAACAGCGTGTCGTCGCCGCCACGGCCGACGTTCACGCCGGGGTGGAACTTGGTGCCCCGCTGGCGGATCAGGATCTCGCCCGCGTTCACCTCCTGGCCGCCGAAGCGCTTCACACCCAGTCGCTGGGCGTTCGAATCACGACCGTTGCGGGAGCTGGACGCACCCTTCTTGTGAGCCATCGCTCAAGCCCCTTCTTGGAAAGTTTCAGTCTCGAAAGTTCGAAGAACTACTTGGAGATGCCGGTGACCTCGACGCGGGTCAGCTTCTGCCGGTGACCCTGGCGCTTGTGGTAGCCGGTCTTGTTCTTGAACTTGTGGATCCGGATCTTCGGACCCTTGGTCTGCTCGACGACCTTGCCGGTGACCGAGACCTTCGCCAACGCGTCGGCGTCCGTGGTGACCTCGCCACCGTCCACGAACAGCACGGCGGGGAAGGTGTGCTCGGTGCCCGGCTCGCCCTCGAGCTTCTCGACCTCGACGACGTCGCCAACGGCAACCTTGTACTGCTTGCCGCCGGTCTTGACGATCGCGTACGCCGACACGGATGTCTCCTGCATTACTCGACAATGGGTTAGGGGGCTGGCGCGGCCGGCCCGCCCGAAGACGGTCCAGGTGCTCGCGCAGCAACTCATGCTTGCGATGAGCCGTACTACAGGTTACGGGAGGCCCCGGGCGCTGCTGCACCCGGGGTACCCGTGGTGGATCAACTCTGGTCCGAAGCCTTCACCGGCGGCCCCGCCGGACGCGAAGCGGCACGGCGCGGACGGCGCCGGGTGCTCCGCACGGCCGGGGCCGGGACGTCGACCTCGGGTTCTTCTCCCGCGTCCGCCTCGGCGGCCTCGGGCTGCTTGGTTTCCGCCTCCGGCGCGGCCTGGGCGACCGCGGGCTCCGGCTGCTTCGGCTCCGGCTGCTGGACGGCGGCCGGGGCCTTCGTCGTGTCCTCGGCCTTCTCGGTCACAGTGTCCTGCTCGGACGGCTTGACCGATTCCTGCGCCTTCGCCTCGGCGGTGTCCGCTGAGTCTTCCGGGCCGTGGTGCTCGTGCTTCGCCTTGGACGCGTTGGCCATGGCCTGCACGGCCGACACCACGGACTCGCGCTGCACCGGGGTCGGAGCCGGGGCGGCCGGCTCGGCCTTGGGCTCGTGGTGCTGCTGCTGCTCCTCGCCCTTCCCTCGGCCGCGGGAGCGCCGCGAGCTCTTGGTGTCGCCGCCGTGGCTGTGGCCGTTGTTGCCGTTGTGCCCGTTGCCGCCGTTGCCTCCGCCACCGGTGCGCTGCGGTTCGGTGGACACGACGACGCCGCGGCCCTTGCAGTGCTCGCACGGCGTGGAGAACGCCTCGAGCAGCCCGGTGCCGATCTTCTTGCGCGTCATCTGCACGAGGCCCAGCGACGTGACCTCGGCCACCTGGTGGCGGGTGCGGTCGCGGCCGAGGCATTCGGTGAGCCTGCGCAGCACCAGCTCGCGGTTGGACTCGAGCACCATGTCGATGAAGTCGATGACGATGATGCCGCCGATGTCCCGCAGCCGCAGCTGGCGGACGATCTCCTCCGCCGACTCCAGGTTGTTGCGGGTCACCGTCTCCTCGAGGTTGCCGCCCGAGCCGGTGAACTTGCCGGTGTTGACGTCGATGACGGTCATCGCCTCGGTGCGGTCGATGACCAGGTAGCCGCCCGAGGGCAGCCAGACCTTGCGGTCGAGCGCCTTCGTGATCTGCTCGTCGATCCGGTGGTCGGCGAACGCGTCGCCGGTGCCGGTGTAGCGCTTGAGCCGGTCGGCGAGGTCAGGCGCGACGTGCTGGACGTAGCCGTGGATGGTCTCCCACGCCGTCGAGCCCTGGATCTCCAGCTTCGCGAAGTCCTCGGTGAACAGGTCGCGCACGACCTTCACCAGCAGGTCCGGCTCCTCGTACAGCATGGTCGGGGCGCCGCCCTTCTTGGCGGACCCGGCCGAGGCCTTCTCCTTGATGACGTCCCACTGCGCCTTGAGCCGCTGGACGTCCCGGTCGAGCTCCTCCTCGCTGATGCCCTCCGAGGCGGTGCGGATGATGACGCCCGCGTCCTCCGGGACGATCCGCTTGAGGATGTCCTTGAGCCTGCGCCGCTCGTTCTCCGGCAGCTTGCGGGAGATGCCGGTGGCCCCGCCCGCGGGGACGTAGACGAGGAAGCGGCCGGGCAGCGAGATCTGCGTGGTCAGCCGGGCGCCCTTGTGCCCGACCGGGTCCTTGGTGACCTGCACCAGCACGCTGTCGCCGGTGGACAGCGCCTGCTCGATCTTGCGCGCCTTGCCTTCGAGGCCGGCGGCGTCCCAGTCGACCTCGCCCGCGTAGAGCACGGCGTTGCGGCCGCGGCCGATGTCGATGAACGCGGCCTCCATGCTGGGCAGCACGTTCTGGACGCGGCCGAGGTAGACGTTGCCGACGATCGAGCCGGTGCCCGACGAGGTCACGAAGTGCTCGACCAGCACGCCGTCCTCGAGCACGCCGATCTGCGTGGACTCGCCCTTCTCGGCGACGACCATGGTGCGCTCGACCGACTCCCGGCGGGCCAGGAACTCGGCCTCGGACAGGATCGGCGCGCGACGGCGGCCCGCCTCGCGGCCGTCGCGGCGGCGCTGGCGCTTGGCCTCCAGCCGCGTCGAACCGCGGACGCTGCGCACCTCGTCGCGCGCCGGGCGCTCGGTCTCGGCGGCCTTCGCCTGGCGGACGTGCGTGACGGTGTTCGGCGGGTCGTCTCCGCCGGTGGCCTCGGCCCCGTCGTCGTCCCCGCCCTTGCGACGGCGGCGACGGCGACGGCGCTTGCTGCCGCCGTCGGACTCGGCGTCGTCGTCGGACTCCGCTTCGGCTTCGCCCGCCTCGTCCGCCTTCTCGGGCTTGTCCTTGGAGTCTTTGCTGTCCTTGGCGTCTTTCGCGTCCTTGACCGGCTGGTCTTCGGAGGTTTCGTCCTCGTTCTCGGACTGGGCCTCGTCGCCGCCCTTGCCCCGGCCGCGGCCACGACGGCCGCGACGGCGCCGGCGACGGCTGTTCGCGTCGTCGCCGTCCTCGTCGGAACGCTCGTCCCGGGCCTCGTCGGAGGTTTCTTCCTCAGCGGTGTCGGCGGCGCGCTCGGTCCGATCGGTCCGGCCGGGACGCTCCGGACGCTCGGTCTGTGCGGGAGCCTCTCCGACGCCGAACACCGGCTCGGGCTTGCTGCGCGTCTGCTGCGCGGGCTCGGGCGGCAGGAAGACCGGCGACGGTGCGGCGAAGACCGGCACGTGCACGGGGCCGCGGGCCGGGGTGGCCTGCTCGGTTTCCTGCTGGTCGGCCGGGATCGCGGGCGCGACGGCCCGGCGGGCGCGACGGGTGCGGCCGCGGGCGGGCTTCTCGCTCTCCTGAGCGGACTCCTGCTCGGCTTCCTGGCCGGTTTCCGCGGCGGCGGGCTCGGCGGAGAACGGGCGGGCAGTCCAGCTGGCCGGGGCGGCTTCCGGGGCAGCGCCCTGCGCCGGAGCGGGCTCCGAAGCGGCGGTTCCGGTGGAGGCGACGTCCTGCGCGGCGGCTTCCGGGGCGGACTCGCCGTCCTGGGATCCGGCCGTCGCCTGGCCGCTGGCCTGCTCGACGGTTTCGGTGCTCGCAGCCTGCTCGGCGTCGCTTCCGGCGACGGCCGCGGCGGTGGCTTCCTGCGCGGCCTCGGCGGTCGCGCCCTGCTCAGCCACGCTGGCAGCGGTGGCCTGGGCGGTGTCGCCGGACTCGGCGGCGGTCTCCGCGTCGAGGATCACGGCCACGCGGTGCGCGACCTCCTTGGTCACGCTCGACTGGGCGCTGCGGGGGCTCTCCCCCAGCTCGGCGAGCTTGCCGAGCAGGTCGCGGCTGCTCAGGCCGAGCAGCTTGGCCAGCGCGTGCACGCGGATGCGCGGCGGCAGCTCGCCCAGCCTGCTGGTCGTGGGTGCGACGGTATTCCCGCCGGTCTGATCGGCGGGTGTGTCCGCGTTCGACATATGTCTCCTCCGCCCCCGGGCGCGTCAGCCGGTTCGCACCGGTGGTGACGCGGCCGCGCAGGGGCCCTTTCTGTTCCGTGCCCGCCGTGGTGGTGACCAGCGGCGGGAATTCTGCTGGCAGCCGTGCGGTCCGCCGGGTCGGCGGCCGCTCGGTTCCTGGTCTGCTCGGCGGGGTGCCGGCCTGCTCGCGACCCCCGGGCCACCCGCCACGACATCGACCTTGGCCCGGCCTCCCGGGGGCGACGCGCGTGGTGCCGGTCCGGCACTCCTCCGGGCCGCTCACGACGCGGGCGGGATGCCCGTCGGCGCAGCGGCCAACGCGAGTATCCCACACCCGGGGGGACACCCGGTGTAGTCGGTGTCCCCCGGCAGGCGCCCGGGCGTGCCGCGATCATGCACTCGGGCGAACTTCCGCGCTTCGCTTGTCGCGCCGGGCCGGGGATGGTTAGCGTGCGGGCTCGGGCGCTCGCGCGGGCGCCCGGCATAACCCCGCGCGCGGTGGGAGGTCCGGTGTCTGTGCTGGCGCGGCCGCTGCGGGCGGCCGTGTGCTCCCTCCTGGTCCTCGCCGGATGCGCCGTGGTCTCTCCGCCGGCGGTCGCGGGTCCCGGATGCGCCTCCGGCGGGCGGGCGGTGCGCTACGTCGTCGCGTTCGACCGCGGAACCCCGGAATCTTCCGCCCGCCAGCAGGCGAGCGCGGGCTGCGGGCAGGTCACCGGCTACTACCCGCAGATTTCCGTGGCGGTCGTCACGTCATCCGATCGGGCGTTCGCGGACCGCTTCGGCCCGGAGCGGACATTCAGCGCGCAAGCCACCCGGACGGCCGCCGAACAGCCGGGCGCCGCCGCGCAGCCCGCGCGAGCCGCGCTCCCGCTCAGCGACCCGGCGCGAGTTCCTGCCGCGGACCTGTCCTCGCGGCAGTGGGACATGGACTTGATCGGCGCTCCGGCCGCGCACCTGGTGACCGGCGGCAGCCGTTCGGTGGTCGTCGGCGTGCTGGACTCCGGCGTCGACCCGAAGCACCCCGACCTCGCCGCCGCGATGGACCCGGACGATTCGGCGGGCTGCCTCACCGGCGTCCCGGACCCGAGCCCAGCCGCGTGGCAGCCGACGACCTCGGCGCACGGCACGCACGTCGCGGGCATCATCGCCGCGGCCGACGACGGCAAGGGCATCACCGGCGTCGCGCCGGGCGTGCGGATCGCGTCGGTGAAGGTCATCGACGACCGCGGCTACGCCGATCCCGAGGCCGCGGTCTGCGGAATCATGTGGTCGGCGGCGCGGCACCTGCCGATCGCCAACAGCAGCTGGTTCGTGAACCCGTGGTCCTTGTCCTGCGTGCGCGGCAACGACCGCGGCGTGGTGCACGAAGTGCTGGCGCGAGCCGTCGAATACGCGACCTCGCAGGGCACTTTGAACGTCGCCGCCGCGACCAACGAGGCGGTCGGCCTCACTCCGTCGGCCCATTCGGGTTCGCCGTCGGCCGCCGGGAAGTGCGAGGCGCTGCCGGCCGGGCTGCGGGACGTGGTGACGGCTTCGGCGATCAGCCAGGACCGGGTGAAGTCGGGCTACAGCTCGTACGGGCTTGGTGTGGTTGATGTCACTGCCCCGGGCGGCGATGACGACCGGTGCGTGGTTTCGACTGTCCCCGGCGGGTACGCGCCGATGTGCGGGACGTCGATGGCCGCGCCGCACGTCGCCGGAGTGCTGGCGTTGCTCAAGTCGGTGCATCCCACGTGGTCGGCCGCCGAGCTGCGCCGCGCGCTCGACTCCCGCGCGACGCCGATGCCGTGCCCGGACAATTACGACCTGACCGGCGACGGCGTCCAGGACGCCTACTGCTCCGGTTACGACGGATACAACGGCTTCTACGGCCACGGTCTCGTCGACGCCCGCTCCGCCGTGGCGCCCGCACAGGTCGGAGGACCCAGCCCGGCCCGCTGACCGTCTCGCTCTAGGTCAGCAGCAGTTTCGCGATCCTCCTTGTCGCGCCCCAGATCCCGATCCCGGCGAGCACCAGCAGGTACGCCAGGTTGCCGAGCATGCTCCAGGAGAAGATGCCGGTGGAAAGCCCGCGCATCAGCTCGACCCCGTGGTACAGCGGGAAGCAGCGGACCAGCCACTGCAGCGCCTCCGGGTAGACCGTGATCGGGAAGAACGTGGTGGAGAACAGGAACATCGGCATCAGGACGAGCTGGATGTAGTCGAACTGGGACGTCGACTTCAGGAAGCTGACCAGCGTGATGCTGATGGCCGCGAACGCGAACGACACCAGCAGCGCGGCGGGCAGGAGCAGCAGCGCCCACCACGACGTGAGCAGCCCCATCACGCCGGTGACCGCCAGGAACGCGACCGAATAGAGGCCGCCGCGCATCATCGCCCAGGCGATCTCGCCGAGCGCCACGTCGAGCGGGCCGACCGGGGTGGCCAGCATCGCGTCATATGTCTTGGCGTAGCGCAGTTTGAAGAACAGGTTGTACGTGCACTCGAACACCGCGCCGTTCATCGCCGACGACGCCAGCAGCGCGGGCGCGACGAACGCGACGTAGCTCATCGGCTGCCCGTCCGGCCCCGGTACGGTGGTGACCAGCTTGCCGAAGCCGACCTGGAACGCGAGCAGGTAGAACAACGGCTCGAGCGCGCCGGACACGAGGATCCCCCACGACCGCCCGTAGACGGTGAGCGCGCGTTCGATCAGCGCGGTCGCGCGGCCGCTGTACATGCCCGAGGGCAGGACGCGGAGCAGAATTCCGCGCCGCTGCGGGAGAATCGGGGCGTTTCGCAGGTCCGTCATCACGCCACCAGCCGTCGGTAGAAGCCGCGGTGCGCGATCGCCCAGCCGACCGCGACCAGCACCGCCAGATACGCGAGGTGCCCCAGCACCGGGAGCAGGTCGCGCCCGCCGAGCGTGACGGCGCGGGACAGCTCGGTTCCGTGCCACAGCGGGGAAATCCAGGCGAGCCAGCGCAGGTACAGCGGCAGCTGGGTGATCGGGAAGAACGTGCCGGAGAACAGGGTCATCGGGATGACCACGAACCGGAAGATCAGCCCGAACCGCTGTCCCTCGTCGAAGGTCCACGCCGCCAGCGCGGCGATCAGCGATCCGCAGGCGAGCCCGGTGAGGACGCCGACGAGGATCACCAGCAGCGCGCCCGCGTTGTCCCAGGCGCCGAACAACCACGCGACGAGCGCGTAGACCGCGCCGGAGAGGGCTAGCCGCAGAATGGTCCAGATCTGGTGCCCGCCGAGAACCTGGCCTGGCGACACCGGTGTCGCGGTGACCGCCAGATAGTCCTTCTGCCATTTGAATCCGCTGAGCACCGGATAACTCGACTCGCTGACGCCCTGCTGCGCCGCACCGGCGACGAGCAGCGCCGGGGCGACGTACACGAGGTACGACACGCCGCCGGTCGCCGGACCGGCTTTGACCTGCGAGCCGAAGCCGAGCCCCATCGCGGCGAGGAACAGCACCGGTTGCAGGCCGGTGGAGTAGAGCGTGCTGAGCCAATGTCTGCGGTACCAGGTCCAGTAGCCCTCGACGCGCAGCCAGGCGCCGTGGAACCGGCCGACGACGCGGCCGGTGGCGGGAGCGGTCATCAGTCCACCAACGTCCGGCCGGTGAGGCGGAGGAACACGTCTTCGAGGGAGCTGCGCCGCACGAGGCTCGACAGCGGGCGCAGGCCGCGCTCGTGGGCGCGCTCCAGGGTGGATTCGCCGGTCATCGTGTAGAGCAGCACCCGGTCCGGGAGGACTTCGACGCGTTCGGCCAGCCCCTCGAGCCGGTCGGCCGCGTCCTGCTGCTCCCCCGGCGCGAACCGCAACTCGACTACTTCACGGGTGGAATGCCGGGCGATCAGGTCGGCGGGCGCGCCTTCCGCGGCGATCCGGCCGCCGTCCATGACGACCAAGCGATCGCAGAGTTGTTCTGCCTCATCCATATAATGGGTCGTGACGATCAGCGTGGTGCCGCGCGCTTTGAGGCGGAAAAGCCGGTCCCACAACAGATGCCGCGCCTGCGGGTCGAGGCCGGTAGTCGGTTCGTCGAGCAGCAGCAGTTCCGGGTCGTTGACCAGGGACCGGGCGATGGTGAGCCGCCGCTTCATGCCGCCGGACAGCGAATCGACCGGTTTCTCGGCGCGATCGGACAGCTGCGCGAACTCCATGAGCTCGACCGCTTTCCGCCGCACGTGCGCGCGGGAAAGGCCGAAATAGCGGCCGTAGACGTGGAGGTTCTGCCGGACGGTCAGCTCCACGTCGAGGTTGTCCTCCTGCGGCACCACGCCGAGGCGCGCGCGGATCCGCGGCCCGTCGACGTCCGGGTCCATGCCGAGGACGCGCAGATCGCCGTCGGTGCGCGGGGACACGCACGCGATCATCCGCATCGTCGACGACTTCCCGGCGCCGTTGGGCCCGAGGAAGCCGAACGCCTCCCCCGGCCGCACCTCGACGTCGACGCCGCGGACTGCCTCGAATTCCCCGAACCGTTTGACCAGCGCCTTCGCTTGCACGAGCGCTGGTTCCGATGCCGACTCTCCCACGAGGAACGACAGTAGAGGGAGGGACCGACAATTCTCGACCCGTTTCCTCAGCCGCCGGGCGGCTCGAGCGCCCCCATGGCCCGCCACAACGTTTCCC
Organism: Amycolatopsis sp. NPDC004079; assembly: GCF_040610415.1. NCBI lineage: Bacteria > Bacillati > Actinomycetota > Actinomycetes > Pseudonocardiales > Pseudonocardiaceae > Amycolatopsis > Amycolatopsis sp. NPDC004079. The sequence continues at coordinate 14,189 of NZ_JBEXMH010000005.1, read as the reverse complement.
GGCAGCGATCCAGTTCCTCGCGCCCGACCTCGTCGGCCATCCGGGATTCCAGCGCGCGAACAGCTTCCGCCGCCGCTTCCGCCAGCCCCCGGCCCGCTCCGGTGAAATCGACGAGTTTCGCGCGGGCGTCGGCGGGATCGTCACGGCGAGCGAGATAGCCCCACGCGACGAGTTCGTCGATCACCGGCCCGGTCGTCTGCTTGGTCGTCCCGAGAAGCCGCGCGACGGCGACCGCTCGCGCCGGTCCGTTCTCCAGCGACGCGAACACCCGCAAATGGACCGCGCGGATCCGGGCGTCCCGCTGCTGCACCTCGGCGAGCACTCCGGCGGTCACCGCCTGGGCGAGCCGCCTGGCCAGCGCGCCGAGCCGCGACGAGCCGGTCAGCGCGACGAGGGCGGGCGGCTCCTGCGGGGCGCTTCTTGACACACCCGTCAGGCTACCTTACTTTTTTGGTCAGGTTACCTGACCGCTTGGAGGCCCGGCCGTGCTGCTCTCCCCCGCGGCTTCGCAGACCCGTTCCCGGCTGCTCGGCTCGATCCTCGCCTTGTCGGCGGTGACCCACGTCAGCCAGCTGGCCGTCTACGGAACCGGTTCGGACACGGTCGGATCGGCGGCCTTCGGGGTCCTTTACGCGGCCATCGCGGCCGGGGTGTTCCGGCAAGCGCGGTCTGCCTTCCTCGCGGCCGCGACCTTCCCGGCGATCGGCGGGCTGCTCGGGCTCTACCGGCTGGTCGCCGTCCATCCCAACCCGTTCAGCGTGTTCCACCCGATCCTCGACCTCGTGATCGTCCCGCTCGCGGTCAGCCTGTGGCGCGGCACCGCGCGGAAATAGCGAAGCGGGGCGGCCCGAAGACCGCCCCGCCCTTGGCATCTCAGCTCAGCGCACCGTCACCGGCACCGAACGGGTCACCCCGTTCACCGTCACCGAGATCTCCGCCGTCCCCGGCCGCAATCCCCGCACCGACCCGGTCGCCGGGTCGAGCGACACCACGTCCCACGGGGCCGGCGGCCAGCTGCCGATGTGCACCCCGCGACCGCCCCAGACGGCGCTCACCGGGTACGCCACCGGAATCGACCGGCCTTCCTGCGTGACCGCGGCGGTCACCTTCCCGGTGCCGCCCCACGGCAGCGTGCCCGGGCCGGTCACGGTCAGCGCGTCGACGTTCGGGCGCGTCTCGAAGCGCACCGGCTGGCTGCGGTCCGACGGGTCGACCTGCACCAGGGTCCAGCCGACGAAACCGCCGTCGCCGGGAGCCGCGGCGGGCGTCTTGCCGGAGTTGCCGTTCACCAGGTATGGCACGCCGTCCGTGCGCGACAGGCCGAACACGCCCGCGTGCGAGGCCAGCGAAGCCGCCGGTTTGCCGGACTTTTCCTCGAAACCGGTCAGCCACGTCTGCAGCAGCGCGGCCTCCTTCCGGTCGCCCAGCTGCGAATTGCCGGTCGGGCTCGGGTCCTTCACCGGGTGGTGCATCGCGACGACCACGCCGCGCACCGAACGATCCTGCGCTGCGTTGTCGAGTGCCTCGCGCATCATGCGGACCTGGTCGAACCCACCGGCGCGCAGCGAGCCGCGCGAGGAGTCCATCAGGATCAGCCGTACGCCGCGCACGTCGACCACGCGGTGCGTTTCCCCGAACGCGGCCTGGAAGTTCTTCAGCCCGTCGCCGGCCTCGGCTTCGTGGTTGCCGGGGACGTAGTACCAGGGAACGCGGCCGTCCAGCTCTTCCGTGATGATCTTGCGGGCCAGGACGAAGTCCGGCGCGGTGCCGCGATCGACGAAGTCGCCGTTGATCAGGACCAGGTCCGGTTTCGCCGCGACAGCCTCGCGCAGCGCCCGGCGCGCCTGGGCGACGAGCGGGCCGTCCGGTGCGTCGGCGGTGAACTGGGCGTCGCTGACCACCGCGATCTTCAGGCCGCCCTTGCCGAGCGTGCCGTTCGTGACGAGCGCCGGGTCCGGGACCGCCGGATCGTGCGGCACGGTCGTGGTCGGCGCGACCTCGAAGGTGAGGTCATTGAAGACCAGTTTGCCCTCATATTGCTTGCCTGCCGCGGTTTCCACGGCGTAGAAGCGGGTGAACCGCTGCCCGTCCGGCAGTCCGGCGGGCACCGCGGCGGTCACGTAGCGCCAGCCGGTCCAGGTGACGCTCAGCGAAAGGTCCACAATGGACGCGGTGTTGGCGCCGTCGCGGAGTTCCGCGCGGATCCAGGCGCCCTTGCCGTCGCCGTTGATCCACATGCCGATCTTCTGCGTCCCGGCCGGAACCGGGATCGGGTTGGCGGCGTTGACATACGCGGCGCGGGTGGCGGTGGTGCCGGTGAGCCGGTAGTCGAGCGCCAGTCCCTTGCCGCCGTTGCGTCCGTCCGCCGACGACAGCGCAGCGCCGACGACCGCCGGGTACACGGTGGCGGACCAGCCTTCCGGACCGGCCAGCGGAGCCGCGACCTTGGCTTCGGTACCCACCGAAGCCGCCAGGTGCATGGTCTTCCCGCCTGCGTGCACGGTGATCGCGGTGGCCCCGGACGCGGTCTTCGCGGTGACCGCGAACCCCTTGCCCGACGGCTCGATCTTCACCACGGCGGGGTCGTATTCCAGCTTCACGTCCGACGGTTCGATCCAGGTGCCGTAACCGTCCGCGTCGTAGCCGTAGACCTGGAACTCGCCGCGCGCGTCAGCACCGGACAGCGCGACCTGCTTCGTGCTCGCACCGAGCCGGACCGGCTTGCCCAGCACGGTCAGCTTCGTGCGGCCGTTCACGAAATTCTGGTGCGCGGTGACAGTGACGTCGGTTCGCGCGTCCGGGTGCAGGAAGTCGGGCTGCGCGGTGAAGACGTTCTTCGTGACAGTGCCGCGGAACGGGTTCGACGTAGTCCAGAACGGCCTCGACGCTACCGCGGCCCCGGTCTCGTCGTGTCCGTTCGGCACGAGCGCACGGCTCAGGCCGGACAGCACGCGGGTCGAGTTGTCGCCCTCCTGCGCGGGGGCGGGCGCGAAGCCGGTCAGCCGTCCGCTGCCAGGGACGGTCGCGACGCCGATGCCGTTGGGCACCAAGCGTTCCCCGCCGTCCGAAGGCGAGTTGCGCACCGACGGCGCAGCCTCTCCTTCGCCGCGCGCGAGCAGCGTCGAGGAGCCGCCGCCGTCGAGGTTGATCGCGTCGTTGGCTCCGAGCCGCTGCAGTTGCCGGGCCATTTCCAGCTCGGTCATCCCGCGGCTGTCGGCCTGACGACCGTCGACCGTGACGAGCCACATCCGCTTGCCGTCAGCGGAAAAACCGACGCCAGTACGCGGAGCGAGGGTAACGTCGTCGAGTTGCTGGAGCTGACCGTCCTTCAGCAGCGTCTTGTTCCCGCCGACCGCGACCGCGATCTTACCCGCGTCGGTCCGCGGCGCGTACGAAACGCCGACTCGGTCACCGATCTTGAGCGCCGACAACGCATCCGCGCCAGCTTCACGGCCGAGCAGCAGCGTGCTGCCAGCCGGAATCGGGCCGTCCGCGGGCTTCGGACGCACCTGCGTCACGACACCGTCGCGGATCTCGACTTCGGCGACGCGCTGTGCACCGGCAACCGACGTCGCGCGCGCCGAAGCGCCCCAGAGCGGCGTGTAGACGCCGAGAGCGTCCTTCGCGAGCACCGGGCTGTTGAAGTTCGTGGCCGGGACAGCTTGCCCGTTCGGCAGCGTGACCGACGCTTCGAGGAAGATGTCGGCGAGCTTTGCGCGGCCCTGGTCGGTGATCGCGGCGGTGGTGTTGTGGCCGGACGCGGGCGCGTTGTGCAGCTCGCCCTTGTCGATGCCGACACCGAGCGGCGCGCCGGAGGCGTTGATGTCGAAGAAATCGCCGTTGACGCCCGCGACCGCTCCGGCGCGAGCGACCTGCTGGGACAGCGGGGTGCGCGCGGAAACGGTGCCCGGGCTGAGGTAAGTCGGCTTCAGGACCTTGCTGGTGAGGTCGACGCTCAGCGCGTCGCCACGGATCCAGCCCTTGGGGTCGAAGCGGTCGAATTGGGTGAGGTTCAGACCAGGCGCCACCGCGTTGGTGGCGCTGCTGGTCTCGAGGCCGTCGTCGGCGCCGGGTGCCGCGGCGACGGCCGCCGCCTCCCGGGCCGAGGAGAAGGCGGGCGCGCCCTCGACCGGCGGCGGGCCGAGCGGAGCGGAGAGCGGGTCGGCATGCGCCGGAGTGGCCAGCGTCAGCACCAGCAAGGCGCTGAGCAGCACGGATCTTGATCTTTTCACCAGGTACCCCACGATCGCGAAAATGGCTCAGGTCAGCCAAATCCATCGGCGCGACCGCCGGAAGTCCCTGCGGTGAACGGGACCTGAATGGCGCAGGATTATCCTCTCAGGGTGTCATGCGCGCGGCGAGAAACGCCTTCGCGACGGCTTCGTCGCCCGCGATCTCGGGCTGGAAGTCGGTGCGATTCCACAGCAGCAACAGCAAATCCTGCGCGGGCGCCGCGACGGTGGCGACCGCTTCGCCCTCGCCCAGCTCGGGCGGATCGCCGGGCACGACGGTCCACGCGTGTCCGGTGTCGGTGGTGCGCAAGGTGATCGGCGCGGCCAGCGGAACCTCGTGCTTCCAGCGCGCGACGCGCGGCAGCATCGTGCCGAGAACCTCGAGGACGCCGTCGGTTGCGATCAGCGGGTCAAGCTGCGCCGCCCGGCCGCGTGCACCGAACAGGTCGACCAGATGCACGGCAGTTTCGTGCACCTGACGGCGGAACCAGAACCCTTTCGCCTTCTCCGCCGCGCCGAAAACCCAGCACGGGTCGGCGGGATCGGCCGCTTCGAGCGCGTCGAGCAGTTCGGCGGCGCTCTCGGCGTACCAGGGCGCGAGGTCACCGCTCGGCGCGACGTCGAAGTCCTGATCGCTCAGTTCGCCGGTGCGGACGATCCCGGCGGCCCACCGGTGCACGTTGCCGAGGTGCGTGACGAGGTCGCGGTTGGTCCAGTCGGCGCAGTACGGGACCGGATTGTCGAGGTCCCCCACGGCTCCCGCGGCGAAGGCCTCGGTAAGCGAGCGCAGGTGGGGCAGGTAGTCGCGGGGCGGCAGCGGCAGGGCAGTCACGGGTGGAGGTTAACCGATGTGCTGGGTTCCGAGCACCGACAATAACCGCAGCGCCTCCTCCCCCGGCGAGCCCGGCGCGGCGGTGTACAGCACGACCTCCTGGTCCCGGTCGGCAATGGCGAGCACGTCGCAGTCCACGGTCACAGCCCCGACGGCCGGATGCTCGAACGTCTTGCTGAACGTCGATTCCGCCACGACGTCGTGCGCCGCCCACAGCGCGGCGAACCGCTCGCTCCCCGCGAGCAAGTCCGCGACCAGGGTGCGCACCTCGGGGTCGTCCGGGTACTTCGCCGCGGTCACCCTCAGCCGGTTGGCCATCGCGCGGGCGAACGCCTCGGCTTCGACCAAGCCGTAAAGGCGCGATCGTCCGCGCTCGAGGAAGACCCGGCGAGGCAAGCTGCGTTCTTCCCGGGACAGCGCGGAGAAGTCCTCCATCAGCGCGGCTGCGAGCGGGTTCCAGGCGAGCACCTCGTAGGTCGCCGAGAACACGACCCCGGCCGTCCGCGGCAACCGGTCCAGCAGGTCGAGGATGGTTTGCCGGACCACCCGCGACGGCCCGCGCGCGGGTCGCCGCGCGCCCGCGAGTTCATGGAGGTGGTCGCGTTCGACGTCCGAGAGCCGCAGCGCGCGGGTCAGCCCGGCCAGCACCTCATTCGACGGGTTCGGACCGCGTGCCTGCTCGAGCCGCGTGTAGTACTCGACCGAGATGAACGCCAGCCGCGCGACTTCCTCGCGCCGCAGCCCTGGCGTGCGGCGACGCCTGCCCGCGGGAAGGCCCACGTCGGCCGGGGCGATGCGTTCACGCCTGCTTCGCAAGAAGCCCGCCAGTTCCGCTCGGTCCACCTGCCCAGTCTGCGCAGTCCGGGCGGGCTCAGCCAGGTACATCCGGTGCCTGGCTGGCCGGGTTTGCCGGGGAGACCCTCGAAGCCATGACCGAAACACGAACGAACGGCCTGCTCGGCGGCAAGATCGCTTTCATCACCGGTGCCGGGCGAGGGATCGGCGCGGCGGCGGCCCGGTTGTTCGCCGCGGAGGGCGCGAAGGTCGTCTTGGCCGCGCGGACCGAACCGCAGTTGAAGGCGGTCGCCGAACAAGTGCGCGCGGACGGCGGCGTCGCGGATTGCGTGCGGTGCGATCTCGCTGACCCGGCAAGCGTGCGGGCCGCGATCGCCCGGGTGCTGGAGCTGCACGGACGGTTGGACCTCGCGTTCAACAACGCCGCGGCCGTCACCCCGCCGGGTCCGCTGGACGAGGTGCCGCTGGCTGACTTCGACCGGCTGTGCCAGGTGAACCTGCGCGGACCGTGGCTGGCGATGGCCGCCGAGGTGAAGGCGATGCGGGCCAGCGGCGGCGGGGCCATCGTGAACACGTCGAGCGTCGGCAGCTTCGGCGCGAATCCGGCGCTCCCCGTTTACGGCGCCGCGAAACGCGCGCTGAACAGCCTGACCGAATCGGCGGCGGTCGCGTACGGGCCGGAGCGGATCCGGGTGAACGCGATCGCGCCCGGCACGACGATGACCGAGATGATCCGGCAGTGGGAGGCGGACTCGCCGGGTGTCGTCGCCCGGCTCGTCGCGGCCAATCCCCTTGGCCGCGCGGCTGATCCCGCCGAAATAGCCGAAGCCGCGGCGTGGTTGCTGAGCGACCGGGCTTCCTACGTGACCGGCGCCGTCCTGCGCGTCGACGGCGGCACCGGGGTCTAGAAAGCACGAACGCCGGGCCGGAACCGAAGTCCCGGCCCGGCGTTCGCGGGGTCTAGCGCCGGATCACAGGTCCGGGAACCACAGCTTCAGCTCGCGCTCGGCCGACTCCGGCGAGTCCGAGCCGTGCACCAGGTTGTACTGGGTCTCCAGCGCGAAGTCGCCGCGCAGGGTGCCCGGGGTGGCCTTCTCGACCGGGTCGGTGCCGCCGGCCAGCTGGCGGAACGCGGCGATCGCGCGCGGGCCCTCGACGGCCAGCGCGACGAGCGGGCCGGACGTGATGAACTCCAGCAGGTCGCCGAAGAACGGGCGCTCCTTGTGCTCCGCGTAGTGCTCCTCGGCCACGGAGCGCTCGACGGTGCGCAGTTCCAGCGCGGCCAGCTTCAGGCCCTTGCGCTCGATGCGCGAAACGACCTCGCCGACGAGGCCGCGCGCGACGCCATCGGGCTTGACGAGGACCAGCGTGCGTTCAGTCACGACGGTATTTCTCCTTGTGCGGATTCGTGTTAATCGGAGCCGAGCCTATCCGACGCCCGGCGCTGGCCGGTCAGCGACGCTGCGGCTGCAGCGTCTTCGACCACAGCGAGGCCCCGGTCGCGTCGCGCAGGTCGACCGTCAGCGCACCGCTGGCACCGTCCACATTCACCTCCCCGAAGTGCTGGAATCCTTGCACCGGCGAGGAATTCTGCGTCTGCGGGGCGTGCACGAACACCGCTTCCGGACCGAACGTCGGGTCGAGTTTGTTCGGGCCGAACGCGCCGGCATTGAGCGGGCCGGACACGAATTCCCAGAACGGGTCGAAGTCCTGGAACGCGGCGCGCTCGGGCGAATAGTGGTGCGCGGCGGTGTAGTGGACGTCGGCGGTCAGCCAGACGACATTGCGCACGCGATTGCGCGAGATCTGCTTCAGCACCCAGGCCAGTTCGGTCTCGCGGCCGCCGGGCGCGCCGGGCAGGCCGTTGGCGACCGCCTCGATGTCCTTGCCGTCCGGCACGACGAGGCCGATCGGCATGTCCGCCTGGACGATCTTCCAGGTCGCCGTGCTGCGCCGGAGCGCGTCGGCCAGCCAGCGGGCCTGCGCGTCGCCGAGGATGTGGCCGGGCTTGGTCTGATCGGAGGTGTTGGCGTCGCGGTAGGTGCGCATGTCGAGGACGAACACCTCGACCCGGCTGCCGTAGCGGAAGTTCCGGTACACCCGGCCGTCCACGGCCTGGCGGCGGTCGATCGGATGCCATTCGTGGAACGCCTGGAACGCCCGCCGGGCAAGGACGTCGGCCCGCTTTTCGGTGTATTCGGGGCGGTCGTTGAGGATTTCGCCCGGGTACCAGTTGTTGACTACCTCATGATCATCCCACTGGACGCAGGCGGGCACCTCCGCGGCGAACCGGCGGAAGTTGGCGTCCAGCCGGTTGTAGGCGTGCTGTCCGCGGTATTCGTCGAGAGTCTCGGCGACCTTCGACTTCTCCGGCGTCACGATGTTGTGCCAGGTCCCGCCGCCGCCGGGGAGCGTGACGGTTTCGGTGAGCGGGCCGTCGGCGTACACCGTGTCGCCGCTGTGCAGGAAGAGGTCCGGACGGCGGTCGGCCATCGCGGAGAAGATCGTCATGCCGCCGAGGCTCGGGTTGATGCCGTAGTTCTGGCCGACGACGTCGCCGCTCCACAGGATCCGCGTGTTCGCGCGGCCGATCGGCGCGGTGGCGAACCGGCCGGCGACCGGCTCGCTCGCGCTGCGGCCGTCGAGGTCCACGGCGGTGACGCGGTAGTGGTATTCGGTGCCCGGTGCCAGCCCGGCGACGCGCACCTTGCCGGTGCCGCCGGTGGCGGGCGTGACGAACGGGCCGGGCACCCGGCGGGCGTGCCGGAACGACGGGTCGCGCGCGACCTCGACCATCAGCCGCGCCGGGCGGTCGGCCTTCGACCACACGATGCCGGAGCCGGTCGTCACGTCCCCGGACGCGACGCCGTGGGCGAGCACCGGACGGTCGCGGCGGACGAGCGGGGCGGCCGAGGCGGAGCCGGGCAGCAGCAGCCCGCCTGCCGCGGCGAGCGCGGGCACGGCGATTCCGGCTTTGAGCACGGAGCGCCGCGATGGGGTCGTTTCGGTCATGGCGGTCGTTCTATCCCGCGGTCGCGGCCAAGCGGCCAACTCGGGCTGACCGACGGGTGAACGGCTCACTCGTCAGGAGGAAGCTCACAGCCGGCCGTCACGCTCGGTGCGCTTCCCGGACCAGCTCGTGCTCGCACTCGCCCGGTTCGGCCAGCGGACGCTCCACAAACCCGTGCCGTTGGTACAGCGCCAGCGCGTACTCGTTGCCGCCAGCGACACGCAACGCCAGCTCGCCCGCCCCGCGCCCCTCGCTCCAGCGCACGACGGCGCGCACGAGCGCGTCCCCGACTCCCCTGCCGCGCGCCGAGGGAGCGACCCACATCGACATCAGTTCGGCGGTGTCGCCGCGCTCGGAAAGGTGTCCGCTGACCATTCCCGCCGGAACGCCGTCGAGGTCGGCCAGGACGTTGAGCGAGACGTCGCGCAGCCGGGCCCGCCAGCGCGGTTCGGCGTCGCCTTCGCCTTGCCAGTCCGCGAGTTTCGAGCTGAACGCCTCCGGGTTCTCGCGCAGCGCCGCCAGCCGGAGGTCGCGCCACTCCGCCCAGTTGTCCACGCTCAGCTCGCGCACCACGATCACACTTGCACCGTCGCCGTGGCGGCCCGGCCGTTACATCGGAATAGGGTGAAACCATGCGCATCGACCGGCTCGACCACCTCGTGCTCACCGTCGCCGACCTCGATGCGACGGTGGATTTCTACACGCGCGTCCTCGGCATGACCGAGGTGACGTTCGGGGCCGGTCGCAAGGCACTGACGTTCGGCACCAGCAAAATCAACCTGCACGAGGCCGGACACGAGTTCGAACCCAAGGCGGAACGGCCGACGCCGGGCAGTGCGGATCTGTGCCTGATCACGAGCGATTCGCTGGAGCGGGTCGTCGAGGATCTCGCTGCGCACGGGGTGCCGATCGAGGAGGGCCCGGTCGGCCGCACCGGCGCGACCGGGCCGATCCAGAGCGTGTATTTCCGGGACCCGGACCGGAATCTGATCGAGGTCAGCGTCTACCGCTGAGCCGCACCTCGCGGGAGTACACCGGCGCGGCGCCGGGTTCCGGAAAGCATTCCAGGAGGAGATCGCCGCGCAGGTCGTCGAGCTCGTGAGGCGCTTCCTCGAGCAGAGCGCCGGCCCACGCTTCGAGCGATCCGCTCTTCAGCGCGGCGTTCGGGACCTGGCTGAACTCGCCCGGTCCCATCGGCGTCCATCCCGGTTCGCCGTCCGCGCGGAACGACAGCCGCCACCAGTACGGCTGCCAGTAGCGAGCGCTCAAGCCTGCGGCTGCTGCTGGCTCGGCAGCGTCCCCGCGGCCATCCGGCGCGCGACGTCGCGGCGCAGCCACAGGAACCACACGAACGCGGCCAAGAAGATGATCCCGATGATCGCGATCGCCGGTTGCGTGACGCCGACCGCGATGATCGCCAGCTGCAGCAGCAGGATCACCGGCACCGCCCAGACGTGCTTGAGCATCCCGCACAGCACGATCAGCACCACCGCCAGCGCGATGACCGTCCAGCCGGTGAAGCTGGTGATGCCACCGCCGAGCTTGGCGACCACCGGCAGCGCCAGCGCGACGGTGATCGCCTCCATGATCAGCGTGCCCGCCATGACGCCGCGGAAGCCCTTCATCGGGTCCTTGGCGGGCGGCTTCGCCGGGGTCGTCTCGCTCATGCCGGTTCCTTCCCGAACAGCGTGCGTGCGTCGCCCGCGGTGACCACGGATCCGGTCACCAGCACGCCGCCGCCCGCGAGCGGTTCCTCCGGGTCGTCGTTCTGCTCCACGAGGCCGATCGCGGTCTCGATCGCGGTCTCCAGGTCCGGTTCGGCGAGCACGCGGTCCTCGCCGAAGATCGACGCGGCCACCTCCGCCAGGTCCTCGACCGGCAGCGACCGCGGCGACGAACTGCGCGTGACCACGACGTCGGACACCACCGGTTCCAGCGCGTCCAGGATGCCGCGCGCGTCCTTGTCGGCCAGCACGCCGACGACCGCGACGAGCCGGCGGAAGTTGAACTCGTCGGTGATCGTCGTGGCGAGCGCCCGCGCGCCCATCGGGTTGTGCGCGGCGTCGACCATGACCGCCGGGGCGGCCCGCACGCGTTCGAGCCGACCGGGGTTCTCGACCTCGGCGAACGCCTCGCGCACCGCCTCGACGACGAGCTGTTTGTCTTTGCCCGCCCCGAAAAACGCCTCGACCGCGGCCAGTGCGAGCGCCGCGTTCGCCGCCTGGTGCGCGCCGTGCAGCGGCAGGAAGATCTCGTCGTACACGCCGCCGAGTCCCTGCAGCTTCAGCATCTGCCCGCCGACCGCGACCTCGCGTTCGAGCACGCCGAACTCGCTGCCCGCGCGTGCCACCGCGGCGTCGACCTCGACCGTGCGCTTCAGCAGGACGTTCAGCACCTCGGGGTCCTGCTCGCCGATCACCGCGACCGATCCGGGCTTGATGATCCCGGCCTTCTCCGCGGCCGCGTCGGCAGGTGTCGGGCCGAGGTATTCGGTGTGGTCCAGCCCGATCGGCGTGATGACGGCGACCTGCGCGTCGGCGACGTTCGTCGCGTCCCACGCGCCGCCCATGCCCGCCTCGATCACCGCGGCCTCGACCGGGGCGTCGGAGAACGCCGCGAACGCCATCCCGGTGAGCACCTCGAACTTGCTCATCGGCACGCCGTCCTCGCTCGCGCCGTCCACCATCGCCACGTACGGCGCGATGTCCTGGTACAGCCCGGCGTAGCGGGCGGCGGAGATCGGACGGCCGTCGAGCGCGATCCGCTCGGTGACGAGCTGCAGGTGCGGGCTCGTGTAGCGGCCCGACCGGAGGCCCATGCGGGTCAGCAGCGAATCGACCATCCGGGCGACCGAGCCCTTGCCGTTCGTGCCCGCGACGTGCACCACCGGGTAGCCCTGGTTGGGCTCGCCGAGCAGCGTCATCAGCGCCTGGACCCGGGCCAGCGACGGTTCGAGCTTCGTCTCCGGCCAGCGCTGGTTCAGCTCGGCCTCGGCGGCCATCAGGTCGCGGCGGGCCTCCGGGCCGTTCTCGTCGCCGAACTCGGCCGGCGCGCCCTCGTCGTCGAGTTCGTGCAGCTCAGTGCCCTCTTCGGCGTGCAGGTCCGGGACCGGGCCGAGCGCCAGGTTGTCGCCGAGCTGGCCGATGCCGCCGATCCCGCCGCGCGACCCGCCGCCGACGGTGTAGGCCGCGTCGGGCGCGTCGAGGTCGGGCTCCAGCTCGTTCCCGGCGTCGTACTCGTCTTCGCTGTGCGCGAGCGCGCCCAGTTCGTCGACCCCCGCGAAACTGTCCGGATCGGCGAGATCCGGCCGCCGGGTCTCCTCGGGCTCCTCACCGCGCGGCACTCGTGCACTCCTTGAAGTCGCTGTCCCGGCGCGGTCGCGCGACCGGGGAAGACCAGGCGAAAGGTTCGGCCCGGCACAGCCTCGAGCGTACCCGGGGCCGCCTCGCGCCCGGCGGCCCCGGGGCTTCGGCGTGATCACGCCCGCAGCGATCCGTGGCAAGGTCGGGCGCATGCCCTTCGACCACAACCACCACTATCACCCGGCACTGCTCCGGCTTCTGCCGCCAGGCCCCGGCCGAGCCCTGGACGTCGGCTGCGGCGACGGCCGGTTCGCGCGCAAGCTGGCCGCCGCCGGAATGACCGTCGAAGGCATCGACGCCTCAACCGAAATGGTCACGCGCGCCACCGCCGCCGGTTCGCCAGGACCAGGCACTGTGGAGTACCGCCGCGCAGACGTGACCACCGAACCCCTTGAACCCGAGTCCTACGCCTTCGTCTCCTGCCTGGCGTCCCTGCACCACGTCCCGTTCGAAACCGTCACGAGACTCCGCGACGCCCTCGCCCCCGGCGGCGTGCTCGCGGTACTCGGCTGTGCCCGCCCCAGCCGCCCGAGCGATTTCGCCCGCGAGTTCGTCGCCGCGCCCGCGAACGCCCTGGCCAGGCTGATCGTCTTCGCCGGAGACAAGCTCAACGGCGGTCCAGACCCAATCGCCAAGGCCCCCGTACACATGAAATTCCCGCCGCTGAACGACGTCCGACGCGACGCCGCCCGCCTGCTCCCCGGCAGCACAGTCCGCCGACTGGTGTTCTGGCGGTACCTGTTGACCTGGCGGAAACCCACAGATCACCCCGCAGCCGGGTGAAAAACCGCCCCGACCACCCGATCGGCGGAGAGCGCGCACGCCCCGCTTGCCGAAAGGTAAAGCGGGTCGTACCGCTCGGGAGGACGGGGTTCGCATGCGCATCATCCGAATCGTGCTGGCCGCAATCGCGGCGGCCGCACTGCTTCTGTCGACGGCGGCGGCCGCGAGCGCCGCGCCCCGGCACTACCGCCACTACGTCGCCCTAGGCGACTCGTATACCTCGGGGCCGCTCATCCCGCTGCCCCGGCTGGATCCGTTCGGCTGCTTCCGCTCGACGTCCAACTACCCGTCGATGGTGGCCGATTCCCTGGACGTGGACCGCTTCACCGACGTCAGCTGCGGCGGCGCGGACACGTCGCACATGACCGCCCCGCAAAGCGTGCCGCTGGGCCAGAACGCCCCGCAGTTCTCCGCGCTGCGCCCAGACACCGACCTGGTGACCGTCGGCATCGGCGGCAACGATTCGGGCCTGTTCGGCAAGCTAGTCGACACTTGCCCGACCCTGCGCGACTCGGACCCGACCGGAAACCCGTGCCAACAGCACTTCACCGTTGACGGCGTAGACACGATCAAGGCCCTGCTCCCCAAGACGCAAGCGGCCATCGAGCAGGTCCTAGCCGGAATCCACGCCCGCTCGCCCCACGCGAAGGTGCTAGCCATCGGCTACCCGCGCATCGCCCCCGCGGAAGGCTACTGCCCAGACGTCCTGCCCTTCGCAAACGGCGATTACGCCTGGCTCTCCAGCGTCGAACAGGCCCTGAACAGCGCAGTAAGCAACGCAGTCGAGGCGGACGGCCAATCGTCCTATGTGGACACCTACACCCCGTCCTTCGGCCACGACGCCTGCCAACCCCAAGGCGTGGCGTGGATCAACGGCAAAGACCTGAACCTGCTAGCCGCAGCCCCCTACCACCCCCTGTACGCAGGAATGGAAGGCGAAGCAAAAGTAATCCGCCACCAACTCCGCTAAAAAAACGTGAGGGGACCCCTGAGGGAATCAGATTCCCTCAGGGGTCCCCTCACGACCCAAAACCGCACCAGCGCACCCACCGAAACCAAGCACCCACCCCACCCCCAACCCCGATACGAAGCCTTCTCTGCGGTTCGGGGGTGCTTGTCAAGGCATCATAAACGCCGACTACAACCACCACCCCCCCGACAGCCACAACAAAAAA
>NZ_JBEXMH010000004.1:285701-330039 GCF_040610415.1 Amycolatopsis sp. NPDC004079 | reverse complement strand
GTCCGTGAAGGGCTCCTTGAGGGAATCTGGTTCCCTCAAGGAGCCCTTCACGGACCTAACTCGCGGCTCCGGCGTCGTAGGCGACCTCGCCGCCCACCACTGTCGCGCCGACGCTGATCTCGCCGATCGTTGCCGGGTCGACCGCCAGCAGGTCGTCGCTCAGCACGGTGAAGTCGGCGAGCTTCCCCCGGCTCAGCGTGCCTTTGATCGTTTCCTCGTGCACCGCATAAGCCGAACCGACCGTGTATGCGCGCAATGCCTCCAGTGGAGTCACCGCCTCCTCCGGCGCGATCGGCTGGCCCGACGCGGTCCGGCGGTTGACCATGTCGTGGATGCTCAGCAACGGCGAGGCCGCGACCACCGGCGCGTCCGTGCTCCCCGGCAGCACCACCCCGGCGTCGAGGAAGCTCCGCATCCGATACGCCAGACGGCTGCGTTCCGGGCCAAGCGCGGCGAGCAGCCCGTCGCCGATCTCGGACAGGAATCGCCCCTGCGGCACGGGAATCACGCCCAGCTGAGCGATTCGAGCCACCGCGGCATCGTCGGCGACGGCGCAGTGCTCGATGCGGTGCCGGACATCCTCGCGCGGGTACTTCTGCTGAGCCTCCTCATACGCGTCGAGCACGGCTCCGAGGGCCGCGTCGCCGATAGCGTGGGTAGCGATCTGCCAGTGACACCGGTGCGCCTCGAGGATGTAGCGGCGCAGCTCGTCCGGCTCGAAGAGCATCAGTCCTTGGTTGCCGGGGGTGTCCTCGTATTCGCAGCACATCGCGGCGGACCGGCCGATCAGCGAACCGTCGGAGAGGATTTTGACCGGGCCGATACGCAACCGGTCGTCGCCGACGCCGGTGCGCACGCCGAGGTCCAGTCCGAACCATTCGCCGCCTGGCTCGAACAGACCGCAGTCGCGCAGGGCGGTGATGTAGGGCATTACCGTCATCCGGACGCCCAGCTGGCCGCGTTCCCGGGTGCGTTGGAAGGAATCGAGGTCGGCGCGGCCGTGGCCGATGCCGTCGACGGTGCCGATGCCGGGCTCGGTGACGCTGGTCAGGCCGTCGGCGAGGGCGGCGTGCGCACCGGCGGCGATGTTGGCGATGACCTCTTCGGTCGCCTCGGGGCGCAGCAGGCGGTCGACCAGCACGGTCGCGCGTTCCTGCAGCAATCCGGTGGCGCGGCCGTCTTCGTCGCGGACCACGGTGCCGCCGGGAACGTCCGGAACGCCCAGGCGGCCCGGATATCCGGCCAGCGCGAAGGCTTCGGTGCTCGCCACGGCCATGTGCCGCGACGTGTGCGTGAGCCAGACCGGCCGTCCTCCGGCGGCTTGGTGCAGGGCTTCGGCGGTGGGATGTGCGCCGATCTTGTTCTGGTCGTAGCCCGCGCCGGTGACCCAGGCGTCGGCGGGCAGGGTCGCGGCCCGCTCCGCCACCGCGCGGTAGAGCGCGTCGAGCGTCGGGGCGGCCTCGGCGGAGACGTCCAGCTCGCGGATTCGCTTGCCGCGCATGCTCAAGTGGTGGTGCGCGTCGTTGAGACCAGGGACGACCGGTGCGCCGCCGAGGTCGACCACCACGTCCGCGGAGAGGCCGCGGACCTCGTCGTCGAATCCGACGATCCGGCCGCCGATCACCCCCAGCGCGGTCGCTTGCGGACGGTCTCCGTCCAGCGTGGTGAAGCGTCCATTATGGAATAAAGCATCGAGACGCACGTGGTTCATCCTTGTCGGGTCAGGGTTTTCTCGGATTCGGCGACGGCCGCGGTGCGGCGGGCGAGCGCCAGGACGCAGGTGAGAGTCAGCGAGAGCAGCACGACGTGGTAGATGACGACCGGCCAGATCGCCCCGTGCGTCGAGTTGAGCAGGGCCTGCGCGATGAATGGCGTGGTGCCGCCGAAGATCGTGCTGCACAGCTGATAGGACAGCGAGATTCCGGTGTAGCGCAGGTGGATCGGGAACCCGCGGGTGAGGAATCCGGCGAGCACCGCGTAGTAGCCGGAGCCGCAGACGGTCGCGACCGCGATGCCGACGAACGCCAGTCCCGGGTTGCCGGACGCGATCAGCAGGTACATCGGCACGGTCACCACGATGTTGCAGGCCAGCGAAACGGCCATGAACCGGGTTTCGCCGACCCGTTCGGCCAGCCGCGCCGCGAGCGGCTGCCAGCAGAACTGCACCACAGACGCGCCGAGCAGCACGTACAGCATGGTCTGGCGGCCGATGCCGAGTTCGTTCGTGGACCAGGCGAGGACGAACGTGTTGCTGAAGTACGCGGCGGCGATGCCCATGATGCTCGCGCCGATGCCGAGCAGCACAGTGCGCCAAGCAGTCCGCAAGACTTCGAGCAGCGGCACCTTCGCGACGGCCGCGGTTGCCTTGGCGCGCAGGAATTCCGCCGGTTCCTCGACCTTCAATCGGATCACCAAGCCCAGCGCGACCAGCACGCCGGACAGCAGGAACGGCACCCGCCAGCCCCAGGTCAGAAACTGCTCGTCCGGCAACGCACCCACAGCCAGAAAGACCACTGTGGACAGAATCGACCCAGCCGGCGAGCCCTGTTGAGCGAACATGGCGAAGTACGAACCCCGCCCAGCAGGCGCGTTCTCCGCCGCGAGGACGACCGCGCCGCCCCATTCCCCGCCGACCGCAACGCCTTGCACGGCGCGAAGTGCGACGAGCAGCAAGGGCGCGGCGATGCCGATTTTGGCGTAGGTCGGCAGCAACCCGACCGCGAAGGTCGCGAAACCCATCAGCAGCAGCGTGACGACCAGCGTGTTCTTGCGCCCGACCCGGTCGCCGAGGTGCCCGAACACGATCCCGCCCAGCGGCCGGGCGAGGAAGCCGACCCAGAACGTCCCGAACGCGGCGAGCACGCCGGTCGCCGGGTTCAGCTCCGGGAAGAACAGCTTGCCGAAGACCAGCGCGGACGCGGTTCCGTAGAGGTAGAAGTCATACCACTCGATCGCCGTCCCGGCGAAGGAGGCGAGCGCGGCCCGGCGGCCGGTTGCGGTTTCGTGGTTCACGGGCTACTCCCTGGCGGCGGTGTTCCCCAGAGTCTTCGTCTCGGGACCTATGCTGTCCAATACCTGTCCGGACCCATTCCGATACCTCGGAGGCATAGGCGTGGAACTGCGCGTAGTGCGTTATTTCCTGGCCGTCGCGCGAGAAGGCTCAGTCACCGCCGCGGCGCGCACGGTCCGGGTCGCGCAACCGTCGCTGTCGCGGCAGCTTCGGGCGCTGGAAACCGAACTCGGGGTGGCGTTGTTCTCGCGGTCGCCGGGTTCGCTGACGCTCAGCGCGGCGGGCACCCGGTTCGTGCCGATCGCCCAGGATCTGGTGCGCCGCGCCGAGGAGGCGGGCGCGGTGATGGCCGCGATCGGCCGTACCGAGGACACTCCGCTGACGCTCGTCGCGCCGCCGAGCACAGTGGACAGTCTGCTGGCGCCGTTCATGGCCACCGGCAAGGCCGGGCCGGTGCTGCGGGACGCGTTCCCGGTCGCGCCGGACCAGGTTTTCGACCGGCTCCTGCACAGCAGCGCCGACCTCGGCATCTCGACGTCCCCGCCGCCCGCGCAGCTGGAAACCGCCGCGCTGGGCCGGGTTCTGGTGTCGGCGCAGGTGCGGCCGGGCCACCGCTGGTACGAGGCGGCGTCCATCCCGCTGGCCGAACTGGCCACCGAACCGCTGCTGGTGATGAACCGCAGCAACGCGGCGCGGCTGGTCGTGGACGAGGCGTTCCACCGCGCCGGGCTCATCCCGTCGGAGCTGAACGAGACCGGCTCCCCCAGCGTCGCCCAAGCCCGCGCCGCCGGTCGTGGCGAGGTGTGCCTGGTGACCGACCTCGTCCGGTTCGGCCTGCGCTCCGTCCCGATCGAAACCGCCGACGGGCCGCTGACCGTGCCGCTGTACGCGGGCTGGCGACCGGACCATTACGCCCGGCCGTCGATTCTGGCGCTGGTCGAGGGGTTACGGGAGTTTCGTGGCGCGTTGGGCGAATGAGCCGCACTCGGTGAGAAGTTTTCGGTGGGGCACAACGGGTTTGCTTGGCTATTCTCGGCTGGTGCTTTATGGCTACTTCGTTGCGGTGGACGACACCATGGCCGCGCTCGCGTTCGACGATCCCGACAATGCCCGTTGCGCGGGCTACGCCGAACTCGCCGTGAAGGGAGCCGATCCGATCACGGATCTGCTGCCCGTCGAGACATCTCTGACTCGCAGGACCACCGCGGAGGTCGAGGCCGACCCTGACCGCGGCCGGGACATCGCGCTCCTCGAAGACGGGGAAGCTGCTGCGGTGCTGTCGCTGGCCAACTCCTTCCGCGACGCACTGGCTGCCACCGACGACACTGCTCTCCAAGACGCGTCTGCTGCCTTCGCGGAGCAGCACTGGCAAGAAATCAGCGCTGAGCTTCTCGTCCCCTTTCTGAAGGAACTCGCCGCCCTGGCCAAGGGGGCCGCCACAGACGGCCACCGTCTCTACTGCACGATCTGGCTGTAGCGGCTTTTTCGCCCGATCCGGTGACCCGGCGGCCGATCCCGTGCTAAACAGTGCGGCGATGGGAAAACTGACCCGCCGGGCCCGGGCCACGGCCGACTATCTCTTCTTCGTCGGCGCCGGGGAATGGCCGGTCGCCGTGTCCGCGCTCGGGGTCGTGCTCGGTGCGGTCACGATCCTGCCGAGCGCGTTCGGCGTCGCGGTCTCGATCGTCGCGCTCCTGCTCGGCCTGCTGACCCTGGTACGAGACATCCGCTTGCTGCGGAAACGGTGGGCAGGTTACGAATTCACCGCGATCGTCGCGCCGTTCCCGATCGCGGACACGCCGCCGCCGAGCGCCTACCTAGACGCGCAGTACCTGGCGATTCCCGCCCGCGGCACCGCTTTGGTCAGCGACGCCATCGACGCGGCGCTCACCGAAACCACCTTCAGCATCACCGTCTCCGAAGATCCGTACCGGCTCCCCGCGAAGCTGAAGGCCACCGCACCGCACGTGCTGCCGTTGCGGGCGCGCGGCCGGTTGCTGTTCAACGGCCCGATCGTCGGCATGCGCGGCGAACCGCTGCCGGTCACCGGAGCCAGGCCGGCGCCGATCGTCCTGCACCGCGCCCGGTTCTTCGACGCGGTCTGCAGCAACGAACTGGCGTCGCTGCGCATCACGAACTCCGCTGACGGCCGCGAATACGACCTGCGCAACGAGGAGTTGACCGACTCGTCCGGCGCCCTGCGCACCCTCGCCGCGAGCACGCTCGCCGATCTCGTCGGCGTGTCCACGATCGCGTTCACTTCGGACGGTCTGCTCGTCGTCGTCCGCCAGTCGGCGCGGAATTCGGCCAGTGGACTACTGCTCGCCCCGTCCGGAAGCGGCAGCCTCGAACCG
Organism: Amycolatopsis sp. NPDC004079; assembly: GCF_040610415.1. Taxonomy (NCBI): domain Bacteria; kingdom Bacillati; phylum Actinomycetota; class Actinomycetes; order Pseudonocardiales; family Pseudonocardiaceae; genus Amycolatopsis; species Amycolatopsis sp. NPDC004079. The sequence continues at coordinate 324,675 of NZ_JBEXMH010000004.1, read as the reverse complement.
CGGGATCTCCTTACCGCGCAAGGAGGAACCCGGCGGACCCTGCACACCGCAGTGTGCGCCGGAATGGAACGCGAACTCTGCGAGGAAGCTGCGGTCCGGCCCAGCGAAGTCTCCTCGACGCGGCTGACCGGCTTCGCCCGCTGGCTCGAACGCGGCGCGAAACCGGAGTTCTTCGGCATCACGCAACTGTCCGTCGACAGCACCGAACTCACCAGCCGCCGAGCGAAAGGCGCGGAACGGCTCTACAGCGCCGGAGTCACCGTCCTGGAGATCGATCTGGCCGCGCTAGGCCAAGAACTGACCGACGGCGTACCCCTGGCCGAAGCGAGCGCACTGCCGCCGCGACTGCGCGACGACAGCTCTCTCCCGCTGCTGTTGTGCCTGCGCAGCGCCGCGCTGCGGGTCAGTGCTCGTTCTTGATGACGAAGTAGGACCCGCGGATCGTCCCGGCGAGCTTCGACTTCTGCCGCGCGAACTTGAACTTGTCGGCGAGTTCCCCGGGCACGTCCATCCCGTCGGAGAGCTTGAACCCGACGGCCCGCTTGCCGCCCTCCCCCAGGGTGTACATGACGTTGATCGACAGGCCGCTCTCGTAGAAGACGTAAGCCATCCGGATGCCGTCGACCTCGAATTCGCTCGCCTCGAGCGGCCGCGAGGAAATGACGAGATCCCGTTCGTCCTCGAGAATCCCGTGCACCCAGCCGATGATCTCCGGGACCTCGGCCGCGGGCTCGACGGTGAACACGTGGTCGTACTTGTTCTTGAAGTAGCGAGCCTCGTTGGCCCGCAGCCCGGCGAGCGCGTCCGCGACCGGAGAGGACTCCAGGCCGACTGTCGACACGGTGGTGAAATCGACGGCGTAGGACATGATCCGCACTCCCCTGGCTGGGCCTGATCGCGACGACCGGAGAGTACCTCGGGCTCGCGGCCGTTCGCGACTCGTTCCCCGGCGCGGGGCCGGGCAGCGCTGCCCGGCCCCGGTCGGTCAACCGAAGAAGTTGCGAGCCTCGCTGATGCGGCCCTTTTCGAACGTGAGGACGCCGTATCCGGCGGCCACGGGCTCGGTCTCCTTGCCGAGGTACCACGCGTACAGAGCCACGTCGTGGTGCGCGCTGATCACCTGGGTGAGGCCTAGGGCGAGGTCGCCCAGCTTCTCCCGGGCCTGGCCGACCGCGTCGACGATCGCCTCCCGGCCGTCGGCAGTCCAGTCCGGGTCGACGATGTCGGCGTCCTCGGTGAAGATCGCTTCGAGCGTTTTGCGGCGCTGCTCGGCGTCGAAGGTATTCCACGCCTCGAAGTAGGCCTGCACGAGCTCGCTGGCAGTGGTGCTCATTGATGTTTCTCCATTTCTATGGGTTATTCGGCGGAAGCGCCGACGGTGTCCGGGGCTGTGCGGGTTTGCCGCGGCGGTCGTTTCACCAGGAACGCGAGGAAGCCGCCGGCCACCGAGGCGATACCGGCGACCCACAGCGCGACGCGAAGTCCGCCGACCACCGCGGACGGCTCCGGCACCGCGTGCAGATCGAGGCCCGCGTTGGCGACCGCGACGAGTACCGCGAGGCCGATGGCGCCGCCGATCTGCTGCGACGTGGTCGCCAACGCGGAGGCGACGCCCTGTTCTCCAGGTGCGACGCCGGAGGCCGCGGAGACGAACATCGCCGGGAAAGTCAGCCCGCCGCCGACGCCCCAGACGACGAGTCCGGCGAGGACAGTCCAGAACGACGCGCCGACGGCCATTCCGACAGCGAGCAAGGCCAGCCCGGCGCCGTTGACGAGCATGCCGGTGAACAGCGTCGTGCGGATGCCCCACCGGCCGAGGAGGATTCCGGTCAGCTTCAGCGACGCCGCCATCGAGATGATCGTCAGCGGCAGGAACGCGAGACCAGCCTGCAAAGCGTTGTACCCCAGCACGTTCTGCAGGTAGGCGGTGAACAGGTAGTACGCCCCGCCCAGGCCGCTTTGGAAGACGAGGATCACTCCCATCGCGACGAGCAGGCTGCGGTTGCCGAACAGTCGCAGCGGGGCCAGCGGGTCGCGAGTGCGCTTCTCCACGACCGCGAACACGGCCAGCAGCACGGCCCCGCCGAGCAACGCGCCGAGGCCCCGCCACGAAACCCAGCCCACTTCCGGCCCGCTGACCAGGCCGAGGACCAGCAGCGACGAGCCGGCGCTGGCCACGATCGCGCCGGTGAGGTCGAATCCGCCGCGCACAGCGGAACGAACGGGGTCGGCGGCGAGCACCGGACGAGCGGCGAGGGCAGCGCCCAAGGCAAGCGGTACCAGCAGGAACAGCACCCACTGCCAGCCCAGCGCGTTGGTGAGCACGCCGCCGAGCAACGCGCCGGCGGCGAGTCCGCCGCTGCCCGCCGCGCCCCACACCGCCAGCGCGCGGTTGCGGGCAGGGCCTTCGGCAAAGCTCGTGCTGATCAACGCGAGCGTCGCCGGAGTGAGCAGCGCGGCACCAAGCCCCTGGACGGCGCGCGCCGCGTCCAGGAGTCCGGGATTTCCCGCGAAACCCCCGGCGAGGCAGGCGAATCCGAAAATCGCGAGGCCCGCGACGAAGGTGCGCCGGGCCCCGAATCTGTCGACGATCCGGCCGCCGAAGAGCAGGAACCCGCCGAACCCCACGGCGTACGCGCTGACGACCCACTGCAGCGACTGCGCCGTGAAGCCCAGTTCGCGGCCGATGTCGGGCAGCGCGACGTAAACGATGTTGTAGTCCAGCGCGATCACGAACTGGGCGAACGCCAGCAGCGCCAGGGCCAGCCCGGACCGCCGGGCGACTGAGGTCTCCATCGAATGTGTTTCCTCCGAGCCGTTCTACACGGCTATCAATTACTACACGGCGTTCAGTAACAGCACGGCGAATAGTAGCCGAGCGCTGTAGAGTGTCAAGCGTGGAAGCTCGGGTGCCCAGCAGACGGGAACGGCTGCGCGCGGAAGCCAGCCAGGAGATCAAGGCGATCGCGCTGCGGTTGATGACCGAAGGCGGGCCGTCCGCGATCTCGCTGCGGGCGATCGCGCGCGAGATGGGCATGACCGCCGGCGCGCTCTACGGCTACTACGCCACCCGCGACGACCTGGTCAACGCACTGATCGCGGAGATCTACTCGGCGTTGGCGGGCAAGGAGGAAGCCGCCCGCGACGCCGTGCCCGAGGACGATCCGGAGGGCCGGGTGCTCGCCGTCGGGGAAGCCTTCCGGGACTGGGCGGTCAGCCGTCCCGAGGAGTTCCAGCTCATCTACGGCGACCCGCTGCCCGGCTACCAGGCCCCCGAAGGCGGCGCGGCGGCGGACGCGGAACACCGGGCGTGCGCGGTGCTCACCGGACTCGTCGCCGACGCCTGGCCGCACGCGAGCAAACGACTGTCCGACGACGGCTACGACTGGGCGGATTTCGACCCCGGTTTCGCCGCGGTGATCCGGGGAGAATTCCCCGACCTGCCGCCCGCCGCGGTCGCACTGGCGATGCGGGTCTGGGGGCGGATGCACGGGCTGGTGGCGCTGGAGGTGTACGGGCACTTGCGGCCGCAGGTCCTCGACCCGGGGCGGCTGTACCGGGCCGAACTGCTGGACCTGACGAAAACCCTGGGAATCACTCCCGCCGACCGGGCCCGGTGAACGTGGTTTTCCTGCTGGTCCACGGCGGACTGTGGGAAGACATGGACGCCGACCGGTTCTGGACGCGGCCGGGGATCACCGGCGGCCTCCGCCGGAAGGGTGGCACGGTACTGGCCCCCGATCGCCTCCGGCACCCGCCGGACTGGCCCGCCGAAGCCGCGCATCTCGCCGCATTCCTGCCGGACCGGCCGGTCGTTGTCGTCGCCGGTTCGAACGGGTGCTCCGCGGCTGTCCGGCTCGCGCTGGCCTTTCCGCGGCGGATCGACCGGCTGCTGCTCGCCTGGCCCGCCACCGCCGGAGACGCCGAGGTCGACGCCCGCGCCAGCTTGGCCGGGGTCCCGCGTGCACTGCTGCGGGGCGAGACCCTGCGCGGCGTCACCGACGACGAGCTGGCCACGCTCGCCATGCCGGTCGGCGTGCTTCCGTCCGTCCCGGACAATCCGTTCCACCAGCGCCGCACCGTCGATTCCCTCCGGCGGCTCGTGCCCGGATGCACGGAACTCCCCGGCTGTCCGGAGCCGCCCAGTCCGGGCTTCGCGTCCCATGTGGACGGTCTGCTCGCCTCGATCGCCGGGTTCGCCGACCGCTGAACCCCGATTTCCCCCGCGGACGCCCGGTGAGGGAATTTCGTGCAAGGCCTACGGTGGCTTGGTGCGCAACCACCTGATCGACCTGGCCGTCGCGCTCGCCGTGCTCGGCCTGACGCTGGCCGGCGAGCTGCCGGACGCGAGCCGGCCGTGGTTCTGGCCGATCGCGGTCGCGGTGATGTTCGCGGCGGTGCTGCTGCGCCGCCGGTTCCCGTTGAGCACGATGCTGGTGTCGGTCGGCGTCGCGCTCGCCACGCCGCCGTTCTGGGGTACGTCCGTCACCCTCTACACGGTCGCTTCGCTGCGCGGGCTCCGCTGGCCGACCGCGGTCGCGGTGCTGGCGGAGATCGGGCTGATGGCGTCGTTTTCCCGGACGTCAACGCCGCAGGACTGGAAGACGTTCGGACTCGCCCTCGTGCTGATGGTCGGGGTCCCGACGCTGGCCGGACTGTGGATGCACCAGCGCGCGGCCTTGCTCGCCGCCCTGCGCGACCGCGCGGAACAGGCCGAACGCGAGCGTGACCTGCTCGGCGAGCGGGCCGTGACAGCGGAGCGGCGGCGGATCGCGCGCGAGATGCACGACGTCGTCGCGCATCGGGTCAGCATTGTCGCGCTGCAGGCGGGCGCGCTTTCCGTGCGGGCCAAGGACGACGAGACCGTGCAGCTCGCCGAGATCATCCGTGAATCGAGTTCCGCCGCGCTCAACGAATTGCGCGACATCCTGCAGGTGCTCCGCGACGACGGTCCGGAACCGCGCTCGCTGCCGGACCCGACGCTGGCCGGAGTCCGCCAGCTCGCCGACGACCTCGCCGCCGCCGGTGCGCGGGTCCGCGCTGACCTGCCGGACCCGATGCCGGATGTGCCCGATCAGATCGGGCGCGCGGCGTACCGGATCGTGCAGGAAGCGCTCACCAACGCCGCGAAACACTCCCCGGGAACGACAATCGACGTGCGACTGTCCACTTCCGACGATGACCTGGTGGTCGAAGTGGCCAATCCGCTCGCCGATTCGGCCGGGCTGCCCGGTGCGGGCTACGGCGTGATCGGCATGCGCGAACGCGTCACGCTGACCGGAGGAACGCTCCGCGCCGGTCCGGACGGCGCGGGCAGCTACCGGGTGCGGGCCGCGTTCCCGCTGCGAGCGGAGGAAAAGTGCTGAAAATCCTGCTGATCGACGACGAGGTGCTCGTGCGCAGCGGCATCCGGATGATCCTGGAGTCCGATCCGGGGATCGAGGTGGTCGCGGAGGCCGGCGACGGTCGCGGAGTGCTCGCGCTGGTCCGCGAGCACCGGCCGGACCTCGTGCTCACCGACGTGCAGATGCCCGAGGTCGACGGCCTGGAGGTGACCCGGCTGGTGACCGCCGAACCGGACGCGCCCGCGGTGGTCGTGCTGACGACGTTCGACCTGGACGAGTACGTGCACGAGGCGCTTCGCCACGGTGCCACGGGTTTCCTCCTCAAGGACACGCCGCCGCGCGAGCTGGTCAAGGCGATGCACGTGGTGGGCAGCGGCGAGGCGATGCTGTCGCCGTCGATCACCCGTCGGCTGCTGACGCACTTCGCCACCGCCGCCACCCCGACGCCCGCCCGAGCCCGGCTCGAACCGCTGACACCGAGGGAACGCGAGGTCGCCGTGGCCGTCGCGCAGGGTTCGAGCAACGCCGAGATCGCCCGCGGGCTCGGGCTCAGCGAGGCGACCGTGAAGGTCCACTTGGGACGGATCATGACCAAGACCGAGGCGGCGAACCGCACCCAGGTCGCGATTCTCGTGCACGACGCCGGGCTCGCCTGAATCGTTATCCCGCAACGGGTTGCCAGGTTCTATGCTCGACGCCGGGTCGGGGGGCCAGTTCCGAGGGGACCCCATGCTGCCGCCGAAACCGACCGGGCCGAGCTACGAAGACGCGCCACCGCCGCCGATGCAACCGCGCGGCGCCAACGGCTTCGCGATCGCGTCGCTGGTCCTCGCCATCCCGGCGTTCAGCCTGCCGCTGAGCATCGCGTTCGGGATCATCGCGCTCCGCCAGATCCGCGTGCTCGGCAACCCGGGCCGCGGGCTCGCGATCGCCGGGCTGTCGATCAGCGGCGCATGGCTGGCGGTGCTCCTGATCGGGCTCACGGTCGCCAGTCCTTCAGCGGACCCGCTGTTCCACGCCAGCCCCGGCGACTGCTTCCGCTCGGGCACCAAGGCCAGCCCTGTGTCATGCGAGGACGCGCACGACATCGAGGTGTTCCGCCTGGTGCCCGGCGGCGATTCGCTCCGCAACGCCTGTGCGGCCGAAGCCAAGGAGTACTTCGCCAGCAGTGTCCCGCCGGACTACGTTCACGTGAGCGCACGGCAGCCGTCCACATCGGACTCACCCGATCAACACGCGGTGTGCACGCTCGAGACCGACTTCCCCACCACCGGCCGGGTCGTGCACTGACCGGTCAGGGCGCACCCGGCGGCACGAACGGCAATCCGCCCGGAGCGCCCGCCTCCGCCAGTGCCATGAGCATCCCGGTGTCCACTTCGGACTGAATCGCGTCGGCCAACCGGTCCAGCATGTCCTCGCGCAGGTCCGCGAACCCCGGTGCCCCTTCGGCGGCCTGCCATTCGATGCCCGCCTGCGCCGCCGCTTCGGTAAGCCAAGCGCGGCGGAACCCGTCGTTCTCCAACGCGCCATGCCACGTCGTGCCCCACACCGAACCGACGCGATAACCGTCCAAAAACGACTCCGCGGCCGCCGGGGCGGCGCTGCCATGGTGGATCTCGTATGCGTCCACCCGATGTCCGCGCCATTCGCCAGTCGGACGGCCGAGCACCTTCTCCCCCGCGAACGTCACGCGCGTCGGCAGCAGCCCCAGCCCTTCGACGAGACCGGCACCCGATTCGACATCGTCCTCAATGGACTCCGCGAGCATCTGGTACCCGCCGCAGATCCCCAGCACCGGAAGCCCCGCTTTGGCCCGCGCGGTCACCGCGTCCGCCAAACCTCGCTCACGCAACCACTTCAGATCGTCCACAGTGGCCCGAGAGCCCGGCAACACAACCAGATCCGCGGCGGCGACGGTGTCCGGATCGGCGGTGAGACTCACCGTCACGCCGGGCTCGGCCGCGAGCGCGTCCACGTCGGTGGCATTGGAAGCCCTAGGGAACCGGACCACTGCCACCCGCAACCCGCGTTGCGCGGCTTCGTGCCGCCATCCGGCCGCCGCCAGGGCGTCCTCGGAGTCGATCCACACGCGGTCCAGCCACGGCAGCACACCCAGCACCGGCCGTCCGGTGACCTTCTCCAGGCTGTTCAACCCCGGCTGCAGCAATCCGACGTCGCCGCGGAATTTGTTGACCAGCCAGCCCGCCACCAAGGCCTGGTCCTCGGCCGACAGCAACGCGAGCGTCCCGAACATCGCGGCGAGCACCCCGCCGCGATCGATGTCGCCGACCACCAGCACCGGCAGGGAAAACCGCCGCGCGAGGCCCATGTTGACGTAGTCGCCGGAGCGCAGGTTGATCTCCGCCGGACTGCCCGCTCCTTCGCAGACGACGAGGTCGAACCGTTGCCGCAACTGGGCGAACGCGTCGAAGGCGATCTCCGCGAGCCCAGCGCGTCCGGTGGCGTACTCCCCGGCTTCGAGGGTGCCGTACGGCTTGCCGAGCGCGATGACGTGACTGCGCCGGTCGCTGCCGGGCTTGAGCAGCACGGGGTTCATCGCCGCTTCCGGCTCCACCCGCGCGGCCCGCGCCTGCAGCCACTGCGCGCGGCCGATCTCCGCGCCGTCCGCGCACACCATGGAGTTGTTCGACATGTTCTGCGCCTTGAACGGGGCGACCCGCACCCCGCGCCGCGCGAACCACCGGCAGAGTCCGGCGGTGACCAGGCTTTTCCCGGCGTCGGAGGTCGTCCCGGCGATCAGCAGCCCGCTCATTTCGCCACCGTAATGCCCGCGCTCCGCGACCCGCTCACCGAGCCACCGCGATCCCCGCCGCGACCGCCAGCGCCGCCGCCCCCACCAGCCGCGACAACCGCACCGCCCGGCGCAAATCGCGCGCTCCCGGCGGACGTCCGTCACCCAGCGTGCCCCGGCGCTCGACCTCGCCGTGATACGTATTCGTGCCGCCGAGCCGGATGTCCAGCGCCCCCGCGAACGCGGCCTCGACCTGTCCCGCGTTCGGACTCGGATGCGCGCTCCCGTCCCGTCGCCAAGCGCGCCAAGCCGACCGCGCGTGCCCGCCGGCCAACGGCGCGGTCAGCACCGTCAGCACCGCGCCGACGCGCGCCGGCACCAGATTGATCCAGTCGTCGGTGCGCGCGGCGAACCAGCCGAAGTTGCGGTGCCGCGGCGAGCGGTAGCCGACCATCGCGTCAAGCGTGTTCACCGCGCGATACCCGAGCAGGCCCGGCACGCCCGCGACCGCGCCCCACAGCAGGGGCGCGACGACCGCGTCCGAGGTGTTCTCGGCGATCGATTCGGTGGCCGCGCGGGTCAGCTCGGCGGCGTCGAGACCGGTGGCGTCGCGCGCGCAGAGGTGGCTGAGCCGCTGCCGAGCGGCGGGCAATTCACCCGATTCGAGTAATCGCGCCATTTCGTGCCCCTCCGCGGCGAGCCCGCGACCGCCGAGGACGACCCACGTCGCCGCGGCAGTCAGGACAAATCGGACACCCGGCCGGTTCCGCGCGGCTCGCTCGGCAAGAAATCCCAGCCCGGCGACCGACCCCGCGCAGACCGCCGCGTAGCCCGCGCCACGCGGCTTGGAATCGGCCCACCACCAGCGTTCCAGCTGGCCAGCGGCGGTGCCGAAGAGCGCGACCGGATGGCCCCGGCGCGGGTCGCCGAACCACGCGTCGACGGCGTATCCGGCAACGATCCCGGCCGCGGCGGCGGCTTGTCGGAGTGGCACGTGGCGAACCGTAGCGCTAGGGAGAGAATGCCGGGTATGACCAAGCTGACGCACCGGCTCGCCGGGTCTCTCGAAACCCTGGCGCAGGCCCTCCGCCGGTACGGACGCGACGACGGCAAGGTGCTCGTTCTCGGCGGGGTTCGCTCGGGCAAGTCGAGGCACGCGGAGCGGCTCGTCGCGCACCACCCCCACCTCGTGTACGTCGCTCCCGGGCTGCCCCCGTCGGCGGAGGACCCGGAATGGGCCGCCCGCGTCGAGGCGCACCGGGCCCGCCGCCCCCGCCACTGGACGACGATCGAGACCACCGATCTGGCGACCGTGCTGCGCAACGCGACCAGCCCGTTGCTGATCGACTGTCTCGGCACCTGGCTGTCGCGGGTGCTCGACGAGGTCGGCGCGTGGACGGGCACAACGGGCTGGGAGCGCAGACTGGACGACCGGCTCGAGGATTTCCTCGCCGCGTGGAGCCAGGCGCGGGTGCCGATCGTCGCGGTCAGCAACGAGGTCGGCAGCGGTGTGGTGCCCGCAACGGTGTCCGGGCGGCTGTTCCGTGATGTGCTGGGCGCACTCAACAACCGGGTGTCCGCCGACAGCGACCGCGTTTCGCTGATCGTCGCCGGGCGGGCGCTCGACCTTCCGTGAGGAGCTAGCCGTGCCGCGTTTCGCCATCCCCGTCCCGGACGCCGCCGCCCGCGCCACCGCCCTGGAGCGGCTGGACGGCCTGGTCAAACCGGTCGGCTCCCTCGGCAGGCTGGAAGAACTCGCGGCCTGGCTGAGCGCCGCGCACGGCGTGGTCCCGCCGCGCCCGCTGGACGACGTCCGCGTGGTCGTCTTCGCCGGCGACCACGGGGTGTCGGCGCAGTCGGCGTACCCGCGCGAGGTGACGGCGGCGATGGTGCGCGTCTTCCTGGCCGGGCGGAGCGGGGTAACGGTGCTCGCGGCGCAGGTCGGGGCAAAGGTGCGGGTAGCCGACATCGCGGTGGACTGGGACGCTTCGGACGTCCCCGCGGAGGTCACCGCCCACAAGATCCGCCGCGGTTCGGGCGCTATCGACGTCGAAGACGCTTTGGCCCCCGGCGAGGCTCTTGCGGCTTTTGAGGCGGGTCGCGCCATCGCTGCTTCGGAGTCCACTGCGGACGTTCTCATTCCTGGCGACATGGGCATCGGCAACACCACTGTCGGTGCTGCGGTGGTGGCGTCGGTTTTGGGCCTGCCCGCTGCCGAAGTGGTCGGGACCGGGACTGGCGTGTCCGGGGAGGCTTTGGAGCGCAAGACTTCGGTCGTTGCCGCTGCTCTTGCGCGCCGCTCCGTGACCGATGCTTTCGACCGCCTGACCGCCCTGGGCAGCGCCTGCCTCGCGGCGACGGCCGGGTTCCTGGTGGAAGCGGCGGTTCGGGGGATCCCGGTGGTGCTGGACGGGATTTTCTCCGCGACGGCCGCGCTGGTGGCCCGGGACATCGCGCCAGGTGCGGAGCAGTGGTGGCTGGCGGGGCACCGTTCGACGGAGCCCGCGCAAGCGTTTGCTTTGAAGGCTTTGGGGTTGACGCCGATCCTGGATCTGGGCCTGCGGCTCGGGGAAGGCAGCGGGGCGGTACAGGCGGTGCCGACGCTGCGGGCGGCGCGCGCGGTGATCGCGGAGATGGGTTTGCTGGCGGACCTCGGGTGACGGGTTTGGTCGGAGGGCGAGGCTTGTTCGGCGGGCGAGGCTTGCTCGGGCCGGGCTCGGGGTCAGGCTCGGGCTCGGGCTCGGGGTGGAGGTCGGGCTCGGGCTCGTGGCGCTGGCCTGCGGTTCGGCTCGGGGGCTGGTTCGGAGTTCGGGTGGCGGATCGACTCGAAGTTCGCTTCGCCGGGAACCGCCCCAATGTGGCGTTGGGTGCATCTCACGCACCCAATGTGGCGTTCGGTGCGCCGGGTGCACCCAATGTGGCATTCGGTGCATCCCACGCACCCAATGTGGCGTTCGGTGCGCCGGGTGCACCCAATGTGGCATTCGGTGCATCCCACGCACCCAATGTGGCATTGGGGCGCGAGCCGTGATCCCGCTGAGCGACGGCATCCGGCTGGCCGTCGGCACCCTGACCACCGTCCCGGTCCCCGCACCGCGCGCGATCGACCGGGGCGTGGCGGGGGTGGCGATGACGCTAGGCCCGCTGGCCGCGCTGCCGCTCGCGGCGGTGGCGGGGCTGATCGTGGCCGGTGGAGTCGCGATCGGGCTCCCCGCGCTGGCCGTCGCCGCACTGGCGCTCGGGGCGGTCGCCCTGGGTAGCCGCGGACTGCATCTCGACGGACTCGCCGACACCGCCGACGGACTCGGTGCCTCCTACGACCGCGCGAAAGCCCTCGACGTCATGCGGCGCGGCGACTCGGGACCTACGGGTGTCGCGACGCTGCTCTTCGTCCTGCTCGTCCAAACCGGCGCGCTGACCGGCGCGATCGCGCACGGGCACGGGATCGCCGCCGCGGTCCTGTCCGTCCTGTGTGGACGGTGTGTGCTCTCGTTGTGCTGCGCGCGAGGGGTCCCTTCGGCCCGACCGGAGGGGTTGGGCGCGACGGTCGCCGGGTCCGTTCCGGTCCTGGTGGCCGCGGCGGTGTTCGTGCTCGCGGCGGGGTGCGCCGCGTTGACGCCGGGATTGCCGTGGTGGCGAGGGGTCCTCGCGGTGGCGCTCGGCTACGCGGCCGCGGCGGTGTTGCTGGCCCGGTGCGTCCAGCGCATCGGCGGAGTGACCGGCGACGTCCTCGGCGGCTGCGTCGAGGTCGCGGTGGCCGCGGCGTTGCTGGCGACCGCCTGACCAAGCGCCAGCCCGCCGTTACTCCGGAAAGGAAATCGTCTCCGCGTCCGGCAGGGAGGTCGGGTATTCGCCGAGGTAGGTGGCGTATTCCAAACCGGACAGTACGCCCTGAGCGACCCACACGAGGAACTCGCCGGCGTCCTCCACCAAGGCCAGCCGGGGAAACACCCCGTTCAGGTCGCCGTCCGGGATCGCGCCGGGCACCTCGATGTCGACGCTCACCGAACCTGGAGCCCAGGTCGCGACCACCTCCGCCCGGTCCACTTGCGCGAGCAGCCCCGGACGGCCCGCGAGGATTCGGCGCAGTACCGCGCGCTCGTCCTCGTTCAGCAGCCTTGTCATACGAAAAACTCCTCAATCCACGAACCCGCCGTGCGCACGGATTCCGCCCGCACCTTTCGCGCGAAATCGTCGATCGCCGTGTCGATCTCCGCGGCCGGGCGCACGGCACCGCGCACGATCCGGACCGCGTCGTCGATCGCTTGCCAGCCGCCGGGCGCGCGGCAGATCCGCAGTGGCCATCGTCCTTCCAGCGAAAGAGACAGGAACTCGAAGTCAGGCCGGTCCGCCTCCGGGCGGGCCTTCCACGTCCGCAGTGCCACGGCGAGTTCCGCCACCGGGAACGACTTCCAGGCGCAGAGAACGATTCCGTCGTCCACGACCTCAAGATCGGCTTCCACGTTGACGAAGACGTCGCCCCTGCCCCGATAATGCAGATCCGAGGTGTCGAAACGGGAGTACGCGAACAACATCAGCACTTCTCCCCTCAGCTCCCTCCGCCATCATTCTCCCGGCACAGTCCGTGCAGCAACCGGTTTGTCTGATACGTCTGGCCGGGCCGTCCCCACGCTGCGGTAAAGGCCAGGCCCGTGCTACCAAGGAACAGTCCGCGACGACTGACCGAGAGGACCTCGTGGCACCTGCGAATCTCAACCGGCGTCGGCTGTTTCACCTGGCCGCCGGTCTTTCGGTTTTCGGCGCCGCCGCGTGCAGTGCGACTCCGGACAGCCCAGCCCCCAACACCGCGGTACCCAAGCCGGACGGAGCGCTCGGGGCCAACTTCAACGCCGACCCGGACACCATGGGCTGGGACGAGCTTCAGCGGTCCGGCGCGAAGTGGGTGCGCGGGTTCACCGCGATGCCCGACCTGGACAAGCACGCTGCCGCCGAGAATCCGACGATCAAGACGTTGCTGCAGGCGGCCGATCGCCAGTACGGCACCGTGCTGTCGCTCAAGTTTCCGTACTTTCCTGATTCCCATAAACCGATTCCGCGTCCGGGAACCCCGGCAATGCAGGCTGATCTCGCCCGGGTCGACAAGGTGCTGCCCGCGGTCATGGACAAGGTCGACATCCTCGTCATCGGCAACGAGCCGTTCATCGAATGCCCGCAGTCCGACTGGAACAACGGCGCTCTCAACGAATTCTACGAGACCATCGCCGCCCATGTGATCAAGCAGCGCGAGGGAAAGACGGTCCTGTACATGGGCGCGCTCAACAATCTCGAAGATCCCAAGTGGACTGGCGCGGGCACGGAACGCTGGATGAAGTACGTCCGCGACACGCCGGAGATCGAAGGCACCGACCTTCATCCGCACGTCGCCGCGCCGGACCAGGTTCAGGCTTTTCTCGATTACACCCTGCCCAAGCTGGGCGGCAAGAAGTTCCTCGTCACCGAGTTTTCGCTGGTCCAGTTGTGGAAGAAGCACCTCACCGACCGGATCTCGGCCGAGTACGCGGACAAGTATCACGTGCCGAAGGACACCAAGGTCTGGCAGGTCATCCGCAACGCGCTGCGTCAGCCGTTCCCCCAGGCGCGGTGGGACGATTTTCTCCGCACCAGCCCGTGGTTCGAGAACAACAAGAACTTCCTGACCGACCAGATGGCGAAGTTCCGCGCGACCGGCAAGCTCGCCGTCGCCACGTACGGCATCGACCAGGGCATTGCCGCGCTCAAGGGAGCGGACTTCGGGCCGGACACCCCGCCTTGGCTCCTCAACAGCGTATTCGCGCGGGCGACCGTCCAGAAGAATCCCGACGGCACCGCAGCGCCGAACTACGCTTGGCTTGAGGAATTCACTGCGCTTCAGAACCGTTAGGCCAGCGCGGCGAGGAAAGCGTCCGTCGTAGCTCGGTCGCGGACTGCGATGCGCAGGTGGTCTGGGCCCAAGCCGGGGAAAGTGTCGCCTCGGCGGACGGCGTAGCCTGCTTCTCGTAGTCGTAAGCGGACGTCCGCGCCGCCGGGGACGCGGATCAGCACGAACGGGCCGCGCGGGGTGCCGAGTACGGGAATTCCCAATGCGGACAGGCCGGATTCCAGGTAGTCGCGGTCGGCTTCCGCGGCGGCGGCTAGTTTTTCGGCTTCTTCCAGAGCGGCGGGACGGCAGCAGGCGACAGTCGCGACAGCGGCCAAAGTGGACACTGACCAGGGTGGCTGCACCGCACGCAAGCGCGCGATCAGTGATGGTTCGCCGAGGACGTATCCGGCGCGCAAGCCTGCCAAGCCCCAGGTCTTGGTGAGACTTCGCAAGACCACGACACCGGGAATTCGCTCTCCGGCAAGGCTTTCTACTTCCCCGGGGACGGCGTCGAGGAAGGCCTCGTCCACCACGAGCGTCCGGCCGGGGCGCGCCAGGGCTCGCACGGAATCGGCTGGGTGGAGGACTGAGGTCGGGTTGGTCGGGTTGCCGAGGAAGACCAGATCGGCGGAAGCGGGGACCAGCGACGGATCTAGCCGGTAACCGTCCACTTCGGACAGGATTAGCCGGTCGACCGAGTGACCAGCGGCGCGCAAAGCGGCTTCCGGTTCGGTGAATTGCGGATGGACCACCACCGGGTGCTTCGCCGGAAGCGAAGCCAGCAACGTGAACGCTTCCGCGGCACCGGCGGTAACCAGGACGTCGTCGAAGTCCCGGCTGTGTCGGGCGGCGACGGCTTCTGCGGCGCGGGTGGGATCTGGATAGGCGGCCAGGTCGTCCAGTGCGGCGGCCAGTTCTGCCCGAAGCCACGCGGGCGGGGCCGGGAGCCGGACGTTCACGGCGAGGTCGACGAGGCCGTCGCCGACTTCGCGGTCGCCGTGGTGGTGGAGGTCGTAATCAGCCATGGACTGCTGCCAGGGAATGCGCGCGCACCCGGGAGGCGAAACGGTCCGCCAACTCGGGATGTCCGGCCCAATGGACGTGCAAGTAGGAAGCGTGCAGCGATTCCGAAGCGAACCCGTCCAGATTGCGATCCCAGCCCCACGCCGCGGTTTCACCGTGCGCGGGAGTGATTTCGGTGCGGTGGAATTCGTGTCCGGTGACCCGCTGTCCGGCTGCTGCCAGCACATTGTCCGCCACCGCGACGGCACGGCGGTAGCCTAGTTTTCCGCGTGCGGTCATGGTCGCGTCCGCAGGGACGGCGCCGACCATCGGCAGGCCGTCCAGAGAGCGGCACAGGTACAGCAGTCCTGCGCATTCCGCGCTGACCGGCATGCCCGCGTCGATCGCCGCACTGACCGCCGTACGGAGTTCCACATTGGACGAAAGCTCGGCAGCGTGCACTTCCGGGAAACCGCCGCCGAAGTACAACCCGGCACAACCAGGTGGCAAGGCCTTGTCTTGCAACGGGTTGATGTCCACGACGTCGATTCCGCGAGCAGCCAGCAGTTCGAGGTTCTCGGCGTAGCGGAAGGTGAAAGCCGGACCGCCCGCGGCGGCGAGTGTCGCACGCGGACCCTCGAAAGCGGGTCCCGGATTCCACAAAGGACCAGTCAGTGCGGGAGCACTCCGCGCCACCCGCACGACGGCTTCGAGGTCGACCCCGGCAGCGACCCAGTCCGCCAGCTCCGGCAGCATCCGCTGCGACTCCGCGGCCCGTTCGGCGGCCGGGACCAGCCCGAGATGACGACTCGGCGCGTGCACGTTTTCGTTGCGCCGCAACGCACCCAGTAACGGAACGCCGGTTGCCTCCAGCGCGGTGACGATCTCGTCCTCGTGCCGTTGCGAGCCCAGTTTGTTCAGGATCACCCCGGCGAGCCGGACGCGAGTGTCGTACTGCGCGAACCCCAGCACGGTCGCTGCGACGCTGCGCGAGGCCGCGGAAGCGTCGACGACCAGCACGACCGGTGCGTCGAGCAGCCGTGCGACATGAGCGGTCGACGCGTAGCCCTCGGTGCCCAAAGCGCCGTCGAAAAGGCCCATCACGCCTTCGATGACGGCGATGTCGGCACCGGCGGAACCGTGTCGCAGCAACGGAACCAGGGTTTCTTCGCCTTGCAGGAACGGGTCGAGGTTCCGCGCGGGACGGCCAGTGGCGAGCGAGTGGTAGCTGGGGTCGATGAAGTCCGGGCCGACCTTGTGCCCGGACACGGCGTGCCCGGCGGTGCGCAACGCGGCCATGAGCCCGGCCGCGATGGTGGTTTTGCCGTGCCCGGAACCGGGCGCGGCAATGACGACCCGTGCTACCACTCGATCCCCCGCTGGCCCTTCTGCCCGGCGTCCATCGGGTGCTTCACCTTCGTCATTTCAGTGACCAGATCGGCGGCTTCGATCAGTTCCGGCGGCGCATAGCGACCAGTGATCACGACGTGCTGGTGCCCGGGCCGGGAGGTCAACGCGGACACGACGTCGTCGACCTCGAGCCAGCCCCATTTGAGCAGGTAGCTGAATTCGTCCAGGACATAGAAATCATGCGTTTCGGCGGCGAGCCGGCGTTTGATTTCCGCCCAGCCTTCCTTGGCGTTGGCGGCGTGGTCCTCTTCCGACCCCTGCTTGCGCGACCAGCTCCAGCCCTCGCCCATTTTGTGCCACTCGACCGGACCGCCCTGCCCGGTGTCGTCGTGCAGCTTCCCGAGCGCCTTGAACGCGGCTTCCTCGCCGACACGCCATTTCGCCGACTTCACGAACTGGAACACGCCGATCGACCAGCCCTGGTTCCACGCGCGCAACGCCATTCCGAACGCCGCGGTGGATTTCCCTTTCATCTCGCCGGTGTGCACGGCGAGCAGCGGACGGTTGCGCCGCTGCCGCGTGGTGAGCCCGTCCTTCGGCACGACAGCCGGTTTTCCCTGCGGCATCAGGCAGCCCTCCCGGTCCGTTCGCGCACTGCCGAGGCCAGCGATTCAGCGGCCACATCGGACAGCGGCACGTGCTCGGCACCCAAGTGCCCAGCCAATTCCGCGGCGAGGCCGAGCCGCATCCGGCCGGTCTCGCAGTCCATCACGATCGCCGTCACGTCGGTGAGCAAGCCCGCGGCGGCTTTGGCGCGCGCGACCGCGTCGGAGCCGCTCGTGGCGCGACCGTCGGTGACGAGCACCAGCAACGGCCGACGCCGCGGATCCCGGATCGCCTCGACCCGCAGTACTCGCGCGGCTTCCAGCAATCCCTCGGCGAGCGGCGTGCGTCCACCCGTCGGCAAACCGTCCAGCCGGGCGGCGGCGGCTTCGACGCTGATCGTCGGCGGCAACGCCAGTTCGGCTTCCGCGCCACGGAACGTGACGAGACCGACCTTGTCCCGCCGTTGGTAAGCGTCCAACAGCAGGGAAAGCACGGCGGTCTTCACTTCCCGCATCCGTGCCCGCGCGCCCATCGAGCCGGACGCGTCCACACAGAACAGCACCAGATTGCCTTCGCGGCCCTCGCGCAGCGCGAACCGCAGGTCCGGCGACCGCACTTCGAGACCCGGCCCGGACCGGCCCCGCGCCTGCTGATGCGGTGCGGCGGCCCGGATCGTCGCGACCAGGTGCGGCCGTCCGTCCCGCACGCTCGGCGGCTGCACGCCGATCGTCCGGCCGGTGTCGGTGATCGCGCGCGACCGGCGGCCTCGTTCGCCCTCGCCGGTGCCCTTCACCCGGAACACCCGTGCGCGAAACGTATCCCCGGCTCCGACCGTCTTCTGCGGCGAAGACCCATTGCCCGAAGGCGCCTCCCCAGGAGACTCGGAAGGCGGGGCGCCCTCGGACGGACCGCCATCTGGCATCGGCCCGCCGTCATCCGGCCCAGGCCCGCCACCGGAGGGACCATCGTCGTCCGGCCCCTCGGGAGGCGGCTGCGAATCCTCCAGCGCCTGTTCCAGCTGCTCCTCGGAAATCCCCGGCGCGTCAAACGGATTCCGCCGCCGCCGATGCGGCAACGCGAGCCGCGCGGCGACCCGGATGTCCTCCGTGGTGACCTCGTCGCGCCCGGCCCAAGCCGCGTGCGCGACCGCCGTCCGCGCCGTCACGATGTCCGCGCGCATGCCGTCGACCTCGAACGACGCGCACACCTCGGCGATCTGCCGCAGCGCCTCGTCCGGCAGCTTCACCGACGGCAAAAGCCGTTGCGCCGCCTCGATCTCCGCCGCCAGCTCCGCGTCCGCCGAGGCGTAGCCGTCCGCGAAACCGTCCGGATCCGCTTCGTAGGCAAGACGTCGCCGGACGACCTCGACGCGCTGCTCCGGATCCCGGCTCGACGCGACCTCCACAGTCAGCCCGAACCGGTCGAGCAGCTGCGGCCGCAGCTCGCCTTCCTCCGGGTTCATCGTCCCGATCAGCACGAACCGCGCCGCGTGCGAGACGGAAACGCCCTCGCGCTCGACCGTCGCGCGGCCCATCGCCGCCGCGTCGAGCAGCGTGTCCACCAGGTGGTCGTGCAGCAGGTTGACCTCGTCGACGTACAGCAGGCCGCGATGCGCGGCGGCCAGCAGGCCGGGCTGGTAGTCGGTGACACCCTCGGCCAGCGCCTTCTCCAGGTTCAGCGAGCCGACGACCCGGTCCTCGGCCGCGCCGACCGGCAGTTCCACCAGTCGCGCCGGCCGCCGGTGCGCGGCAACGCCCGCCGCGTGCGGGCCGTCCGGACACCCCGGGTCCGGGCTGACCGGGTCGCAGGAGAAGCGGCAGCTGTCCACCACGTCGACGCCCGGCAGCAGCCCGGCGAGCGCGCGCACCATGGTCGACTTCGCGGTGCCCTTCTCGCCCCGCACCAGGACCCCGCCGACCGCGGGCGAGATCGAGGAGAGGACGAGCGCCAGACGCAGGTCCGGCATCCCGACGACAGCGGTGAACGGATAGGGCTTCAAGAGCACTCCCTCGTGGGTCGGCGTCCGGCCGATCATCGCACAGCGAAGCTCTCGCTTAGGGTGGAAATCGTGCGCGAAGAATCACGCCTGACGGTGGTCGGGATCGGGGCCGACGGGTGGGCCGGGCTCACCCCCGCGGCCCGCGACGCCGTGCGACGGGCGGACATCGTGCTCGGCGCGGAACGGCAACTCAAGTCCTTGCCCGAAGACCTCCGCACGCAAGCTTGGCCCAGCCCGCTGCTGCCCGCGCTCGACGAGTTCCTGAGCGAGCAGACCGGGCGGGTGTGCGTGCTGGCCAGCGGCGATCCGTTCCTGTCTGGCATCGCCACCACCCTCCGTGATCGCGGCTACGCGCTCGACGTCCATCCCGCCGTTTCGTCAGTGACCCTGGCCCGCGCACGGCTCGGCTGGTCATTCGAGGAAACCGAGGTCGTGACGGTCGTCGGCCGCGCCGTCCACCGTGTCGCGCGAGCGCTGGCGCCCAACCGGAAACTGCTGGTCCTAGGCGGTTCCGCGACAGAACTGCGCGAGCTGCTCAACGCCCGCGGCTACGGCGATTCCGCCCTTACCGCCTTGGAAAACCTCGGTGCGGACGACGAACGGATCTCCGACGGCTGGACTCGCAACCCCGGCCCGCTCACCGTGTTCGCCGTGCGCTGCCAAGGCCCTGGCCTCCCGCTGATCGGTCTCCCGGACGACGCCTTCGAGCACGACGGCCAGCTCACCAAACGCGACCTCCGTGCGTCCGCTCTCGCCCGCCTCGCACCGAACCCAGGCGAACTCCTCTGGGACGTCGGAGCGGGCGCGGGCAGCATCGGCATCGAGTGGTCCCGCGCGCATCCGCTGAACCGCGCCGTCGCGATCGAACGCGACCCGGCGCGCGCCGAACGCATCCAGCGCAACGCCAATACCCTTGGCGTGCCGGAATTACAGGTGGTCACCGGCCCGGCGCCCGAGGCGCTGGCCGCACTCCCCCGTCCGGACGCGATCTTCGTCGGCGGCGGCCTGACCGTCCCCGGCGTGCTCGACCAGTGTGTCGAAACCGACGCCCGGATCGTCGCGCACGGTGTCACCCTCGAAGCCGAACAGCTCCTCGCCGCGGCCTACGCCCGGCACGGCGGGGAACTGCAACGGATCTCCGTGGAGCACGCGAAACCGCTCGGCGGGTTCACCGGATGGACGCCGTCCCGGGCAGTCACGCAGTGGAGCTGGAAATGACCGTTTACTTCATCGGCGCCGGACCGGGCGCGGCCGACCTGATCACCGTGCGCGGCCGCGACCTGCTCGCGCGCTGCCAGGTCTGCCTGTACCCGGGCAGCATGACGCCGACCGATCTGCTCGCCTACTGCGCACCGGACGCCGGACGCGTCGACACCGCGAACCTCAGCCTCGACGAGATCACCGCGAAGCTGATCGATGCGCATCGATCCGGGCACGACGTCGCACGGCTGTGTTCGGGAGATCCGTCGCTGTACAGCGCGGTTGCCGAGCAGGTGCGACGGCTGGAACCGGAAGGCGTGCCGTACGAGATGGTGCCCGGCGTTCCGGCTTTCGCCGCGTCCGCCGCTGTGCTCGGCCGCGAACTGACGGTGCCGGGAATCGGGCAGAGCCTCGTGATCACGCGCGCGCAGGCGAGGTCCACGGCGATGCCGGACACCGAAACGCTGGAGAATTTCGCGCGCACCGGCACGACCCTCGCGCTGCACCTGGCGATCAACCACATCGAGCGCGTCACCGAAGAACTCGCCGGGCACTATGGCGAGGACTGTCCTGCCGCCGTCGTCGCTTTGGCCAGCCAGCCGGGGGAAACCGTGGTGCGCGGCACCCTCGCCGATATCGCCGGTCAAGCGCGGGCAGCCGGAATGACCCGCGCGGCCACGATTTTCGTCGGACGGGTCCTCGCGGCGGGCGGATTCCCGGACAGTTTCCTGTATTCGAGCACCCGCGATCGAGCGAGCCAACCGGAGTCGTTGTGACGGACCTGCGCTGGGGCCTGCTGGCCACCGGGACCATTGCCGCCGAATTCGCCGCCGGCGTCGAGCAAAGCCGCCACGGCGTGCTCGCCGCGGTGGCCTCCCGCACGGCCGAGCGGGCACGGGATTTCGCGGCCAGGTACGAAATTCCGAAGGCGTACGGCAGCTACGAGGAACTCCTCGCCGACCCGGACGTCGACGCGGTCTACGTCGCGACTCCGCACGCACAGCACGAGGAGTGGGCGATCCGCGCCATCGAAGCGGGCAAGCACGTCTTGTGCGAGAAGCCGCTCACGATCGCCGCGCCCGAGGCGGAAAAAGTCATCGACGCCGCACGGCGCAACGACGTTTTCCTCATGGAAGCGTTCATGTACCGGCTGCACCCGCAGACGCGACGGCTGGTCGAACTGATCGAATGCGGCGCGATCGGCGAGGTCCGGGCCGTGGACGTCACGTTCAGCTTCGACTCCGACGAGAACGACGCCGCCCGCCTCGGCGACCCCGCGCTCGGCGGCGGCGGAATCCTCGACGTCGGCTGCTACTGCACCTCGCTGGCCCGGCTGGTTTCGCAGGCCGCGACCGGAATTCCGGCCGTGGAGCCGACGCGCGTCACCGGCATGGCGCGGCTCACCGAAAGCGGCGTCGACGAGTTCGCGATGGGCCTGCTGCGGCTGCCCGGCGACATCATCGCCCAGCTGTCCTGCGGTTACCTGCTCACGCAGGACGACCACATCCGCATCTACGGCACCACCGGCCAGCTCTACGTGCCGAAGCCCGCGTGGATCCACGAATTGCGCACGCCGGGCGTGTCGACGATCGTGCTGACTCCGTCGGACGGCGAGCCGGAAGTCATCGAAATCGAAGCCACCCAAGGGGTTTACGCGCGCGAAGCGGATTACGTCGCCGCGCACGTCGCTGACCGGCAAGGCCCGGAGCTGACCTGGGCGGAGACGCTCGCCAACATGCGCACCCTCGACCGGTGGCGCACGGCCGTCGGGTACGGGCGATGACCGTCCTGATCCTGGGCGGCACCGCGGAAGCCCGCGATCTCGCCGCCCAACTGCACGAACGCGCCGTCAAGGTGGTCTCGTCGCTGGCCGGACGCGTCACACGACCCCGTCTGCCCGTTGGCGAAGTGCGGATCGGCGGGTTCGGCGGCGTCGAAGGCCTTACGACCTGGCTGCGCGAAAACAGTGTGCGGGCAGTGGTCGACGCCACGCATCCGTTCGCGGAACGCATCGGCGCCAACGCTTTCCACGCCACCCGCACTGCGGGCATTCCGCTCCTAAGACTCGCGCGCCCAGGCTGGCAGCCGGCTGAAGACGACCGCTGGCATTGGGCCGCCGACCTCGAAGAAGCCGCGACGCTCCTGCCCGGCCTCGGCACCCGCGTGTTCCTCACCAGCGGCCGCCAGGGCTTGGCCACGTTCGCCGACCTCGACCCGCTGTGGTTCCTCATCCGCTGCGTCGACCCGCCTGCCCAGCCGCTGCCGCGCCAGCACGAGGTGGTGCTCGACCGCGGCCCGTACCGCCTCGACGGCGAACGCGCGCTGATGACCGAGCACGACATCGACGTGCTGGTCACCAAGGACAGCGGCGGCGCGATGACCGCCGCGAAGCTGACCGCCGCGCGGGAACTCGGCCTGCCGGTGGTCGTCGTGCGCCGTCCGCCCCGACCGTCCACAACGGAAACCGCGGACGTCACCGCCGCTGTCGAATGGGTGCTCAACCAATGAACGCTGAATCAATGAACGACATGTTTTACGAAGTCCTGCACCGCCGCCGCGACGTCCGCGCCGAGTTCACCGGCGAACCGGTCGACGACGCAGTCCTCACCCGCGTGCTCGAGGCCGCGCACGCCGCGCCGAGCGTCGGGATGAGCCAGCCGTGGGACTTCGTGCTGGTCCGCGACCCCGGCACGCGCGAGGAATTCGCCCGCCACGTGCACGAGGAACGCGACGTGTTCGCCGCGTCCCTGGACGGCGAGCGCGCGGACACGTTCGCCAAGATCAAGGTCGAGGGCATCCGCGAGTCGAGCCTCGGCATCGTCGTCACCTACGACGAGCAGCGCGGCGCCCCGGCCGTGCTCGGCAGGCACGCGATCGCCGACGCCGGGCTGTACTCGGTGTGCCTGGCGATCCAGAACCTCTGGCTCGCCGCGACGGCGGAAGGCCTCGGCGTCGGGTGGGTGAGTTTTTACCGCGAACCCGCGCTCGCGAAACTGCTCGGCATCCCCGCCGGGATCCGCCCGGTCGCCTGGCTTTGTGTAGGACCGGTAACGAATCTCGCCGACGTTCCCGACCTGGAGCGGCACGGCTGGCGCAACCGCGCGCCGCTGGCCAGCGCGGTACACCACGAGCGCTTCACCCCGCGTGACGAGGGGCCCGCGCGACAGCGTCAACCATGACCCAATAGATTTCCTCTAATGCGTCCGATTGCCGTAGTGCTGGGGTTGCTTTCGGCGCTGTGCGCCCTGGCCTATCCCTTCCTGCCGGTCGTGCAGGACACCGCGGAAGTCGTCTGGCCCACCGCCTCCGACACGCGTTCCGTCAACGCGCCCTTGACCGGGTACTGGGCACAGGACCTGAAGGCCGAACTGCCCTGCGACACGATCCGCTCGCTCGACGCGCGCACGAACGGTCCCGCGCTGCTGTTCTCGACCGTCCCGGACGGACGCACCGGCAAGCACGCGGCCAACGGCGTCGGCCTGCAACTGCGCGTGGACAACGGCGTGCTGCTCGCGTCCAGCCAGGGCCAGCAGATCTCGCAGCAGCCGCTCCCGCAGACCGGCTGCTCGGTCACGCTCGACTCGGACGCGACCCAGATGACGCTCTCGGTCGGCAAGACGCCGATCTTCCACACCACCGGCGACGTCCGGCCGCGCGTGCTCGGCATCTACTCCTCGATCACCTCCGCGCGCGACCCGATCGCCGGGCTGCACGTGTCGGTCGTCCCGGACACCCGTTACCAGACCTCGCCGACCACGCTGAAGGTCGTCGTCGGCATCCTCGCCGCGCTGTCGTTCCTCGGCTGCCTGATCGCGGTGTGGCGGATGGACTCCGGCTTCGCCCGCCGCGCGCCGCGCTGGGCCCCGGTCGGCTGGTGGCGGCTCACCGGCCGCGACGCGACGGTGTTCGGCGTGCTCGGCGCGTGGGTCTTCATCGGACCGGTGACCTCGGACGACGGCTACATCCTCACGATGGCCAGAGTCACCGAGGCCACCGGGTACCTCACGAACTACCACCGCTGGTTCGGCGTCGCGGAGGCCCCGTTCGGCTGGTTCTACCACCTGTACGAGCTGATGACGCACGTCAGCACGGTGCCGCCGTGGATCCGGCTGCCCTCGTACCTGCTCGGCGTGATCAGCTGGCTGCTGATCAGCCGCGAGGTGATGCCGCGGCTGGGCACCCAGGTCCGCCGCAGCCGCGCGGCCGGCTGGGCCGCCGCGGCCGTGTTCCTGGTCTGGTGGATGCCGTACAACAACGGCGTCCGGCCGGAACCGGTCGCCGCGCTCGGGTCGCTGCTGGCGATCTGCGCGGTGGAACGCGCGCTGGTCACCCGCCGGCTGCTGCCGCTGTGCCTCGGCCTGACCGCGGCCGCGTTCACCCTCGCCGCGACGCCGACCGGGCTGATCGCGGTCGCCCCGTTCCTGGTCGCCGGGAAACCCCTGTTCAAGCTGGTCCGGCAGCGCTCGTCGAGCGGCTGGCTGCCGATGCTCGCGCCGATCCTCGCGTCCGGCTTCCTGGTGCTCGTGGTGATGTTCGCCGACCAGACGTTCGCGACGGTCCAGGAGGCCACCCGCATCCGCACCGCGGTCGGCCCGAACCTGTCGTGGTTCCAGGAACTCGCGCGGTACCAATTGCTGTTCGAAAACCTGCCGGACGGCTCCGCGCCGCGCCGCTTCCCCGTACTGCTCGTGCTGCTCTGCACGGTCACCTGCCTCGTGGTGCTGCTGCGCCGAGGCCGCATCCCCGGTGCGGCGCTCGGGCCGAGCCGTCGGCTGATCGGCACCACCGCGCTGTTCTTCCTGCTGCTCGCGCTGACCCCGACGAAGTGGACGCACCACTTCGGCGCGTTCGCCGCGGTCGGCGCATCGATGGCGGCGCTCACCGCGCTGGCAACCAGTTCGACCGTGCTGCGTTCCAACCGAAACCGAGCGGCGTTCCTCGCGGTATTGCTGGTGGTCGGCGCGCTCGCCGCGACCGGGCCGAACGCGTACTGGTTCGTCTCGAAGATCGGGGTGCCGTGGACGAACGGCGCGCCCTCGATCGGTGGCATCCCGCTGTCGACAATCCTGCTCGGGGCCGCCGCCGTCGCCGGGATCTACGCGTTCGTGGAGAACATCCGCGCGCATCGGCCGGGCCCGGCGCCGCAGGAGGGCCGGAGCCGGTCGCTGCGGCTCGGTTCGCTGTCGTTGGTCGTGGTGTGCGGCTTGGTCGCGGCGGGCGAGATCTACACGATGGGCGCGGCGATCTACTTCCAGCGCGACAGCTACAGCCTCGGCGCGGCCAACATCGGACACCTGTTCGGCAAGAGCTGCAACCTGTCCGACCACGTGATGGTGGAGCGCGACGCGGCGAAGAGCATCCTGCACCCGCAGCCCGACCAGCGGACCGTGCCGGAAAAACCGGTGACGCAGAACCCGCCGAACCCGCTGCCGAACCCGGACCAGGACAACGGCCGCGTCCAGACCGGCTTCCACACCAGCCCGGTCGACGACAAGGACCCGCTGGCCGAGCCGCCGCACGGGTTCAAGCAGGACCAGGTGCCGATGTGGAGCAGCTACCTCGACACCCAGACCCGCGCCGGACGGCTGCGCAGCGACTGGTACGCGCTCACCGACCGCACCGAGAACGGCCAGATCGTGGTCGCCACCGCGAGCCAGCCCCGGCGGCCGGCGTCGGTGAGCCTGGAGTACGGCGTCAACACTCCCGAAGGCGTGCGCGTGCTGCGCAGCCAGTTCGCGCTCCCGCCCGGCGCGGGCACCGGCGGCTGGAACGACACCCGGATCAACCTGCGCGACCTGCCGCCGGAGACCACGTCGGTGCGGATCGTGATGGTGGACAACGACCTCACCGAGGACGGCTGGATCGCCGCGTCCGCGCCGCGCGTGCCGACCTTCACCACGCTCACCGACAAGCTAGCGGGCAAATCGGTGTACATCGACTGGCCCGCGTCGTTCGTGTACCCGTGCGCGAACCCGGTCACCTCGCACGACGGCATCTCCGCGATGCCGGACTACCGCATCACCCCCGGCCAGCTCGCCGACGAGGCGAAATGGGCGTCGAGCACCAACGGCGGCCCGAACGGCTGGCTCGAGGAGATCGCGGACGAGCCCGAGGTGCCGAGCTATCTGAACGGGCAGCCGTACCAGTCGTGGGGACAGCTGCTGCAGATCGAGCCGTATACGACCGGGGTGGCGCCGACGGTGCGGCACGGCGAGAAGACGGTGTGGGGCTGGTGGTCGCCTGGACCTGGGCCCTCGCAGCCGAACGGCAAGGACCCGACGCGCTAGCCCTGCGGCTCGCGCGGTGGTTCTCGCAGCCTCCGCGCGGCGAACACCGACGCCGCGGGCAGCACCGCGAGCGCCAGCAACGCCCACTGCAACCCGGCCGCGTTGGCGAGCGCCCCGACCGCAGGCGCGGCCACCCCGCCGACACTCACCGCCAGCCCAAGCGTCACCCCGCTGGCGGTCCCGAGCCGATTCGGCAAGTAGTCCTGACCCAGCGTCACATGCAGCGAGAACGGGACATACAACGCCACCGCCGCAAGCGCGACCAGCGGAAACACGCCGTACCCCGGCACCAGCGCGATCCCGGCGACCGCAGGCACAGACACCGCATACGCGACCCGAACCGTCCGAATTCGCCCCCACCGTCCGGCCAGCACACCGCCCAGCAGCGTGCCCAGCGCGCCGACCCCGAACAACACCACCAACGCCACTTCCCCAGCGAGCACGCTGCCGGTTCGCTGCGTGACCCAGATGGCCAGGAACGTGTTGAGCGAGAAGGCCGCGATGGAGCGTCCGACGACCACGACGGTCAGCCAGCCGAACTGACGCCAATCGTCCCGCCCGGCGTGCGCCCTGTGTCGCGCGGCTGAATGCAGGTCGCTCATCCGCCGGAACAACGCGGCAATCACCACCCCGGCGACGAGCGCGGGCAGCACCAGATAGGGCGTAGCGCCGAGACCGCCAGCCTGCAGCACCGGGGTGACGACGATCGGCCCGAGCGCGAAACCGACGTTGCCGCCCAAGGAAAACCAGCTCATCCCGACGTGCCCGCGCCCGGCGATCCGGCGGGCAATCCGCGCCGACTCCGGGTGGTAGGCCGCGACGCCGAGGCCGGACAGGGCGATCGCGAGCCAGGTCAGCGCGTAGGAATCGGCGAGCCCGGAGAGTCCGATCCCGGCCCCCGCGACCGTCATCCCCACCGGCACGAGCCACGGCATCGGCCGCCGGTCGGTCAGTACGCCGAACAGCGGCTGGACCACCGAGGACAGCAGCGTCGCGGCCACCGTGATCCCGGCCGCGGCGAGGTAGCCGTAGTGCCGCTCGGCGACCAGAAACGGCACGAGTGCGGGGACCGCGCCCTGGTAGAGGTCGTCGACCGCGTGGCTGAGCACCATCAGCGGCATCGGCCAGCGCGCGGTGCGGGCCGGAAGCGTTGTCGTCACCCGGCCATGGTCGAACTGGCCCGGCGCTGCGCGATTCCGTTATTATGCCGAGTTGTGTCGATTTCCGGCCATCTGCCCGCGGCTCCCACGAACATCCGGGACCTGGCCGCGACCGCCAGCATCGCCGAACACTGGCACGACGAGCACCAGATCGTCTACGCCAGCAGCGGCGTCCTGGCGGTGCACACCGACCGGTCGCGCTGGATCACGCCCGCCCACCGGGCACTGTGGATTCCTGCGGGAACCGTGCATTCCCACCGCGCTTACGGCGTCACACGGCTGCATCTGTTCGGTTTTCCGCAGGAGCTGAGCCCGCTGCCAGTGACCGAGCCGACCGCGCTCGCGGTCACTCCGCTGCTGCGGGAACTCCTGATCGCGTACACCGAACTCGGCGAGGACCGCACGACCCCTGCTGGGCAACGGATGCGGGAGGTGTTATTCGACCAGCTCACCCTCGCGCCGGAACGTCCGGTGCAGGTCCCGGCCGCGCACGATCCGCGGCTGGTCGCGGTGTGCCAGTTGCTGAAGGAAGACCCTTCCGACTCGCGCAGTCTGGAAGCGCTGGGCCGAACTGTCGGTGCCAGCGGCCGGACGCTGACCCGGCTGTTCCGTGCGGACACCGGGATGACGTTTCCGCAATGGCGCACGCAACTCCGCCTCTATCACGCGCTGCGGCTGCTGGTGGAGGGTCGTTCGGTGACCTCCGTGGCGCAGCTGTGCGGATTCGCCACGACCAGCGCGTTCATCGACGTGTTCCGGCGGTCCCTTGGCCATACGCCGGGGTCTTATCTCCACAGTGGACAGACTGGATCCGGTGGCGCACCACGAGACTCGCCGCGAGCCGGTTGACGCCGAACGAGACGAGGATCAGCCCGGTCGCGTCGAGCAGGTGCGCGCCGAGGACGCTGGCCAGCGCGAACGAACCGATGCGGATCGCGAGAAAGACCGCCCACAGCGCGATTCCCGCACCGGTGAGCCGGTACTGCAGCCCGTTCGCTTCCCGGAACCGCGTCACACGGCCCATCGCGGTGCCGGTGCCCGCGACCAGGACGAGTTCGCCGACCAGCAGCCAATCCGCCGGCCGGAGCCCGCCGCCCAGCTCGAACCCGAGGCAAACCAGGCCAACCGCGATCACGAGAAGCGGCATCAGCAGCATCCGCCGGGGTTCGGCGGAGCGCCACTGGAACTGCCGCACGATCAGGATCCCGACCGCGACCGCGATCAGCACGTCGTCGATCATCGCCAACTCCATCACTAGTGATACTTCCCCGAATGTATCACCAGTGATTGAATGTGGCCATGCGCGCCGCCGACCTGCACCGCCTCGCCCGCACCCTGCGCGAGATCGCCCTGACCAGCACCGGGAACACCGGCGCGGATCAGGTCAACGCGGGAGAACTGGCGGTGATCGAGGACGTTTCGCGCAATCCGGGCGCAACGATCAGCGACGTGACCCGCCGGACCGGGCTGGCGCAGAGCCTCGTCTCCCGGATCACGCACCGGATGGCGGACGCGGGCGTCGTGCGCGTGCGGCCCGACGAGAAGGACCGGCGCAAGTCGCGGCTGGAGATCGAACCGTCCGCCCGCGCGATGTTCCGCACCCGCGCGGACGGTTCGATCTCCTCAGCCCTCGCCGCGCACGCACCGAAACTCAGTGCCGCGCAACGGAAACAGCTCACCCACCATCTGTCCGAGGCGGCACGGCTGCTGCGAGAAGGTCAGGAATAACTCCGCGGCGTCCACACGATCGACCGCCCGTCCGGCCCTTCCTCCGCCACCGTGCGCGAAGAACCCACAATCAGCAGGCACCGCATGTCCACCGCAGCCGGATCAAGCTCGCCGAGCGTAGTAACCCGGACGTCTTCCTCCGGCCCGCCGACATCGCGGGCCACCACCACCGGCGTCCCAGGATCCCGGTGCCGCAAAAGGACTTCCCGCGCGTTCGCCAGCTGCGTCACCCGAGTCCGCGAAGCCGGGTTGTACAACGCCAACACCAAATCCGCCGCGCCAGCCGCGTCCAGCCGGCGTTCGATGATGTCCCACGGCTTCAACCGGTCCGAAAGGGACAGCACACAATAGTCGTGCCCCAACGGCGCACCGACCCGCGCCGCGGCCGCCTGCGCCGCCGTCACCCCGGGCACGATCCGCACCCGCGCGCCAGCACCGTTCCCGGCCGAAACCTGTTCCAGCACCGCCGAAGCCATCGCGAACACGCCCGGATCCCCGGACGACACCACGGCCACCCGCGCACCCGTCGCGGCCAATTGCAACGCCTCGACCGCCCGGTCCGCCTCGACCCGGTTCCCCGACGCGTGCCGCTGCTGCCCCGCCCGCTGCGGGACCCGCGCGACGTACGGCCCGTAGCCGACGATGTGGTCCGCCGCCGCCAATTCCGCCGCCGCTTCCGGCGTCAGCCATTCCGGCCCGGCCGGACCGAGCCCGACGACGACAACCTCGCCGCCCTCCACCGGTGCCGAAGCGCCCGCCGGAACGGCCGGTTCACCGTCCACACGCGACTTGTAAGCCGGACTTGGCAGCAACGCCAAGGAAAAATACGGGACCGACTCCGGATCGACGTCCGCGAACGGCTCCACTCGCTGCTGTCCCCAGGTCGCCCGCTCGACGTACCAGGCGTCGTCGAGCTTGCCCGCCTCGGCGAGCGCTTCCCGGACAGAACCGAAGGTACGGCCCAATTTCAGCACCGCCGCCGCTTCGGTGTCCGCGAGCCGACGCGCCAATTCGGGCGCTGGCAAGGTTCCCGGCAGGACCGTGAGCACTTCGTCCCGCTGCACCAACGGACGGCCGAGCACCGACGACGCCGCGCTCACCGACGTCACGCCGGGAACCACCTCGGTCTCGAACCGTCCGACAAGCCGCTCGTGCATGTACATGTACGAGCCGTAGAAGAACGGATCTCCCTCGCACAGCAGCACCACGTCACGCCCGGCGTCGAGGTGCTCGGCGAGTTTTTTCGCGCTCAGCTCATAGAAATCGGCGATCGCGCCTTCGTAACCGCCGGGATGGTCGGTGGTCTCGGTGGTGACCGGGTAGACCAGCCGCTCTTCCAGCTGTCCCTCGCGCAGATACGGCTCAGCCACCGACCGCGCGATGCTGCGCCCGTGCCGCGCGCTGTGGTAGGCGATGACGTCCGCCTCGCCGATCAGCCGCGCCGCTTTGACCGTCATCAGTTCCGGATCGCCGGGACCGAGCCCGACGCCGTACAGCCGCCCCGTCATTCGACCGTGCTCGCAATCGCATTCACTGCGCCGACGGCCATCGCACTGCCGCCGCGACGGCCGTGCACGACCAGATACGGCGCGGGCGCCCGCTTCGCCAATTCCACTTTGGACTCCGCCGCGCCGACAAACCCCACCGGCACGCCGATGATCGCGGCCGGGGCGCCGACACCCTCGTCCAGCAGCTCCAGCAACCGGAACAACGCGGTCGGCGCGTTCCCGATGGCCACCACCGAACCGGGCAGCCGGTCGCGCCACAGCTCCAGCGCGGCGGCCGACCGCGTGGTGCCCAGCCGTTCGGCCAGCCCGGGCACGCTCGGGTCGGCCAAAGTGCACACGACGTCGTTCGCCGCGGGCAAGCGTTTGCGCGTGATGCCGCTGGCGATCATCTTCGCGTCGCACAGGATCGGCGCGCCCGCCTCCAGCGCGGCGCGGCCCGCCTCGACCACGTCGAGCGAGTACCGCAGGTCGTCGACCAGGTCGACCATGCCGCAGGAGTGGATCATCCGGACCGCGACGCCGGCGACGTCGTCGGGCAGGATCGCCAGGTCCGCCTCTTCGCGGATCGTGGCGAACGAGTGCCGGTAGATCTCGGCCCCGTCCCGCAGGTAGTCGATCACGAAGGTCCCTTTCTCGCCAACGCATCCGCCAACTCGGACGCCGGGGTCCAGCGTCCGTCGACACGGTAGCCGCCGGGTTCGGCGACGACGTCGAGGTGGGCCCCGGACGGCCGTCCGCACCGCCGTGCACAGCCCGAAACGTGCACCAGCTCCCCGTCCGCGACCAGTGTCGCCGCGTCCGCGCGGACGTCGGCGAGAGACTTCGCACACCCCGGCGCGCCGATGCAGGCGCTAAGCTCCGCCGTCGCCGGATCCGTCGACAGCGCCGCCGCGTGCAAGCGCTCGACATCCGCGCCGCCGGGCAGCAGCACTGAACGCCACGGCGTGACCACGGCGTCGCCGAAGTCCGCGAGCGTGCGCAGCTGAGCTGCAGTCAGCTGGCCGAACCTCGGCGCGACCCCGACTGCCTCGCCGCCGTCGTCGCGCCGGATCCGGCCGACGGTCGGGTCGATCCGGGTTGGCCGGGTTTGCGGTGCTTCCCGCGGACCGTCCGGCAACAGCGGCGAAGGATCGTCCAGCTCCCCGATCCGCCACGCCGAACCTCGCGTGCGCGCAAACGTTTCCGCCACCGTGAGCAGCGCGGACACCGCCTCGTCGCGCGCCACCAGCCAGCCGGAATCAGCGCCCGCCAACAGCACCACACCGGTCGTCGGACCAACCGCGCGCCAGCAAACGTCCGTGCCCACGACGTCGCCGCGACCGTCGTCAAAGCCGAAGAGGAACCGTCCTGGCAGCTCCGCGAGTTCCGGCCGCGCGCACAGTTCGCGATCCAGCGTCGCGGAAAGCCCCCGGACGTCCGCAAGCCCGCCGCGCACCCCGCTCAACGGCGAGGCCAGCACGTTCCGCACACGTTCGTGACTCGGCGACGGCAACAATCCGGCTTCGGTCAGCCGTCCCGCCAACCCCGGACGGCGCACGCCGCGCAACTGGACATTCGCGCGCGAGGTCAGGTGGACGTCGCCGTCGCCGAGGTATTCCGCACAGGAAGCCAAGGCGCGCAACCGATCCGCGCTCACCACGCCGCCGGGAAGCCGGACCCTGGCGAGCGGCCCGTCCGCCGCGTCGTGCGTCGCGAAGACTCCAGGGCAGGCGTCGGCACGCACGCGGGCAGGGCTGGACATGGCGCTCACTGTAACCCGCGGCTGTTTTAACAGGCTTGCGATCGTATGTAGTACATCTGCTACATTCGATCGCACAGGCAGGATGGGGGTCATCCAATGAGAGATCAAGCGGACACCGTGCTCCGCGTCGAAGGCTTACGCATGCGCTACGGCGCGAACGACGTGCTGCACGGCACGTCGTTCACCGCGCACCGCGGCGAGGTGCTGTGCCTGCTCGGCCCGAACGGGGCGGGCAAGACCACGACAATCGAAATCCTCGAGGGGTTCCGCATGCGGTCCGCGGGCGAGGTGTCCGTGCTGGGCACCGACCCGGCGCGCGGCGGCGAGGACTGGAGGGCGCGACTGGGGGTCGTCCTGCAGTCCTGGCGCGACCACGGCAAATGGCGCGTGCGCGAGCTGCTCGACCTGCTCGGGTCGTTCTACGCGCCGTACTCCACCGACCGGATCCGCCGCCCGTGGGACACCGACGAGCTGATCGAGGCGGTCGGGCTTTCCGAGCACGCGGGCAAGAAGATCCGGATGCTGTCCGGCGGGCAGCGGCGCAGACTGGACGTGGCGATCGGCATCGTCGGCCGTCCTGAACTGCTGTTCCTCGACGAGCCGACCGCCGGGTTCGACCCGCGGGCCCGGCGCGATTTCCACGAGCTCGTGCACCAGCTGGCCGACGACGACACCACGATCCTGCTCACCACGCACGACCTCGACGAGGCCGAGAAGCTCGCCGACCGGATCCTGATCCTGAGCGGCGGCCACATCGTCGCCGACGGGTCGCCGGACCAGCTGAGCAGGCAGATCGCGGGCGAGGCCGAGGTGCGCTGGACAGTCGACGGGCAGCGGTTCGTGCACTCGACCACGGAGGCGACGAAGTACGTGTACGACTTGTTCAAACAGCACGGCGAAGCGGTCGCCGACCTGGAGGTCCGGCGCGCGTCGCTGGAGGACACCTACCTGACGCTCGTGCAGCGCGCGGAGTCCGGGATGACCTCGGCAGGTGCGCGATGAGCGCGTCGACGCAGCGGACCGCGGCCCGGGTGGGACTTCGCCGCGGGTTCATCGAATTCCGCCAGCAGTGGACGAACCGGGACGATCTGATCGGCCAGACCGTGTGGCTGGCGATGATCTTCGGCACGCTGTTTTTCATGCGCGGCGCGCAGTTGCCGGGCACCTCATTCTCGCTGGGCGCCGCGACGGTGCCGAGCGTGATCGGTGCTGGCCTCGTGTTCAACGGCATGTCCGCTGTCGCGGGCTCGCTGATCGTCGACCGCGAGGACGGCACGCTGCTGCGGGCGAAGGCGACGCCGAACGGGATGTTCGGCTACCTCGTCGGGAAGATCACGACGTTCTCGATGATGCAGGTCGCGAGCATCGTCGTGCTGCTGGTGCCGTCGCTCTTCCTGTTCGACGGGCTGGCTCCGGACGGGTTCTTCTCGATCCTGAACCTGGTGTGGGTGCTCGCCGCGGGTCTCGTGGCGACCATGCCGATCGGGGCGGCGATCGGCTCGCTGATCCAGGATTCGCGGATGATGGCCCTGGTCATGCTGCCGATGCTCGGGCTCGGCGCGATCTCCGGGATCTTCTACCCGATCACCGCGCTGCCGGTCTGGCTGCAGGACGTCGGGCAGGTGTTCCCGATGTACTGGCTCGGCCTCGGCATGCGCTCGGCGCTGCTGCCCGACCAGGCGGTCGTCGTCGAAATCGGGCAGTCGTGGCGGCCGTGGGCGACCCTGGGGGTGCTGCTCGCGTGGGCCGTGATCGGATTGGTGCTGGCCCCGATCCTGCTGAAGCGGATGGCCCGGCGCGAATCGGGGTCGTCGGTGGCAGCGCGACGGGAAAGGGCACTTCAGCGTGTGTGAGGCGCGGTGAGCGAGAACGTCTACAACCGCATCGCGGTGCTGCGCGCCGAACGCGGCATCTCGCGACGGCAGCTCGCGGACGCGCTCGGCGTGCACTACCAGACCATCGGGTACCTGGAGCGCGGCGAGTACAGCCCGAGCCTTTACCTCGCGTTGCGGATCGCGGAGTTCTTCGAGGTCGCGGTGGAGGTGCTGTTCTCCACCGCGCCCTTCCCGCGGATCGGGGACGAAAGCAAGCCCGCGTGAGGGTCTGCTCACCTTGACGGCGCGTGTGCGCCCGGCGAGAGTAAGAGCGCACACGCGTCGGCACGCGGAGGAACCCGGTGGAAATCCGGGGCGGTCCCGCCACTGTGACCGGCGGCCCCGCGGCCGCCGTCAGCCAGGAACTCCCGCCGGCGTGCCCGACGACCCGGGGCGCGGACACCCCGAGTGAGGAACGCCGTGATCCTGCTGCTGTCCACTTCGGACACCGACCTGCTCAGCGCCCGGGCCAGCGGCGCGGACTACCGGCTCGGCAACCCGTCCCGGCTTCCGCTCGGCGACCTGCCCGGGCTGCTCGAGGGCTGCTCGATCGTCGTCGTCCGGATTCTCGGCACGCCGCGGACCTGGCAAGAAGGCCTGGACACGCTGCGCGCGTCCGGTGCGCACGTGATCGTGCTGGGCGGCGAGCAGACGCCGGACGCGGAGCTGATGAAGCTCTCCACCACTCCGGCCGGGATCGCCGCGCAAGCGCATCTGTACCTCGCGCAGGGCGGTCCGGAGAACCTCACGCAGCTGCACCGGTTCCTGTCCGACACCCTGCTCCTGACCGGCGAGGGCTTCGAGCCGCCCGCCGAACTGCCGTCGTGGGGCGTGCTTTCGCGGCCGGCTCCGGCGGGTGATGGCCCGGTCATCGGGATCCTCTACTACCGCGCGCACCACCTGTCCGGAAACACCGGTTTCGTGCACGCGTTGGCCGACGCGGTCGAGTCCGCGGGCGGCCGCGCGTTGCCGATCCACACGGCATCCCTGCGCACGCGCGCGCCGGAGATGATGGCTGAGCTGGGCAAGGTCGACGCCCTGCTGGTCACCGTGCTGGCGGCGGGCGGCACCCGTCCGTCGGAAGCCGGAGCCGGCGGGGACGACGAATCGTGGGACGTCGCGGAGATGGCCGCGCTGGACGTGCCGGTGCTGCAGGCGTTGTGCCTGACCAGCGACCGCGAAACCTGGTCCGCCAGCGACGACGGCCTGTCCCCGCTCGACGCGGGCAACCAGATGGCGGTACCGGAATTCGACGGCCGGATCATCACGGTCCCGTTCTCCTTCAAGGAATTCGACGACGACGGCCTCCCCCGCTACATAGCCGACACCGAACGAGCCTCCCGCGTCGCCCGCATCGCTCTCGCGCACGCCCGGCTCCGCCACACCCCGCCTGCTTCTCGCCGGATCGCCTTGATGCTGTCCGCGTACCCCACGAAACACTCGCGCGTCGGCAACGCAGTCGGCCTCGACACCCCCGCTTCGGCGATCGAACTCCTGCGCCTCATGCGCGAACGCGGCTACGACCTCGGCGCCGAGGCTTTCCCCGGCGTCGACCCGACCGGCACCGACCAGCCGGACGGCGACGCGTTGATCCACGCCCTGATCGCCGCGGGCGGCCAGGACCCTGAGTGGCTCACCGAAGAACAGCTGTCCGGCAACCCGATCCGCGTCCCCGCGGCCCGCTACCGCTCCTGGTTCGCCGCCTTGCCGGTCGAGTTGCGAGAAGCGATGGAAGAACACTGGGGCCCCGCACCGGGTTCGCTGTACGTCGACACGTCGGCAAACCCCGAAGGGGACATCGTCCTGGCGTCGCTGCAGTCGGGCAACGTCATCCTGATGATCCAGCCGCCACGCGGTTTCGGCGAAAACCCGGTCGCGATCTACCACAACCCGGACCTGCCGCCGAGCCACCACTACCTCGCCGCGTACCGCTGGCTGGAAGAGGAATTCGGCGCGCACGCCGTCGTCCACCTCGGCAAACACGGTTCGCTGGAATGGCTGCCCGGCAAGACCGCGGGCCTGTCGGCCTCCTGCGCCCCCGACGCCGTACTGGGCAACCTGCCTTTGGTGTACCCGTTCCTGATCAACGACCCCGGCGAAGGCGCGCAAGCGAAACGCCGCGCGCACGCGACCATCGTGGACCACCTGGTCCCGCCCATGGCCCGCGCGGAATCGTACGGCGACCTGGCCCGGCTGGAGCAGCTGCTGGACGAGCACGCCAACATCGCCGCGATGGACCCGGCGAAGCTCCCGGCGATCCGCGCCCAGATCTGGACCCTCATCCAGGCCGCGAAACTCGACCACGACCTCGGCGTCGACGAACGCCCGCACGACGCGGAATTCGACGACTTCCTGCTGCACATCGACGGCTGGCTGTGCGAGGTCAAGGACGCCCAGATCCGCGACGGCCTGCACATCCTGGGCGAGGCCCCCGTCGGCGAGGCCCGCGTCAACCTGGTCCTCGCGATGCTCCGAGCCCAGCAAATGTGGGGCGGCAAGCAAGGCGCCGTCCCCGGTCTCCGTTCCGCCCTTGGCCTGAAGGAAAACTCGGACGCCCCGCTGTCCGAAGTGGACGCCATCGAAACCACCGCCCACACCTTGGTTTCTCTGATGGAGACCCGCGAGTGGTCCCCTTCTTCAGTTTCTTCAGTGGTGAGCGAGGTCCTGGGCGCTTTCGACGCCGAGGTCGCCCGCGTCCTGACCTTCGCCGCCACCGAAATCGTCCCCCGCCTGGCAGGCACCTCGTCCGAACTAGACGCAATCCTGCACGCCCTGGACGGCGGCTACATCCCCGCAGGTCCCAGCGGCTCCCCTTTGCGCGGCTTGGTGAACGTCCTGCCGACCGGCCGAAACTTCTACACCGTAGACCCAAAGGCCATCCCCAGCCGCCTGGCGTGGGAAACCGGCCAAGCCCTGGCAGACTCCCTGCTCCGCCGCTACCGCGAAGACACCGGCGATTGGCCCCGGTCCGTCGGCCTGTCGGTCTGGGGCACCTCCGCCATGCGCACCTCCGGCGACGATGCCGCCGAAGTCCTTGCCCTGCTGGGCATCCAGCCGGTCTGGGACGAGGCGTCCCGCCGCGTGACCGGCATCGAACCGATCCCGCTGTCCGAACTGGGCCGCCCGAGGATCGACGTGACAGTCCGCATCAGCGGCTTCTTCCGCGACGCCTTCCCGCACGTCATCACCCTCCTGGACGACGCCGTCCGCCTGGCCGCCTCTCTTGACGAACCGGAATCCTCCAACTACGTCCGCGCCCACGTCGCCGCCGACCTGGCCGCGCACGGTGACGATCGCCGAGCCACCACCCGGATCTTCGGCTCGAAACCAGGCGCGTACGGAGCCGGTCTCCTCCCGTTGATGGACTCCGGAAACTGGCGCGACGACAAGGACTTGGCCGAGGTCTACGCAGTCTGGGGCGGCTTCGCCTACGGCAGGGACCTGGACGGCCGCCCCGCGCGCGAGGACATGGAATCGTCGTACAAACGCATCGTCGTGGCAGCGAAGAACACGGACACTCGCGAACACGACATCGCCGACTCGGACGACTATTTCCAGTACCACGGCGGAATGATCGCCACAGTCCGCGCCCTGACCGGCTCCGCCCCCGCTTCGTACGTCGGCGATTCCACCACGCCCGATGCTGTACGTACTCGCACTTTGGGCGAAGAAACGGCCCGCGTCTTCCGCGCCCGGGTGGTCAACCCGCGGTGGCTGTCCGCCATGCGCCGCCACGGCTACAAGGGTGCTTTCGAACTCGCGGCGACGGTGGACTACCTGTTCGGCTTCGACGCCACGGCTGGTGTGGTCGGCGACTGGATGTACGAGAAGCTGTCGCAGTCGTATGTCTTGGATGAGGAAAACCAGCAGTTCCTGCGGGACGCGAACCCGTGGGCTTTGCGGGGGATCATCGAACGCCTGACGGAGGCCGCGGATCGAGGGCTGTGGGAAGAGCCGGATCCGGAGTTGCTGGCTCAGATGCGCGAGGTTTACCTGACGCTGGAAGGCGATCTGGAGAACGACTGAGGCCGTCGCGGGTTGTCTTGGCTGGTTCGGATCTGGCCAGCTGAGGCAACCCGGCGAACTCACCGGTGGCGTGCTGCTCCTCGCGCAGCGATTCCCTTCACGGGCCTCCAGCGACCCGCCGTTCCGCCGCAACCGACGGTTCCACGCACTGTCCCCACTCATCCGGCCGAGCCGCGCCCGCCCAGTTGCCGGAGTTTGGCCGGGCCTTCTCGACGAACTCACTAGGCCAACCGCGCCGCCGACCTCCGCTACCCGGCCGCCCTCCCACCGACCAGCCGCCATCAACGCTGACCAGGCACCTTCCATGCCGACCAGCCACCCTCACCGCTGACCAGGCAACGTCCATGCCGACCAGCCACCCTCACCGCTGACCAGGCAACGTCCATGCCGACCAGCCACCCTCACCGCTGACCAGGCACCTTCCATGCCGACCAGCCGCCCTCACCGCTGACCAGGCAACGTCCATGCCGACCAGCCACCCTCACCGCTGACCAGGCACCTTCCATGCCGACCAGCCACCCTCACCGCTGACCAGG
>NZ_JBEXMH010000004.1:275818-285605 GCF_040610415.1 Amycolatopsis sp. NPDC004079 | reverse complement strand
CACCGCTGACCAGGCAACGTCCATGCCGACCAGCCACCCTCACCGCTGACCAGGCACCTTCCATGCCGACCAGCCACCCTCACCGCTGACCAGGCACCTTCCATGCCGACCAGCCGCCCTCACCGCTGACCAGGCAACGTCCGTGCCGACCAGTCGCCATCACCCGGCTGCGCGGCTCACCCCAACCACGCACGCCGCCCCTCCAGCGCCCGCGCTGCCCCCGGCCTGCCGCCGCGCCCAGCCGCGCATCCTCGTGGCTGCCCCACCAACGCCGACCTGCTTCAAGCCCTTACCACCAAACCCGCCAGTGCCCGCCCTGCACCCAACCGCCCAAACCCTCTACCGCGCCAAACTCATCAGCCGACCGCGGCACCGTTCCACCAGCCCCCGCGCTGCGCCTCACTGTCCCAAGCCCGACTGCGTCCCGACCCCACCAGCAGCCGCCCTGCGACCAACCGCCAAACCCACCAGCCCGAGCACCTCGTCCACCAGCGCCCCCGGATCGAGCGCGAGGTCGCGCCCGCATCCCCCAGCGTCTGCACCGCACCCAACCGCCCGAAGCCCTACCGCGAGCCCAACCGCCCTAACCCCTACCGCCAAACCCACCAGCCAACCGCATCGCCGCCCCACCGGCGACTGCCCCGCGTCCACCCGCAGCCCGGGCCCTATCGCCAAGCCCGCCCAGCCCAGCCACGCCACCACCACTGCTCCCGCCACCACGCACCAAGCCGTCCGAGCTTCCCCCGTCGCCCGACCACCGCAGTTCGCGCCCCGCGCCCCCTGGCGGCCCCCGTCCAATCCAACCGCACCGTCACCGTCTCCCCCTCTTCCCCAGCGGACCACTCGCCCCAGCGGTCCGCATCCTTTTGCGCGGAACCGTTGCGCCACAAGGGTGAACCCGCCGAATCCGAATTCCGGCATACCCCCCGAACCCGTCCCCCTCCGGACAAGAGCAGCCGACCGCACCTTGACTTCATAATGGTCTAGTCCAATGCTTACCGCATCAATTTTCCGCATGTTCGCCGGAGGACAGATGCAGCGAAGCAGACTGGCCGCCACACTCGTCGCCGCCGCTACCGTGGCCGGAGCAGCTGCCGTCGTGGCCGCGACCGCCCACGCGCAGACCGGGACGTCGACCGGCCTCGACAACAATTGGTACGCCGCCGCGCCGTACCTCATGCCGCAGAGCAACAACCCGCCCGACCCGGTGACCGTCATGAACGCGACCGGGCAGAAAGCGTTCCAGCTGGCCTTCATCCTCGCGCCCAAGAGCGGTGGATGCAGTCCCACCTGGGACGGCACCACGCCGGTTTCCTCGGACACGACCGTCGGCGACGCGATCAACCGCATCCGCGGCAACGGCGGCGACGTGTCGGTTTCGGTCGGCGGCTACGGCGGCACGAAGCTGGGCCAGACCTGCGGCACTGTCGACGCGACCGCCGCCGCCTACCAGCAGGTCGTGGCGAAATACAACCTGAAGGCCATCGACTTCGACCTCGAGGAACCCGAGTACGAAGACACCGCGGCCATCGCGAACGAACTCGGCGCGGCGAAGAAACTGCAGGCGGACAACCCCGGTCTGTTCGTCTCGGTGACCATGCCGGGAACCGCCGCGGGCACCGGCTGGTTCGGCACCCAGTTGCTGGACCAGGCGAAGTCGATCGGCTTCTCCCCCAACGACTTCTCGATCATGCCGTTCGACGGCGGCTTCACCGGCGGCGGCGCGTCGCAGGTGTCGGCGCTGGAAGCGTTCCACGGCCTGCTCCAAAGCCACCTCGGCTGGGACAGCGACACCGCGTATTCGCACGAGGGTTTCTCGGGAATGAACGGGAAATCCGACTCGTCGGAATTCTTCAACGTTTCCGATTTCCAGACCGTGTACGACTACGCGACCAGCCACCACCTCGGCCGGTTCACGTTCTGGGCAGTGAACCGCGACCGGCAGTGCACGACGACGACCGACAACAGCGTGTGCTCGAACGTCCAGCAAAACGACTGGGACTTCACGAAGTTCACCACCCGCTTCGCCGGCGCGACCCCTCCGCAGACCACTCCGCCGACGAGCCCGACGAGCCCAACCAGTCCGACCAGCAATCCCCCGAGCACCTGTTCGGCACCGGAATGGCAGAAAACGCAGGTTTACACCGGCGGCACCGTGGTCGCGCACAACAGCCACAAATGGACCGCGAAATGGTGGACCCAGGGCGAAGAGCCCGGCACGACCGGCCAGTGGGGCGTCTGGACCGACAACGGAGGCTGCTGACCGGCTAGTTTTCCCGATCGGGCGCTGCGCCGCGGATTCCGTGCCGCAGCGCCCGATCCGTCGATCGCGTTGAGAAAATCAGGGACGAACGCCGGGAAGGTGCGTATTCGCCCGGCGGACCTCCGAGGCCAGCGCCGGCACCTCGATCACCCGCCGTCCGGCCGCGACAAGCCGTTCGACCCCTTCGGCCTCGACGAACAACGACGGTTCCCGCCAGGCCATCACCACCCGCGGAATGGCCGTTTCGAGAATCAGCTGCGTGCAGCTTTTCGGATGGGACGCGCGATCGCTGCACGGTTCGAGCGAGCTGTACATGGTCGCGTCGGCGAGCCGCGGATCGTGCGGATCGAGTTTCGCCAGCGCGGACTCCTCCGCGTGGTTTCGCGGATCGCCCTCGCCCGAATGCCCGGTGGCGAGCACCGTCCCGTCCGGCAGCCCGACGACCGCGCCGACCCGAAACGTCGAACTCGGCGGGCACTCGTCGGCAAGCTCGATGGCCTGCCGCAACCGCAGCAGATCGAGCGACGACGGTTCGGCCGCGGCGCGATACCGCAGCACCGCGATGTCCCCGAGCCGCCGCACTTCCGTCAGCTCCAACGGTCGCGGAAACGCACCCGGCCCGAGGAACCGCGGCGCTCGCGGATCGCCGACCATGATCGGCGCGACCGCGAGCCGGAGTTCGTCGGCGAGCCCGGCGTCGAGGAACTGCGTGTGCACCGCCCCGCCGCCCTCGACGAGCAGCTTCCGGATCCCCCGCGCGCCGAGGTCGTCCAAGACGCGCTCGAGCTGCGGCGGAGTGCCGACATCCACCACAGTCGCGACCGCGCTCAGACTGTCCGCGCTACCTCGCGGCGCGTAGACGAGCTTCTCGGTGTCCCCGACGGTGAAGAACCGCGACGCCGGATCCAGCTTGCCGCTGCTCGTGACCGTCACTTTGACCGGTTGCTCCGGCCGCCCCGCCGCGACGCGCTCGCGGCGCAGCTCGGGGGAGCGCACGAGAAGCCGCGGGTTGTCGGCCCGCACCGTGCCCGCGCCGACGAGGATCGCGTCGGCCTCGGCGCGGAGCCGGTCGACCTCTGCGAAGTCGTCCTCGTTCGACAGGATCAGACGCGTGCTGCCGGCGTCGTCGAGGTAGCCGTCCAGCGATTGCGCCGCGGACAGCAGGACGTGCGGCCGCCCGGTCATCGTGCCCATCCGCTCATCGTGCTCCGGCCAGGTCAGGCAGGCACCACGGCGTACTGGCGGACGTACAGGTCGGTGTAGGTCACCGGTCCGCGCGGACCCGGCACCCGGTCGAGGTTGATGCCGGTTTCGGGCACCGCGAGCAGCTTGAAGCCGTCCAGCAGCCGGGTCGGCGCGTTCCAGAACACGCCGGTGCCGGTGTAGCCGTCGAAGAACTGCTCCGCGGCCGCCGGGTTCTCGGTCGCGATCCCCGCGGCCAGCCCCGACGTGCGCTCGTTCGCGATCTCGACCGCGTCGACGAGCCCGCCGACCTTCTCCACCGTGACGGTCGCCTCCCGCTCGGAGTCCAGCGCCCACTCGTAGCCGATCGGATGCTCGTGCGGCGCGAGCGAAGGCGTGACACCACGCTCGGCCAGCGCGGACTCGATCTGCGGCCACACCGTGTCGTGCACGTCCTCGTGGATCAGCAGCAGGTTCAGCCGGTTGCAGACGCCAAGCCGGTCGAGGCTCGAGAACACGAGGTCCCGGACCTTGCCCGCGTCCGCCGCAGCGTCGACGTACAGCACCCCGCCACCGTCGGCATGCGCCAACGTGCGCACCCCGTGCACGGCGGCCTCAGTCGCCAACGCCCGCGTGCTGTCGCCGCTGCCGCGCAGGATGACGAGCGGCACGAGCTCAGGCAACCGAACCAGCGCCGACGCCGCTTCCCGCTCAACA
The DNA here is from genome assembly GCF_040610415.1 of Amycolatopsis sp. NPDC004079. Classification (NCBI taxonomy): domain Bacteria; kingdom Bacillati; phylum Actinomycetota; class Actinomycetes; order Pseudonocardiales; family Pseudonocardiaceae; genus Amycolatopsis; species Amycolatopsis sp. NPDC004079. The sequence goes on along the minus strand of NZ_JBEXMH010000004.1, from coordinate 281,443 downwards.
CGCGGAACCAGCTGCACGACGTCCGGGTTGATCCCGGCAGCCTCGAGCGCGGGCGCGATCACGACGTCCCGCAGCCGCTGCGCCGAGCCCAGCGCCGCCGACCCGGTCCGCAGCACGCCGCCGTTGCGCGACTTGACCAACTGCGACGCCACATCGACCGTCACGTTCGGCCGCGCCTCGTAGTTCGCGCCGATGACACCCACCGGACGCCGCCGCTCGACCAGCCGCAGCCCACCGTCCAACGTGGACACCGGAACGGACCGCTCCTGGTGCGGCGCGCCAGCCAGCAACCGCAGCTGCGCGGCCATCCCGTCGAGCCGCTCGGGCGTGATGGCGAGCCGGTCGAGCAGACCAGCGCTCATCCCGTCGGCCGTAGCCTTGGCGACGTCGGCCCGGTTGGCCTCAAGCACCTCGTCCCGGTGCGCGACGAGCCGCTCCGCCATCCCGACGAGCGCCGCGTCCACCGCGTCGTCCCCGGCGGCAGCCAACGACGGCGCAGCCGCCTTCGCCGCCCGCGCACACTCCTCGACGGCCTTCGCGACCTCGTCCATCGCCTGTCTCCCTCCGGCGGCTCAGCAGACGTCCAGTCTGCCGTACCGCCCACATGGGGAGACGACGGGCTCAGCCCTCGGGACACTCGCCGCGCCAGTCGCCTGGTGGACAACATGGTCGACAACGCCGCCGCTCACGACCGGTGCGTCTCCGCCCGCGGTCCACCGCCGTAGCCAAGGACACGCCCCAAGCCAGCCACCGGCGCTGCTGATGTCCGGCCGGTGCCCAGGCCGCGATCGCATCGTCACACCGCCACGCGGTCGCGCCGACCCCACCGTGCCACCTGCTCAGCCCGCCAACCACCGCGAACACAGACGGCGGTCCAGGCCAGGCGACAAGCCGCGACCGCGAGGCCCCACAACTGCCCGAGGAGCCACACAGCAGAGCCCCACGCCCACGACACCCACAGCGTCACCAGTGCCCAACACCACGACGGAACCCAGCGCCCCACGACGTCAACCGACGCACCCCAGCAGCTGCCCGCCCGCACCGGTGCCAGCCCACGACAAGCCGCTCCACCGCAGCCGTGCACTCACGACGTCAGCTCGCGCAGTCCAACCACCGGTCTCGCAGCAACTCGACGTCCACAGACGTCGCCGCCGCACCACCGACCGCTCCCGCTGCAACCCAGCGGCCCCACGCAGTCATCCCACGCGACCGAGCTACTAGCCCGCGTATCAGCTCGCCCCGCGCGACCGAGCCGCTAGTCCGCGCGTCAGCTCGCCACAGGCCAGAACCGCAGCGGCAGCATCACAACGCCAACGGCTGCAACAGCCATAGCCCGCCCGCGATGACGCAGCTCACCGTGAGCACGCCGAACACCAGCACCCACAACACCGCGGGCACGGCGGTCAACCGGCTGAGCTGATCTGCGTCGGAGTCCCGCGCCTGGCCACGTCGCCGTTTGAGCTGAAGCTCCACCACCGGCCGGACCCCGCCGAACAGCAGGAACCACGTCAGCAGATACACGAACGGCGCCTGCACGACCTTCGGCGCGACCAGCGCCACGAGCCCGAGCACGATGGCACTCGCGACCACCGTGAACACGCCGTAGGCGTTGCGCACCATGATCAGCACACCCAGCAGCAGCAACGCGACCAGCACGAGCACCGCGGTGATCAGGTCAGCCCCGACCAAGCTCGCGAACAGCAGCCCCAAGACCGACGGCGCGACGTACCCGGCCAAGGCCGTGAACGCCATGCCCGGACCCTCAGGCTTGCCGCGCGACACGGTGACCCCGGAGGTGTCCGAGTGCAGCCGGATCGACCGCAGCCGTCGCCCGACCGTCACCGCTGCCAGCGCGTGGCCGGCCTCGTGCACGATCGTGATGACGTTGCGGGCGAACCGCCACGGCGTCCCGCCGGCGAGCACCACCAGCAAGGCGATACCGCCGGTGACCAACGTGATGACGCTGGGCGTGTTCGCCTGTTCCAGCGCCGCACCGACTGTCCCATTGCCCGCTGCCATGGCCGCACCAGAGATTTCTCCGGTACCCGGTCGAGCACTGAGCACAGTCGAGACGGCGAGTACAGGCGTAGTCACGCGGACACCTCACCACAGGCGCTATTTGGCCCCTGTGAGTGCCCAGGCGACAACCGTCGGCCGCGATTCGGTATGGGCGGCAGCCTCACTCCATAACGTCTCCCTCCTGTCGATCCGCGACTTCAGCAACCGCTCAGTCCGCCACCTCCCCGGACTCCGACGTCCTCAGCCGGTCGAACCGGAAGAGATGCGCGACCCACGACCGATACGGACGCCAGTCCTCAGCCAGCGGTTCGAGCTCGTCCGGCGGCGTGTCTGGAGGCAGCGCGTACTCCGCGCACAGCATCTGGTGAAGCTGAGTGTCCAGCCGCGGGAAGAGATCGGGATGTCCCGCGCCGTGCAGCAGGATCTGCTCGGCGGAGAACGCTCCGATGCCCGGGATCGCGCACAGCCGCGTCATCGCGTCGGGGATCGACAGCGCCAGAAGCTCTTCAGCGTCCAGACGCCCATCGGCTGCTGCCCGGGCGACAGCTCGAAGGCGCGCGAGCCGGAACGGTCCGACCAACGGTTCGTCGCCCAGCTCGGCCAGAATCTGCGGTGCGGGAAAGGAAAACGGCCCATCGTCGCCAACCTGACGGCCGTGTCGCACCGCGAGCTGTTCCCGGAACCGCATCGCCTGCCGAGCACGCATTCCTTGGGTGAGCACGGTCCAGCAGGCTGCTTCGTACGGCGACGAATACAGCACCGGGCGCGCTCCGCTGTGGCGAGCCTGCAACCGCCGGACCACGGAGTCACGGCTCGCGACCTCGGCGAAACCGGATTCGTCGACATCGAGCGAGAGCATCCGGCTCACCTGCGAGACCACGCGCGCGGCGATCTCCACCGGCGCCGCCACGCCGACTTCGACCGTGCCCGGGGATCTCTGCCGGATCGCTGCCCCGGCGTGGGTCCAGGTCCCCTCCACCGGGAACGCCAACCGCAGCACGCCCGGCTCGGCTGCGAAGGATCCGACCGGGCCCGCCGCGGCGAGCCACTGCGCCGCGGCGCTCAGGTCGAAGGCCCCGTGCACGGCGATTTCGCCCGTGGGCAGGTCGATCGGACGCAGGATCGGTGCGGTCATCAGACAGTCCTCCTCGCTGGCCTCCGCGGGTCGGAGACCGTGCGGACGACGTTAGGAACAGGCACCGACAATGCCGGGCCTCGAACGCTTGATCGGGCCGATCTTCACTCGAACGAGGGAGTCACTGATGCCGCATACTGCCGGTATCCCCACCGAGAGGACCCCCGTGCCCCACCACAGCACCCAGCAACGGCTCACTGACCTGCTCAGCGAACCGGCCACGACGGTCGACGGCTTCCTCGACACGCTCGGCGACGCTGCCCAAGCTGGGCCGCCCACCGGACTCACGCAGCGGCTCATGCGCACCACACTGCTGCCGCAGGTCTACGAACGCTACTGGCGGCCAGTGCTCGGCCGCGTCCTCAAAGGCCCCAGCGGCCCGAGCATGGCCGACGAGGTCGCCCTGGCCGCCGAACGTCTCTCGCTGCAGCCAGGTCAGGTCGTGCTCGACGTCGCGTGCGGGACCGGCCGGTTCACGCGCGCCTTCGGGGACGCAGTGGGACCAGACGGGCTTGCGATCGGCTTGGACGGCGCACGCAGCATGCTTTCGCGCGCGGTCGAAGAAACTGATTCGCCGGCCGTGACTTACCTTCGCGCCGACGCGGTCGAGCCGCCGCTGCTTCCGTCCACTGTGGACGCAATCTGCTGTTTCGCCGCCCTGCACATGTTCGCCGAGCCGGAACGCGCGCTTGATTCGTTCACCCGGGTCCTGCGTCCCGGCGGCCGGATCGTCCTGCTCACCAGCGCTCGCCGCGACTGCCAGGTGACCCGGATCGCCGACACCGCAGGAGGAATCGTCAGCGGGCAACGCATGTTCGACCGCGGAGAGATCGCGGCCAGCCTGCGCGCGCATGGCTTCGACGAGGTGCACGAGCAGTACTTCGGGGTCGCCCAACTCGTCTCCGGTCGACTGTCCGACGTGCGGTGATCCATTTTTGTCGGGGTTCGGAGATAGCATTCCCCGCATGACCCACGCCGCACCTGTCCCGCCCGACGACAGCCACCTCCGTTCCCTCATCGAAGCCACCGCCGACGCCGTCGCCGCCGCCGAACCGCTCGGCTCCGACCACACCGGAGCCGACGCGGAAACCCGTGCCGCGGTTGAAGAAGAAGTGCGTTCCCGAGCTGACGAACTCGTCGCGCTGAGTCAGGATCTGCACGCGCATCCGGAAGAAGGGTTCGCCGAGCACCGGTCAGTCGGCGCGCTCGCCGAGTTGCTGCGTGCGCATGGACACGAAGTCACCGTCGGGCTGGGCGGACTGGATACCGCCTTGCGCACGGGAACTCCGGACAACGACGGGCCGCACATCGCAGTTCTGTCCGAGTACGACGCCCTGCCCGGATTGGGGCATGGCTGCGGGCACAACGTTATTTGCACAGCTGGAGCCGGCGGGTTCCTCGGCGCGGCGGCAGTGGCCGAACGACTCGGCGGTCGCGTGTCGCTGGTGGGCACTCCCGCGGAGGAAGGCGGTGGCGGCAAGGAAACGCTCGCGCGGGCTGGAGTCTTCGACGATGTCGATGCGGTGATAATGCTGCATCCGTTCAGCCACGACATCGCACTGCACCCGTTCCTCGGCAGGCGACAACTGGAGATGGTGTTCCACGGGGTTGGCGCACATGCTTCGGCGCAGCCGTTCATGGGTCGCAATGCGCTCGACGCCGCGGTGGCGGCCTATCAAGGAGTGTCCGCGCTGCGGCAACAGTTGCCGTCGAGCGATCGAGTGCACGGCATCTTCACCGATGGCGGCGCGCGGCCGAACGTGATTCCAGCCCGGGCGGCGCTTTTGTTCTACCTCCGGTCGGCAAACCCGGAGACGCTGCGCGACCTGGCCAACCGGATGACCTCGATCGCCCAGGGCGCAGCAGAAATGACGGGTTGCGGGGTGGAATTGCACTGGGACGAGCAGCCTGCGTACCTGCCGATCCGGTTCAACACCACGCTGGCCGGGCGGTGGTCGGTCAACCAAGAGGGCACCGGGCGGAAGCCGCTGCCACCGGGCATCGTGCCGGAGTTCCTGACCGGGAGCACGGACCTCGGAAATTTGTCGTTCCGGATGCCCGCGCTGCATCCGATGATCGCGGTGTCCGGGCCGACGGTCGCGTTGCACACCAAAGAATTCGCCGAGGCCGCCGGGTCGCCGACGGGTGATCAAGCGGTCGTCGACGGTGCGCTGGGTCTGGCGCTGACAGCCGCCGATTATCTCGCCGACGCGGACCTGCGCAAGGCCGTGCACGACGAGTTCGAGGCATCGGGAGGGGCTCTGGACGTGCCGAGTTTCTTTGACTGACGCGTGGCTGGAGAGACGGAGAAGGTGGAGATGACGATGGGCCGCGAGACTGGAGAGGAGGTGCGTCGGACGGCTTGACGGGTTTGACTGGAGTTGCGCGCTGGTTTGGCTGGAGGTTCGCGCAGGTTGGTCTGACGCCGTGGCGGTAGCGGGGACCGAGCGATTGCGGGATCTTGTCGGCGC